>JAJZQS010000087.1 GCA_021806745.1 bacterium
CGTTCCCGCATGCGAGCCGGAGCGGTGAAAGATTCGTTGCCGAAGGGCGCTGGAGTCGACCGCGCGATGGCGGAAACTGCGGCGACATCCGAAGCGCCTTGGGAGCTGCTCCACCGCCCCGTCGCCGGATCGTAGCGTTCGACGACGCTAAGTCCAGCGTCTCCCACCTCGGCTCCTCCGACAACATAGAGCTTCCCGTCCAGGACGGCTGCGGACGCGTTACGGCGCGGCGTGGGCATCGGCGCGACCGGCGACCATGTGTCGGAGGCGGGATCATAGGCATCCACCTCGGAAAGAGGACGGCGCCTCTGGTCGTCGCCGCCAACGACATAAATTTTCCCGTCAAGTACGGCGGCAGCAGAACCCTCGCGCGCGGACGGCAGGGGAGCGCTCCGCGACCATTTCCCCGACGCAAGGTCGTAGACATCCACCGCGCTTTGGCGGTCGTCCCTGCCGGGCGTGTCGTCAGTCCCTCCGATGAAGTAAATCTTGTCGCCAAGCATCGCCGCGGCGCGATCGTAATACGGATCGGGAATTTGGCCCGCGCTCGACCAGCGTCCTCCGGAGAAGACCTCGATTTCGTTTTGCACCCCGGCGTGTCCGACTCCGCCGAACGCGAAAATCTTCCCGTGATGGAAAAAAGAGTTGTGGCCTTGGCGCTCGACACTCATCGCCGGACCGCGGCTCCAAGAAGACCCCCGGGCGTCGAAGATCAGGAGATCGGAGACGGTGACCCCGCGATCCTCGAACCGCGATCCTCCGCTGATGAAAATTTTCTCGTCGGCCGCCGCCGCATCCGCGGCCATCAGCGAGACTGGCATCGGATCGAGGAGCTCCCATCGCCCCGTGTGAGGGTCAAAGCGCTGAACGGAGTCGAGCCACCGTCCGTCATGTCCGCCGAAAACATACAGGCTCCCGTTCATGACCGCGCTCGCGGCGGCCCAGAACGGCTGTGGCGCGGGATTCAAAGGCGGCGCGGCCGACTTTGCGGCGGCCGCCACCGCCAAAAAAATCGCCGCCGCCGCGGCGCGTTTGAAAGGCATCGCGGTCAGTGTAGACCCGGCGTCCGGCGCAGTCAAGACGGAAGCGAGATGCGGATTTTCAGCCGATCTTGAGCGCGGACAGGATGAACTGGACGCCGATCGCGGCCAGCAGCAACCCCATCAGGCGCGTGATGATGTTGAGAATGGTCGACGACAGGCGCTGCGCGCTCTCGGCCGCGACCGTCAGGGTCCAGTAGCTGAGCAGGCAGACCAATGCGATCAGGCCGAAGAAAATCACCTTGTGCAGCAGGGTCACGGCCTTCCCGGCCAGCACGATGGAAGTCGTGATCGCGCCCGGACCGGCCAAGAGCGGCACGGCCAGAGGCGTGATCGCGATGTCGTCCTTGCTCATGCCCTCCGCGAACTCCTCGGGCGTCTCCTTGAGCGGGGATTTCTGCGCGCGCAACATGTCCAGCGCCGACAGCAGCAACACCAGGCCCCCGGCCACCTGGAAAGCCGCCAAAGTGATGCCGAACATGTTGAAGATCGACGGGCCCAGCAGCGCGAAGCCGGCCAGCACCCCCGCCGCGGTCAGGCAGGCGGTGCGCGCCATGCGCCTTCTCTGCGCGGGCGCGTCGGAGGCGGTCATCGCCAAAAATGTCGGGATCGCCGCGAACGGATCGACGATCGCGAACAGCGAGCCGAAGGTCAGGAACGCATAGGACAACACGCGTCGATTTTAGCTTTTCTTCGCCGCGCTCGTTCGTAGCACGGCGGCAAGCGTGGCGCGCGCGGAGCGCTCCCAGGAAAAAGACGCCGCGCGCTCGGGGCCCTTGGCGCGCAGTTCCGCCGCCACCTCGGCATCATCGAGCACTCGGATCAATTCCCGTTCCAGGGCACCGGGCTCATCGGGATCGAACAGCCGCGCCGCGCCGCCGGCGACCTCGGGCAGAGACGACGCGGCGGCCGCGATCACCGGGGCGGCGCAGGCCATCGCCTCGAGGACGGGGAAGCCGAAGCCTTCCAACCGAGACGGCACCACGACGGCCGCGGCGCCCTGATAGAGGCTAACCAGGCGCTCGCGCGCCACCGCACCCAGGATTTCAACGCGCCCGACCAGCGGCGGCTCGGCGGCCAGCCGCGCGACTTGCGCGGACGCGTCTCCGGGACGCCCGGCCAAGATCAGGCGCAGCCGCCTCGCCGGGTCGCGTTCGATTACGCGCGCGAAGGCGGCCATCAGCGCCGGCACATTCTTTCGCGCTCCCAGCGCGCCGACATGAAGGACATACGGCTGCGCGTTCGACGGGCGGACTCCGCCCGCGACCTTGAAAATCGGGTCGGGTCCTCCCTCCAGGATCGTCTCCACGCGGGCTGGATCAAGCCGCCACCGTGATATCGCCTGCACGCGCGTATGCTCCGAAACCGCGATGACCGCGTCGGCTCGGAGTGCCGAGCGGCGCGGCAACGCCTCGAAGAAAAACCGCGCCCACGGTCCCGGCGGAAGTTTTCCCCCGACATGGTGGATGACCACGACGCCCGGCAGGCGCGACAGCGGCGGCAGCGTGTTTCCCAATCCCAAGTAGGCATCGACGCCGCGGGAGACAAGATTGCGCTCGCGCCAACGCCACCCCGTCGCTTCCTCGGCCGGAAGCAAAAGCCGCTGTGGCGCGGCCAGATGCAGCCGCGCGGCGTTGGACGCACGCGGCAGCCTCGCCCGCTCCAGACGCTCGGCGCCGCGCAGGAACGCCGCGGTCATTAAGAAATCGTGCTCGGGTGCCGCCGAGACCATGGCCGCGGCGATGCGCTCCACATAAAAGCCGAGACCGCTGTCGCCGTCGAGCAGCGCCGCGACGTCGAGCGCGATCTTCACGGCCGCGTCCGCCTCTGCGGCGCGGCATACAACGCCCAGCCTCCGGCCACGGCCAGAGGGCGGCCTGGCCACGCCTTTGCGTACGGCAGCAGAACATTCGTGACGCCCGCCTCGCGCGCCAGCGCCGCCGCGCGCGCGGGCGTGGCGCGCGCCAGCGTGCGCGACATCTCGTTCATGTGCGAACGAAAATCGCGAACGGAATCCGGGTCGTAGCCGCCGGCGCGAAGACGCACGCCCATCTCGCGCGCTGAGGAAAAATACAGCATCGGGCCGTCGATGTCCTCGACGCACGGCGTCATCCGGCGGCGCGCGCGCGACATCCAGACCACGCAGTCGGGGCTACGGATCGGCGCATGATAGACGATCGCGTTTTCGGGAAGATGAACGCGAGCCCAGTCGGCGAGCGCCCTCAGCCCGGGATCTTCCGGCGCGCCCGGCCATAAGGCGACGCTGGCCGTCCACAGCACGGCCGCGCCGAGCAGCCCGCCCGCGGACGCCAGCCGCGCGGGAACGCGCCGGCTCACCCAGCCCAGCGCCAACGCCGCGACCAAGCCCTCCGCGCCCGCCCAATGGAGGGACGGCAAGCTTAGAACTCCGCCGCGAAAACCGAGAGCCGCCAAGGCGGCCCGGGCCGCCGAGGGAAAGGCCGCCGCGGCCAGACCCGCGGCGGCAGCGGCGGCAGCCGCGGCCGCCGCGCCGATCTCGGCCCGGGAGGATCCGCTCGCGCCGACCGAAAGCCCGATGGCCAGGCCGCGCGCCAACCAATCCCGCGGCCCTCCCAAGGCCAGCGTCCACGCGTAGGCGGGGGCCGCCAAGCGTCGCTCGGACAAGGCCTGGGCCAAATCCCGAGATATCGCTAAAAGTCCGATCAGGTCGATCAAATACAACGCGACCCACGGTTGGGCCTTGACGATCACGCTCCAAAGCGGAAAGCCCGGACCCGTCGCGGCGGCCGTCGAGCCCAACGCCAGCGCGGCGACGGCCAGCGCCAAGCCCCTGGACAGCGCCGGTCGCGCCGCCCAGCCGCGCGCGCGGCGCAGCGCCAGCAACGCCAAGATCAGCCCCCCAAGACCGAAGATCAAATCGGCGGGAACCAGGCCTTTTCCGCTGATGTAGGGGCCAAAGGACGCCAACGCCGCGCGCGCGTGCGCCGGATCGGTCTCGCCAAGAGGTGAATGCCCCGCCGAGAGGATCAGCGGCAGACCCGCCGCCAACGCCACCAACCCGCGCGCCGCGACGCCGCGACGCGCCGTCGGATTTTTGCGCGCGCCCCAAACATCCTCGGCCAAGACCCACGGCCACAAATGGATCGCGGGATTGGCGTGCAGATAGGTCGCGACGATAAGCAACGCAAGCGCGCGATTGCGCCTTCCCAGCAGACACGCCTCGACAGAGAACAGAAGCGGCAACAGACCCAGCGAGCGGTCCAGAGCGGTCAAACCGTAAGGCACGGCTCCGGGCGTAAGCGGAGCCTCCAGGCCGAACCAAAGCGTCGCCAAGACCGCCGCCTCGATCGAACCGCAGACCGACAGCGCCAAACGGAACATCGCCGCCGCGCAGGCCACTCTCAGCAGCGCCGACAACGCCGACCCCGCGAACTCGGCATCGATTCCGGTCGCCCGTTGGACGCCCGCCAAACCCTCGCCCACCACGCACGCCGCGCGCGTGTATGGGGAAGCCAGCGTGGCGCGCGTCAACGGATCGCGGGCGAGCGCGGGGTGGAGTTCGGACTCGGCGACGAGCACGGCATGAGAACGCCCGTCCAGCGGCAGGCGCACGACGGACAACGCCGCGGCCCCAAGCGCCGCGCACGCCCCAAGGAGCCAGACACCCCGCCGCGCGCTCTGCGCCACGCGGCGATTGTAGCCGATCGGGCGCCGGGCGTCCAATTTGGCTAGAATCGCGGCGATGGCGCCGAGCGTCTCGGTCCTGATCAACAATCACAACTACGCGCGCTTCCTGGGCGAGGCGATCGACTCGGTCCTGTCGCAGGAGGACTGCCCCACGCCAGAGGTCGTGGTCGTCGACGACGGCTCCGACGACGACAGCCGCGCCGTCGTCGAGTCCTACGGCGCGCGCGTGCGCGGCGTGTTTCAGCCTCGGCGCGGACAGACCGCCGCGGTCAACCGCGGCTTCGCCGAATCCGGCGGCGAGGTCGTCTTTCTGCTCGACGCCGACGACGCCTGGCGGCCGGGGAAAATTTCCCGCGTCCTGGCCGAGTTCGCCGATCCCGCCGTCGGCGCGGTCCAGCACCTCCTTCACGACAGTGACGCGGCGCTCAACCCCTTGCCGCGGCGCTTCCCGCGCTGGCCCGCGCGCTACCGGCTGGAAGACCTCCTGGCGGGCCGCGTCGAGTGGACGGCAGTGTCGGGGACCGCGTTTCGCCGCGAGATCCTGGCGCGGGCGCTGCCCCTGCCCGAGGAGATGTTTTTCTACCTCGACGATTGGATGCTGTCTCGCGCGTTGTTTTTCGGGGAGGTGGCCAACGTGCCCGAGACGCTGGCCCTGCGCCGCGTGCACGGCGCCAACTGGTACGCGGGCGCCTTCGGCGATGTAAAGAAGCTTGAGGCCGACCTCGCCAACCGCGCGATCTACCGCCGGGCGCTGGACGCGTGGCTTGGCGAGCGCGGACTGACGCTGAGCCCCGCCGCCGCCGAGACCGAGCGCCTGGAGCTGTCGCGGCGAAAAATACTGCTGGACGGCCTGCGAGGCCGCCCCGCCGCGGCTCTGCGCGAGTGGCGCGCGGGACTGCCCGCGGCGGCGAGATCGCCGCACGCGCTTTTTCGCGCCGCGACGACGCTGCTCGCCGCGCTGTGGCCGTCGCTGTACCTGGCGCTCTATCGCGCCTACGGCGCGGGCCCCTGGCGCGCCTGGCGGCAGGCGCTGTTTCCGGAGAGGGCGTGAACCGGGCTCCCGAACTGACGGTCGTTTTGCCCACGCTCGACGAGGCCGGCGGCCTGCGCGTGCTTCTGCCGCGCGTGGCGGCGCTGTTCAAGACGCTGGGCCTGGCCGGGGAAGTCATCGTCATCGACGGGGGCTCCAAAGACGAGACCGTCGCCGTCGCCGAATCCTTCGGCGCGCGCGTCCTGCGCCAAAAGGGGCGAGGCTTCGGCTCGGCGGTACGCGAGGGCCTGGCCGCGGCCGAGGCGCCGTGGGCGGCGATTCTCGACGCCGACGGCTCGCACGCGCCCGAGGCCTTGGCGCGCTTCTGGGCCCGGCGAGGCGAAGCCGACCTGATCGTCGGCTCGCGCTACTGCCGCGGCGGCTCGGCGCAGATGCCCCTGACGCGGCAAATCCTCAGCCGTTCGCTGAACATGGTCACGCGCCGCTGGCTGGAACTGCCGGTGCGCGAATCCTCGAGCGGTTTTCGCCTCTACAGAACCGCCGCCGCGCGCGCCGTGCGCAGCTCAGCGACCGATTTCTCCGTCCAGCAGGACCTGCTCGTGGGCATACTCGCCGCCGGCGGCCGCGTGGTCGAAGAGCCCATCCACTACGCACCGCGCGTGGCCGGCGCCTCCAAGGCCGACGCCTGGAAGCTCCTGCCCGCCTACATCCGCCTTCTGCTCAGGCTCAAGGGGCCTCGCGGCGGTTGGCGCGCGGAAGCCGGGCTTGCCGCGGTCTTGATTCTGGCCGCGGCGACGGGACTGTGCGGTCTGACCGCAGGACTGCCCGGGGCCGCTCGCCTTCGCGCCCTGCCGCCGGGGCTGGCCGCCTCGCCGGAGTTTCCCGCGCGGCTGGCCGCGGCCTGGCAGCGTCTCTACGGCCGCATCGACGACGCCCACCGGCGCATGGCCGACGAGCCGACCGAGGGATCCGCCGCCGTGCGCGAAATCGCCCCGGGCTGGTCGTTTCTGCCCGATGAGCTGACGGCCCCGGCGCGCGCGCTGCTCACGCAGACCGTCAACCCCGACGAGAAGAAGGCCCTGATCATCCTCTCGCGCATGCGCCCGCGCCGACTTGAGTTCCAGCCGCTCTACGCCGAGTACGGCGGCGCGTTCGTCTATCCGCTGGGAGCGACGCTGGCGGCCGCCTCAGCCCTGCGCCTGGCGCGACTGACGCCGGACTTGGCGTTCTATCTCGCGCATCCCTCCGAGATGGGCAGGCTCTACGAGTTGGGCCGGGCGTTCGTGCTGCTGTTCCACCTGCTCGGCGTTTGGATGGTCTATGAGCTTGCGCGCGCCCTCTCCGGCCGCCGCGCGGCGGCCGCGGCGGGGGCGCTGTTCGCTCTTTCGTCGGCGGTCATCGTCGAATCGCACATGCTCAAGCCCCACCCGGTGGCCGCGTTCTGGTTTCTGGCCTCGACCTACGCGCTGGTCCGGGCCGTCGAGGAAGGACGGGGGATCGACTACCTTCTGTGCGGTCTCGGCGCGGGACTGGCCGCGGGATCGTCTTTGGCCGTCGGCTACGGTCTGGCGATGCCGCTGCTCGCTTGGTCTTTGCGCCGCGACGACACTTGGCGCGCCGCCGCCGCCTCGACGGCCGCGGGATTGGCGGTGCTGACGATGAGCAACCCATACCTCGTTTTGAGGCCGGGGGACTACGCCTGGGAATTTCTCGTCTACATGCCCGCGCGCGCGCCGTCGTCATGGCTGTTCCCGCTCGACGGCCTGCGCGGCGCCGCGGCCGGAGCCGGCGTTCTCTGGACCGCCGCCGCGTTCCCGTCCGCGGCGCTCGCGCTGCGCCGAGGCGGACCGCGCCGCGCGCTCGGCGCGGTTTTCTTGGCCGGGTTTTTCCTGGTATGGCTGAGGTTCTCGGGCTGGGCCGCGACGCCCGCGTCGCTTCGCTTCGCCTATCCGCTGCTGGGCATCGGCGCGGTTTTGATCGCCGACGCGGCCGCGGACATGCCTCGGGCCGCGGGCGCCGCGCTCGTTTGCGCGCTGCTCGTCGACGCGGGCGCGCGCGCCGCGGCCGTTTGCCGAAGCCTTTGGGCCGAGGGAGGGCCCGCGTCCACTCGCGCGGCCGCGGCGGACTGGATCGACGCGAACATCCCCGCCGGCGACGAGATCGGGCTGTTGCGCGCCCCTGAACCCGCGCACACGCCGCCGTTCCGGTGGGACCTCAAGCGCCTGGTCTTATGCCCGGACGCGGCGTCGCTGGCCGCGCGCGCGCCGCGCTGGCTCGCTCTCGACAAGGCCCAGCGCGCCTCGCTGCCCCCCGAGCTCGCCGCGCGCTACGCGACCGCCGCGGAGTTCGCCCGCCCCAAGTTCTTGTGGGCGCGCGCCGACGACGACGCGCTGTTCGCCGATGAGCCGATGTTCGTCTTGCGCCGCCGGAAATGAAACGCGCTCAGGCGGCCGCGCGCGCGAACAAAATCGAGCCGACTCGTTCCACCGCGTAGCCGAGCCCGCGCAAGCTCTCGGCCGCCTCGTCGACCTCGGATGGTCCGCCCTCCACTTCCATGACCAAGCGCGGCCGGCAGGCGAGCAGGCGCGGCGCGCCGGCGAACACCAGACGCCAAGCGCCCTCGACGTCGATCTTGATCAGATCGACTCGATCGACGCCAAAGCCCGCGAGGATATCGTCGAGACGCTCGGCCTCGATGGGAATCGCGACTCGGTCCGCGCCGGAAATCACCAGGGACTGCCAGCCGCTGGCGATCGGCGTCGCATGCAGCGTTCGCGTGCCGCGCGCCTCCGCCGCCGCGCGCGAACTCGCGAGGACCCAGGACAGGCCGTTGGCCTTGAGGTTGCGCTCCAGACGCTCGTAGTTGGGCGCGAACGGCTCCACGGCCACCACGCGTCCGCCGGGGCCGACTCGCCGCGCCGCGTCGAGACAGAACAGCCCCTGGTGCGCGCCGACATCGACGACGGTCCACCCTCTTTCCGGCACGAAGCCGGGACGGCGGTAGGTGCCGTCATCGAGAATTTCCCGCGCCAGGAATGCCGCGGAAAACACATCGAGCTCCGCATGCAGTCCGTCGCCGATCTCCATCACCGCCGTCGGCGAAAGCGCGCCTTTTTTTTCCATCACGGAGAGCGCACGAAGCCTACTGTCGTCACGACTCAGCCCGGCCAGGCGCCCGCGCTCGTAGGCGGCCCAGTAGCGCCAGACGCACAACAGCCGAGCGGCAAGACCTCCGCGGCGCCGGAACTGCGCCGCGAGATCGGCGGAAAAATTGGCCAGGGCCTTCATCGCCCGCTATTTTAGCAGGCCCCGCGCGCTGAGGCGGTCTTCTTGCGGCAAAAACACCCACAGCAACGCGGCGTAGACCGCGCCGGCGGCCGCGGAAACGGAAAAAAATCCTCCCCACCCCCACGCCAGAGCGCGGCCGAGCCACGCGGCGATCAGCATGGCCGCCAGCGCCGGCGCCAACGGCGCGCCGACCTCGCGCAAAAAACGCCCCCAGCCCAACCCCAGCAAGCCGCGGTGCGCCGACTCAAGGAAGTAGATCGTCGACAACGCTTGCGCCGCCAGCGCTCCCGCCGCCGCGCCCGCGATCCCCCAGCGCGGGATCAGCAGAGGCCACAGCGCGAGTCCCGCCAACGCCTGCGCCCAGCCCGCGATGGACGCACAGCGTCCGCCGCCCGCGCCGCCGGCCAAGGAGTTGGGGGCGTGCGACGCCAGCGCCAACAATTGCGCGGCCACGATCATCCGCGCGGCCGGCGCGGCGCGGTGAGCGAAATCCGGCCCCAGCCACAGGGCGAGCAATTGCGGCATCAACGCCAGCAGGAGTATGAAGGCCGGCGCGCACGCCGCCAGCAACGCGCGCGCCCCGCGCAAGTAGGTCCGCGTCAGCTCCGCGCGGCCGCCGGAACGCTGCGAACCGCTGAGCATCGGCATCAGCGCGTGCGAGATCACCGCCGGCACGCCCTGCAGGCGTTGGAGAATTCCCGAGGGCACCGTGTAGTAGGTCAGATCGGACATGCCCAGAAGGCCCGCAACAAAGGTCTTGTCGATCTGCGCCGCGGCCACCGATGACAGCGCCGCGGGCCAAAACGAAAGCCCGTAGCGCGCGGTCTCGGGAAAGCCCTGGCTTCCTCGCCCGTTGCGGTGCTCACCGAGCGCGCCGGCCAGCGCGGCCGCCCCCAGCAGCAACACCGCCAGACGCACGAATGCATACCATGCCGCCGCGGCGCCCAGGCCGTGTCCCGACGCCAGCAAGACGACCAGCCCGAGAGGAGTCGCCGCCGCCTGGATCGCCGCCATCACCGCCGGCCAGGCGAAGCGCTGAAGGCCCTGGAACACCGCCGAAATCCATTGCGCGCCGGAAGCGAAAAATCCGCCGAGCGCCGCCGCGCGCAGCACGCGCACGGCCTCTTCGTGATAGTACGGCGGCACCTCGAAGACCGAGCGCGCCAGCGGACCCGCCGAAAGCCACAGCAGGCCGGAAGCGGCCGCCACGCCGCTCCACGCGACCAAGCCCGTGTGCAAGACGGTCTGCCGCAACGCGCGGTCCTCGCCCGCCTCCTTGGCCCGCGCGACGAATCTTATCGCCGAAAGCCCCGCGCCGAATTGGAACAAGCCCAGATAGTTGCCCGCGACATAGACGAGCAGGTAAACCCCGTAGGCCTCGGCGCCGAAGCGTCGAATCAAGTAGGGGACGGCCGCGACATTGACGATCACCGCCGTCAGTTGAGCGCACAGGCTCCAGCCGACATTGACGGCCAGGAGGCGCCCGCGACCGGAGCCGCTCATGCCGAGCCAGTATAAGCCTTTGAGCCGGGTTCGGCAATCGGCCTCGGCGCGGCAAATGATACGATCGCCGCCGTGCGCGAGGGCACGCTGATCGTCAAGCTGGGTTCGGCTGGGGACGTTGTGCGCACGACGCCGCTCTTGCGCGTCCTGCGCGGCCCGGTGACCTGGGTGACGGAAGCCGCGCACGCCCCGCTTCTGCCCAAGACGCCCGCGCTGCGCGTGCTGACGCCCGAACGCTCCGCCGCCCTGCGCGGAAAACGATTCCGTCAAATCTTGTGTTTGGACGACTCGCCGCGCGCGGCGGAAATCGCGTCCATGAGCCGCGCCCGCCGTCGAGACGGCGCCATCGCCTCCGTCGACGGCGTGCTCGGCTACACGAAATCCGCGCGCGGCTGGTTCGACATGGGGTTGCTTTCCCGCCTGGGCGCGAGGAAGGCCGACGCGTTGAAGAAATCGAACGCGCTGAGCTACCAGCGGCATCTTTTTCGTCTCGCGGGATTCGAGTTCTCCGGCGAAGAGTATTGGATCGCCGCGCCGCCGCGCCGCGCCGCCGCGCGCGGAACGAAACCGCGGGTGGGGCTGGAGGCTCGCGTCGGCGAGCGTTGGCCGGCGAAAGCCTGGTCGCGCTACGATGAACTGGAACGCGCCTTGCGCGCGCGCGGCGTGCGGGTCACGCGTTTCACCCGAAAGCCCGACATCTCCTCCCACATCGCCGCCGTCGACGCCTGCGACGCCGTCGTCAGCGGCGACACGCTGACGATGCACTTGGCCCTGGCTTTGCGCAAGCCGACGGTGGCGCTGTTCACCTGCACGCCGCCGCAGGAAATCGAGGACTACGGCCGCCTGGTCAAGATCGTCAGCCCCGGGTGGAAGAAGTTCTTGTTTCTGCGCCGGCCTTCGGTCGAGGCGTCCTCGGCCATACCGCTGGC
>JAJZQS010000088.1 GCA_021806745.1 bacterium
AAGCCCGTGCAGATCGTGGAGGGGAAAATGCAGTTTCTCTACGATGAAAACGGCAAGCAATATCTGGACGGCTTCGCGGGCGTGGCCACGGTGTCCATCGGCCACTCGCATCCGCATTTCGTGCGGGCCTTGAAAGCCCAGATCGACAAGCTCCAGCACAACCCGCCGCTCTACCTGCACCCGGCCGTGGGCGCGTTCGCCAAGCGCCTGGCCGACAAAGCCAAGACCGTCAACCCGGACATGGACGTGTGCTTCTTCACCAACTCCGGCTCCGAGGCCAACGAGATGGCCGCCCTGCTCGCCAAGGCCCACACCGGCCGCCACGAGTTCGTGGCCGTCCAGCGCTCCTACCACGGCCGCACTTTGCTCACCGTGGCCCTCACCGGCCAGCACAATTGGCGCAACCTTGCGCCCTACCCCGCCGGCGTCAGCTTCACGCCCACCGATTACGCCTACCGCTTCGACGGGACCGCCGCGCAGTCCACGAAGGCCGCCTTGAAGGGCTTGGCCGAGACGCTCAAGACCTCGACCCAAGGAAAGATCGCGGCCTTCTTCGCCGAGACCATCATGGGCGTGGGCGGCGCCATCACGCCGGGCAAGGAGTATTTTCCGGAAGCCGTGGAGCTGGCGCACAAGCACGGCGGCCTGTTCATCTGCGACGAGGTCCAGGCCGGCGTGGGCCGCACCGGAAAGCACTACTTCGGCATCAAGCACTGGGGCGCCAAGCCCGACATCCTGGTCATGGCCAAGGGCCTGGCCAACGGCTATCCCATCGGCGCGGTGATCACCACGCCCGAAATCGCCGCCTCGGTCAAGGGCATGCTCCACTACAACACCTTCGGCGGCGGCCCCATGGCCATGGCCGCCGCCAACGCGGTGATGGACGTGGTGGAAAACGAGAACCTGGCCGACAACGCCGAGAAAGTGGGCGCGCGCCTGTGGTCCGGCCTCAAGGAAATACAGTCCCGCGACGAGCGCGTGGGCGATGTGCGCGGCATGGGCCTGATGCTGGGCGTGGAACTGGTCAAGTCGGCCAAGACCAAGGAGCCCGCGCCGGAGTTGACCATGGCGGTCGTCGAGCGCATGAAAGACCTCGGGGTCCTGGTGGGCAAGGGCGGCCTGGAGGGCAACACCATTCGCATCAAGCCCCCGCTGTGCCTGACCGCCGCCGACGCCGACCGCATCGCCAACGCGCTTTCCCAAGCCTTGCGCGACGCCTAGGCGGCGCTTGCTCGCGTCGTACGCGGACCCGCTTTTGATAGCATCTCGCCATGTCCGCTAAAACCACCGCCCTGATCGCGCTGGAGGAGAAATACGGCGCGCACAACTACCACCCCCTGCCGGTGGCGCTGACGCGCGGCAAGGGCGCGCTCGTCTGGGACGCGAACGGCAAGAAGTATTTCGATTTTCTCTCCGCGTATTCCGCTCTGAACCAGGGGCACAACCACCCCAAGATCGTGGCCGCGGCCAAGGCCCAGCTGGCCCGCCTGACGCTGACCTCGCGCGCGTTTCACAACGACAAGCTCGGCGCGTTCTTGAAGCTGCTCTGCGAGACCTCGGGCATGGAGCGCGCCCTGCCCATGAACTCGGGCGCGGAGGCCGTGGAGACCGCGATCAAGGCCATGCGCCTGTGGGGCTACCGCTCCAAGGGCGTGGACCAGGACCGCGCGGAGATCATCGTCTGCGAGGGGAACTTCCACGGCCGCACCACCACCATCGTGGGCTTCTCCTCGGACGAGGACTCCTGGAACGGGTTCGGCCCCGCCACGCCGGGCTTCGTGAAGGTCCCGTTCGGAGACGCCGACGCGCTCAAGGACGCGATCAACGCCAACACCGTGGGCTTTCTCTTCGAGCCCATCCAAGGAGAGGCCGGCGTCATCGTGCCCCCGCCCGGCTATTTGAAGAAGGCGCGCCGGCTGTGCTCGACCTACCGCGTGCTCATGTGCGCCGATGAGATCCAGACGGGCCTTGGCCGCGCCGGCGCCATGTTCGCCTGCGACCTGGACGGCGTCAAGCCCGATCTGTTCGTTCTGGGCAAGGCTCTCTCGGGGGGGCTCTATCCCGTCTCCGCGCTGGTCGGCTCCGACGAGGTTCTGGGGCTTTTCAAGCCCGGCACGCACGGCTCCACTTTCGGCGGCAACCCGCTGGCCGCGGCCGTCGGCGAGGCGGCCCTGCGCGTGCTGCTGGCCGAGAAACTGCCCGCGCGCTCGGCTCGCCTCGGCGCGGATTTCCTCAAACGCCTGAAGACCTTGAAGCATCCCCAAATCAAGGAAGTGCGCGGCCGCGGCCTGATGATGGCCGTCGAGCTCAACATTCCGGCGCGGCCGCTGGTGCTTGATTTGATGGCCCGCGGCCTTCTGGCCAAGGACACGCACGAAAACACCGTCCGCCTGGCTCCGCCGCTGGTGATCACCGAAGCTCAGTTGGACCAGGCCTTCCGCATTCTTTCGGCCGCGATCGCGGCTCTGCCGCAGTGAACCCCGGCTTGTGCGCGTCCTGCCGCCACGCGCGGTGGCTGACCTCCGCCGCCGGCTCCGAGTTCGTCCAATGCCGCCTGGCCGAACTCGACGCGCGCTTCGCCAAGTGGCCGCGCCTGCCGGTGCTCGCCTGCCCCGGCCACGAGATCGGCGGCGGCGCGGGGCGCGCGTGAGCCAAAACCTGCTCGAACTCGGACCGCTCTCCAAGTCCTTCGGTACGGCCGCGATCCTGCGCGAGGTGAGCCTGACCGTGCGCCGCGGCGAGTTCATGACCTTGCTGGGTCCTTCCGGCTGCGGCAAGACCACGACACTGCGCATCATCGCGGGCTTCGAGAGCCCGGACTCGGGACGAGTGCGTCTTGACGGCGTGGACGTGACCGACCTGCCGCCCTACGAGCGCGATGTACACACGGTCTTCCAGCACTACGCGCTGTTTCCGCACCTGGACGTGGCCGGCAACATCGCCTTCGGCATGCGCATGGACAAGGTCCCCGAAGGCGAGATCGCCCGGCGCGTGCCGCAGGCGCTGGCCATGGTCAAGCTCTCCGGCTTCGAGAAGCGGCGCGTGAGTTCCCTGTCCGGAGGACAAATGCAGCGCGTGGCGCTGGCGCGCGCCATCGCCGGGCGCCCGGCCCTGCTGCTGCTCGATGAGCCGCTGGGCGCGCTGGACTTGAAGCTGCGCAAGGAGATGCAGCTCGAACTCAAGCGCCTGCAAAAAAAACTCGGCATCGCCTTCGTCTACGTGACTCACGACCAGGAGGAGGCGATGACGATGTCGGACCGCATCGCCGTCTTCAACGCCGGACGCATCGAGCAGTTGGGCACGCCCGGGGAGATCTACGAGACGCCTCGGACCTCGTTCGTGGCCGACTTCATCGGCGGCGCCAACATCTACTCGGCCGAGGTCCTGCCCGCGGCCGCGGGCCGCGCGCGGCTGCTCATCGAAGGCGAGCACGAAATCGACGTGCCGCTCGACGAGCACGAAAGCCTTCCGGCGCCGGGCGGACGCGTCAAGATCGCCATCCGCCCCGAGCGAGTGAAGGTCTTCTACAAAGACGAGCTCCCCGCGGGCGCGCTGCGCTTCAAGGCCGTTCTTCTCGACTCCGTTTTTCTCGGCGACGCCTGCCAGATCTACTTGGATTTCCTCAAGAAGTCGCCGGACAAGCCTCTGACCGCGCTGGCCGGCGGCGACCGCTACTCGGCGCACGACGACTTGGGCGTGCCCGTCATCGCCGCGGTCCAGCCCGAGGATGTCTACATTCTTGAAAGCGATGGGCGCTGATTTCTCGCGGCGCGACTTCCTGAAGGCCGCGGTCTTGGCCCCGCTGCTGCCGTCGTTTCTGGCCGCCTGCCGCCGCGCCGAGTCCGGCCGCGTGGTCAACTTCTTCAACTGGTCGGACTACATCGGCAAGGACACCCTGCCCAACTTCACCAAGCGCACCGGCATCCAGGTCCGCTACGACTTGTTCGCCGACGAGGAGGAGATGTTCGCCAAGCTTCGCGCCGGCGCGCGCGGCTACGACCTGGTGGTCATCGGCGACTACCTGATCCCGCGCTTTCGCGCGCTGAACATGATCGAGCCCATCCCGCCGGGCGCCTTGGCCAACATGGGCAACCTCGCGCCGCGCTTTCGGCACGCGAGCTACGACCCCGAGGAGGCGACCGTGCCCTACTTGTGGGGTACCACCGGCATCGCCTACAACCGCCGCACGCTCAAACGCAAGCCGACTTCGTGGTGGGACTTGTGGGATCCGCGCTACAAGGACCGCCTCTCGATGCTCGACAACGTGCGCGACTGCATCTCGGTGGCCATGCAGCTTCTGAACATTCCGGAGACGACGAATTCCGAGGCAGACTTCCAGAAAGTCCGCGATTTGCTGGTCCGCCAGAAGCCGCTGGTCAAGATGTATTCCAGCACTTCCTACCTGAACAGCCTGGTCGCGGGGGAAATCGACCTCGCAATGACCTGGTCCGGCGACTTGTTCCAGGCCGCCAAGGACAATCCCGACCTCGACTACGCCCTGCCCAAGGAAGGGACTTACATGTGGGTCGACTGCCTGGCGCTCATGCGCGGCTGCCGCCACCGCCAGGACGCCCTGCGCCTCATCGACTACCTTTTGGAGCCCAAGGTGGCCGCCGACAACGCCGATTTCGTGCGCTACGCCAGCCCCAACGAGAAGGCCTGGCCGTTCGTCGATCCCGTCTTGCGCCGCGACCCGCGGGTGTATCCGCCCAAGAAGATGATGGACGCGCTGATGCTTCATCACATCCTCGACCCCGAGCAGACCGAGCGCTGGAACGAGCTCTGGGCGGACGTGAAAGTCGCGTGAAGGCCCTTGAGCGCGCGCTGTCTTGGCTTTTGTCCGGCCGCCGCCAGACGGCCAGCCACGCGCTGCTGGCGCCGGCTGTTCTGTGGCTTCTGATCTTCCTGGTGACGCCCGCGCTGGGACTCGTGGCGCTGTCTTTGGCGCGCAACGGAGCCTACGGCGACGTGGTCTGGAGCCTGGGACTGCGCAACTATCGCCGCGCGTTCGCGCCGCAGTTCGCGCCGGTCTTGCTGCGCACGGTGGGCTTCGCGTCGGCCACGACGGCGCTGTGCCTCCTGTTGGGCTATCCGCTGGCGTATTTCCTGAGCTTCCGCGCCGGACGCTGGCGCGGCGCGCTGATCATCGCGCTGATGGTGCCGTTTTGGACCTCGAGCCTGGTGGCGTTCTACAGCTGGATGATCATCCTGGGCAAGGAAGGGCTGATCAACGCGGCGTTGATGCGTTTTGGCTTCCTCTCCTCGCCGATGGGGATGCTCTACACGCCGTTCTCCGTTCTCCTGGGACTGGTCTACTTCTATCTGCCCTTCACCGTGCTTCCGTTGTACGGCTCGCTGGAAAAAATCCCGCGTCAATATGTCGAGGCCGCCTACGACCTGGGCGCTCCGCGCTGGGCGGCCTTTCGCGAGGTCACGCTTCCCCTGTCGCTTCCCGGCGTGATCGCCGGCGCGCTGCTGACCTTCATCCCCTGCCTGGGAGACTTCCTGACCGCGGAACTGCTGGGCGGCCCGCGCTACTACCTGCTCGGCAACCTGATCTCCAACCAATTCCTGATGGCGCAGGACTGGCCTTTCGGAGCGGCGCTGACCTCCCTGCTTCTGGCCGGGATGATCGCCGGGCTGTGGCTGTATCGGCGCTGGGAGCCGGACGCATGAGCCGAAAGCGCGGCCTGGCGGCGTATTGCTCGGCGCTGTATGCGTTTCTCTATGTCCCGCTGGCGGTGATGACGGTGTTCTCGTTCAACGACGCCCGGCGCAACGTGGTCTGGCGGGGCTTCACTTTCAAGTGGTACGCGCTGCTGGCCAAGGACGCCGAACTCATCGGGGCGACGACCACCTCGCTGGAGCTGGCGGCGGCCGCGGCGGCCATCTCGGCTCTGCTCGGAGTCCTCGCGGCCTACGCGATGGTCCGCCACAAGCCCTTCCGCGGCCGCGAGGCCTACGGGGCGCTGCTCGACGCGCCGCTGATGATCCCCGAGGTCGCCTTGGGCGTGGGACTGCTGAGCTTTCTCGTGCGCGCCGGGTTCGAGCTGGATTTCGGCGCGCTGGCCTGCGCCCACGCCCTGATATGCCTTCCCTACACCGTGGGCGCGGTGCGCGCGCGGCTGAAGTCCTCCGCCGGCGAACGCCTGGAGGAAGCCGCCATGGACCTGGGCGCCAGCGAGTGGCTCGCTTTCGTCAAGATCACCTTGCCGTTGCTGATGCCCGCCATCGTCTCCGGCTGCCTGCTGGCGTTCACCGTGAGCTTCGAGGATTTCGTGACCTCGTTTTTCCTGGCCGGCATCGGCCTGGTCACTCTTCCCATCAAGATCTACTCGATGATGAAATTCGGCGTGACGCCGGAAATCAACGCGCTGTCGACGGTGCTGCTGACGGCGACCTTCCTGCTGCTGGGTCTCAACGCGTGGCTGGCCGCGCGGTCGGACGCTCGGGCGCGGACTTAACCGAGACCTTCTTCGGGCCGCGCGCCGACGAGATCCATCATCAGTAGTAGCGGCCCAGGCTTTCGGCGGTGAAGACCTGAAGCTCGCCCGTGCGCCCATCGCGGATCTTGAGAACCCACTGCGGATCCTGAAGAAGCGCGCGGCCCACCGCGACGAGGTCGAAATCGCCGCGGTCCATGCGCCGCGCGAGCTCTTCGAGCCCCTGCGGAGCCGAGTTCTCGCCTTTGAACGCGGAGATCATGTCGCCGCTAAGCCCCACCGAGCCCACGGTGATCGTCGCCCGTCCGGTGAGTTTTTTGGCCCAGCCCGCAAAGTTCAAGTCGGAGCCCTCGAACTCCGGCTCCCAGTAGCGTCTTTGGGAGCAATGGAAAGCGTCGACTCCGGCTTCGGCCAGCGGCACGAGCCAGCTCTCCATCTCCTTGGGCGTGCGCGCGAGCTTGGCCGTGAAATCCTGCTGCTTCCATTGAGACAGTCGCAGGATCACGGCCATGTCCGGGCCGACTGCGCGGCGCACCGCGGCCACGACCTCGCGCGCGAAGCGGCTTCTCTGCGCGATCGTCGATCCTCCGTAGGCGTCCTCGCGCCTATTGCTCTTCTCCCAAAAGAACTGGTCGATCAAATATCCGTGTGCACCGTGGATTTCCACGCAGTCGAAGCCCAGTTCCTTGGCGCTCGCCGCGGCCCGGCCGAAAGCCTGCACCGTGCTCTGCACGTCGGCCAGGCTCATCGTCTCCGGACTTTCCAGAGGCGCCGAGAGCTTCGTCGAGCGATCTTGCGGCGGGACATTGCCCACGTGCCAGAGCTGAGGCGCCAGCCGCCCGCCCGCGCCATGCACGGCGTCAACCACGGTTTTCCAGCCCTTCAGAGCCGGACCGTGGAAGTGCGGGATGTCGGGGTGATTCGCGGAACCGGGACGGTCCACGACCGTGCCCTCGGTGACGATCAGCCCAACCTCGGCCGCGGCGCGCCGTGCGTAATAATCGGCGACTTCCCGCGTCGGCACGCCACCCGGAGAGCGGGTACGCGTCATCGGCGCCATCACGAAGCGATTGCGCAGCTCAACGCTTCTTAGACGCAAGGGACGGAAGAAGGGGGAATCGTTCATCGAAAACCTCTCATATGTGCCAACAACGGTTACATATCGTTCATTCTACTTCGCGGACATGGTGCTGTAAAGCCTCGGACCTCGGCCTTCAGGGCCGCGGAGAGTGAAGCGCCGCGACGTCGCGCCGGATTTGAGCCTTCAGCGCGGCCAACGACGGAAACTTGCGCTCGGCGCGGATGCGGGAAAGGAATTCAAGCACCAGCGTGCGGCCGTAGAGACTGCCCGACCAGCCCGGGAAGTGGACCTCGACGACCAACCGCGACCCGCCCAGCGTCGGGCGCACGCCCACGTTGCAGACACCCGCGCGCTCGCCCAAGGTCGTCCCGCGCGCGCGCACGCGCCAGACTCCGCGCGGCGGCATGGCCGAATCGGGAATACTGAGGTTCGCCGTCGGGAATCCGAGCTTGCGTCCGATCCCGTCGCCGCGCACCACGCGCCCCCGCAGGCTTCTCATCGCTTCGGCGCCGGCGTGAGCGCCCGCTCCAGGGCCGGTAGGGAGTCGGCCAGCAGGCGCGCCGCCGCCTCGGGCGAAAGCGCGCGCAGCGCGTCCAGGGGCTTCGCATCGGCCAAGTCGAAGGGACCGATGCGCTCGCGGCGCAACGAGGAGACCGTCGCGCCGCAGCCCAGCCTCTCACCCAGCAGTTCGGCCAGGGTGCGCACGTAGGTGCCGCTGGAGCACGAGACGCGGTAGGACAACTCGGGCGCGGCCCAGCCCAGCGCCTCCCACGAATGGACGGTCGACACGCGCAGCTTGACCGGCACGGCCTCGCCGGCGCGCGCGTAATCGTAGAGCGCGCGCCCCTTGTGCTTGACCGCGGAATAAGCCGGGGCGGGCGCTTCGATGCGTCCCGTCATCTCGCGCAGCCGCGCGCCCAGTCCCTCGAGCGTCAGCGGGGGAACCGGGGCGGTCGCGACGACGCGGCCCGTCGCGTCGCCGGTATCGGTCTTGACGCCCAGGCGGATGGTGCCGGTGTAAACCTTGTCGAAGCCCTGGAGGCGCGCCTGCAGGCGCGTGCAGGGCCCCACGAGTACCGCCAGCAGGCCGGTGGCCAGCGGGTCCAGCGTGCCGGTGTGGCCGACCTTCGTGCCGCGGGCAAACAGACGCCGCAAGACGGCGACCACATCGTGGGAAGTCCAGTCTCCGGGCTTATCGACCAGAAGCAGGCCGCCGGAGGCCGCGATCATGCGCCGCGCTCTTTCTCCAGCTTGTAGAGCAACGCGTCGATGCGCGAGGCCTTGCGCGGGGTGTCGTCGAACACGAAGCGCAGGTGAGGGACGACCTTGACGGTCACTTTCTTCTTGAGCAGGCCGCGCAGGTAGGGCGCCGCGCGCTCGAGCGCCTTGGCCGCGGCCTCGCGTTGGCCGTCCGAGCCCATGATCGAGTAGTAGACGGTGGCGTTCTTACGGTCGGTCGACAAGCGCAGGTCGGTCACGGTCAAAAAACCGGTCAGGCCGGGGTCCTTGACCTCGCGCAGAAGCTCGGCCAAGAGCTCCTTGTAGAGCTCCTTGAGACGCTCGCCCCGGTCGAACACCGCGCGCTACCCGGCCTCAGCGCGGCGACTGGGACAGTCGGCGCGTGCGCGATTCCTTGACGAAGAACTCGAGCAAGTCGCCCACCTGGAAGCCCGAGTAGCCGTCGATGCCGACGCCGCACTCCAAGCCCTTCTCGACTTCCTTGACGTCGTCCTTAAAGCGCTTGAGCGTGGTGACCTTGCCCTCGTGGACCTTCTGGCCGTTGCGCATCACGCGCACGAACGCGCCGCGCGTGATCTTGCCGTCGCGAACGGCCGAGCCGGCGACGGCGCCGCCCTTGACCGAGAACACCTGCTTGACCTCGCCCTTGCCCACGATCACGTCCACGATCTCGGGAGCCAGCAGGCCCTCGAGGGCGGCCTTCACATCCTCGATCATCTCGTAGATGATCTCGTAGCGGCGTATTTCCACGCCGTCGCGGGCCGCCACTTCCTCGGCGCGCGGCTCGGCGTCGGCGTGGAACATCAGCACGACCGCGTCGGACGCGGAGGCCAGAAGCACGTCGGACTCGGAGGCGTTGCCGATGGCCGCGTGGATGACGCGCACGCGGCACTCGGTGGTGGCCATTCCCTCCAGCGAGTCGCGCAAGGCCTGCAGGGAGCCCTGCGTGTCGGCCTTCAGCACGATGTTGAGGTCCTTGACCTTCGCCGCGCCCGACGACAGCGCGCCGCGCAAGCCCACCAAGGTCATGTGCTTCTGGTGCGCCAGCGTCTGCTCGCGGTGGATCAGCCGCCGCTTTTCGGCGATGTCGCGCGCGGCCTTGTCGTTGTCGACGACCGTGAACGCGTCGCCGGCCTGCGGGTTTCCGGTCAGGCCCAGGATCTCCACGGGAGTCGACGGGCCGGCGGACTCCAGGCGAACGCCTTGATCGTCGATGAGGGCCTTGATCTTGCCGTAGGACAAGCCGGCAACGAAAGAGTCGCCGGTCTTGAGCGTCCCGGCCTGGACGAGAACCGTGGCCACCGAGCCGCGTTTGGCGTCCATCTTGGCCTCGAGCACGGTGCCGTGGGCCAGGCGCTCGGGATTGGCCTTGAGTTCCAGGATCTCGGCCTGCAGCAACACGCCCTCCAGAAGCTTGTCCAAGTTCAACCGCTTCTTGGCCGACACGTCGACGAACATCGTCTTGCCGCCCCACTCCTCGGGCTGGAGTCCATGATTGGCCAAATCCTGGCGGATCTTCTGCGGATTGGCTCCGGGCAAATCGATCTTGTTGACCGCGACGATGATCGGCACTCCGGCGGCCTTCGCGTGGTCGACGGCCTCCAGCGTCTGAGGCATGATGCCGTCGGTCGCGGAAACCACGAGGATGACCAGGTCCGTGACCTTCGCGCCGCGCGCGCGCATCGCGGTGAACGCCTCGTGACCGGGCGTGTCAAGGAACACGATCTCGCCTTTGTCCACCTTCACCTTGTAGGCGCCGATGTGCTGGGTGATGCCGCCGGACTCGCCTTCGGCCACGCGCGACTGGCGGATGGCGTCGAGCAGCGAGGTCTTGCCGTGGTCGACATGGCCCATGATCGTGACCACGGGCGAGCGGTGCTTGAGCTTGGCCGGGTCTTCCTTCTCGGACTTGACCACGGCCAACTCCTCTTCTTTGTACATCGCGACGACTTCCATCTCGTAGCCGAAATCGGCCGCGACAAGTTGCGCCGCCTCGGTCTCCAGGCGCTGATTGATGGTCGCGAAAATGCCCAGCGTCATCAGCTTCTTGATGACGTCGTTGGTCTTGACCTCCATCTTCTCGGACAGCTCGCGCACGGTGACCATCGAGGAGACTTGGATTTTCTTGAGTCCGGACTTTTCGCCGCCGTCCGGCTGGCGCGGCGCCTGCGTCGGAGCGGAAGCGGGGCGGGCCTGCGGCTTGGGTCCACGGTGCTGGGAGCCGGGGCGCGAGTGCGGCTGGTGGACGTGCCGCGGCGGCGCGGAGCGAGGGGGAGCGAAGGTCGGACCCAAAGGCTTGGTCGTGATGGCGTTGGGGCGCAAAATCACCGGCTTGGCCGGAGTGCTCGGCGCGGCGGGCGACGACGGGGCCGGCTGGGCCGGCGGGCGCGGCGTCGCGGCGGGGGCGGCGGCCGCCGGAGGCGCGGGGCGCGCGGGGGGCGCGTTGGGCGGCACGGGCGCTCGCGGGGGAAGAGCCGGAGCTCCGGGAGTTGCGGGGCGCGGCGCCGGCATGCCGGGAGGCGTGGCCGGCCTGGCCGCC
>JAJZQS010000089.1 GCA_021806745.1 bacterium
TCGTAGAGGTTCTTGGAGCAGCCGAGGGTGACGACGTGGATTTTATTCTTCTTGAGCGTGCGGGCGCGCATCGGGGAGGGGGCGTCGACGGGTATTGTAGCAAACCCGCGTCAGCGCACGGCGGCCGCGGAAGACAAGACGACCGTCGACGTGGACGCTGACACGGCTGCGGACGCCCGGCGCGGCGGCGCGACGGCGCGCATCGCCGGCGCGATCGGCGAGGGCGCGGCGGCCGCAAGACTCGCGCGCCTGTCCTCGCGCTTCTGCCATTCCAGGAAGACATAGTGCGCCATCACTCCCGCCCAGGAGAAGAACAGGGCCGCCGCCGCGAGCTGTCCGATCCTCGGATTGACGATCGGGCGGCTGGGTTCGGCCAGCGCCGCCAGCGCCGCCTCGGCCTCGGCGCGCTCGCGCTTTTTTCTCAGCTCGTATTTCTCGAAGATCACGCCGCACGACGAGCACTCGGCCGAGCCGTCGGGAACGGACGCGGAACACGCGGGGCATTTCATGGCTTATCCGAAGACGCGGCCGCGGATTGGATCACGAGGCAATCGTCCGCGATCGCCCGACGGAAACTCTCCGAGACGGACATCCAATCGACGATGTCCACGCGAAAAGGCAGTTCGGACTCCTCGAACGCCCCGCAGCAGGCGCAGGGCGTCCGGCCCGCGGTCCTCGATGCCCACCACCGCCAGGTCGAGATCGGAGTAGGGCTTGGGCTTGCCCTTGGCCCTGGAGCCGAACGCGCGAACCTCCAGCCCCGGCGCGCGCGCGGCGAGTATGCGCCGGATTTCGTCGAGGTGCCGCGGCTCGACGTCAAGCATTGCGGGCTTCCAGCGCCTCCAGCAGTCTGCGGGCGTCGCGCGCGAAGCCTCGGGCGCCGTCGTAGACGCGCTCGGCGACGCGCGGCTCGTAGGTGTGCGCGGCGACGGCTTTTTTCAGGCTGCCGAGGTCGAGGGGCATCGCGCGGCATTATCTCATTTTCCATGTTCGTAGGTCCTTGCCGAAGTCCGCGCATCCCGCAAAACGCGGCCGCCGCGGTGGACGCCCCCCGGCGCGATATGGGAGAATGCGCGGCGATGAAATCCCTCGATCTTTGCGTGGTCGGTGCCGGCTATGTGGGTCTTGTCACCGGCGCCTGCCTGGCCGACATCGGCCACCGCGTCGTCTGCGTGGACTCCGATCCTAAAAAGCTCAAAAGCCTGCGCGCGGGAAAAGTCCCGATCCACGAGCCGGGCCTTGACGAGCTCTTCCGCCGCAATGTCCGCGCCAAGCGCCTGACCTTCGCCGCGTCGGTGGAGGAAGGGCTGGGCGCGCCCGGCCGCCGCGCCGCCGTGGTGTTCATCGCCGTGGGCACGCCGCCGCGCGCGGACGGCTCGGCCGACCTGTCGGCCGTCGAGGCCGTGGCCGAGACCGTGGCGCGGCACATGGATTCCTACACCGTGATCGTCGACAAGTCCACCGTGCCGGTGGAGACCGGCGAGTGGGTGTCCAAGACCATCCAGCGCTTCAACAAGTCGGGAACGCCCTACGACGTGGTCTCCAACCCCGAGTTCCTCAGCGAGGGCTCCGCGGTCAAGGACTTCCTGCACCCGGACCGCGTGGTCCTGGGCGTGTCGTCCAAGCGCGCCGAAGAGGTCATGCGCGCCGTCTACGCCCCGCTGAAAGCGACCGTCCTGGTCACCGACGTCAAGAGCGCCGAGCTCATCAAGCACGCGTCGAATTCTTTTCTGGCCACGAAGATCTCCTACATCAACGCCGTGTCCGCGCTCTGCGAGAAGGTCGGCGCCGACGTGAAGATGGTCGCGCAGGGCATGGGTCTGGACCGCCGCATCGGGCCGATGTTCCTGAACGCCGGCATCGGCTTTGGCGGCTTCTGCTTCCCGAAGGACTTGGAAGCGTTCTACTGGATCAGCCGCCAGAAGGGCTACGACTTCGACCTGCTCAAGAGCGTCCAGCAGATCAACGACCGCCAGAAGGGCTGGGTCGCGCGCAAGATCGAGGAGAAGCTCTGGAACCTGGAGGGCAAGACCGTGGCCCTCTTGGGCCTGGCGTTCAAGCCCGACACCGACGACATGCGCTACGCCCCCTCCATTGACGTGGCCGCCCAGCTCAAAAAACGCGGAGTGCGCCTGCGCGTCTTCGACCCCGTCGCCGCCGAGCGCGCCAAGGAACTGCCGCAGTTCCGCGGCGCCCACTTCGCCAAGGACCCCTACGACGCCGCCAAGGGCGCCGACGCCCTGGCCGTCGTCACCGAGTGGCCGATGTTCAAGACGCTTGAGCTCAAACGCCTCAAGCGCGCGATGCGCACCCCGGTTCTTCTCGACGGCCGCAATGTCTTCGACCCCGCGGCCGCGCGCGCGGCCGGTTTCGAGTACGCCGGCGTGGGACGGCCGTGAAGCGCATCCTGATCACCGGCGGCGCCGGCTTTCTCGGCAGCCACCTGTGCGAGAACTACCTGAACAAGGGCTGCGAGGTCGTCGCCGTCGACAACCTGCTGACCGGTCGCATGGAAAACATCGCGCACCTCTTTGAGAACCCTCGCTTCCGGTTCATCAAGCTCGATGTGACCAACTACCTGCACGTGCCGGGCAAGCTCGACTTGGTCATGCACTTCGCAAGCCCCGCCTCGCCCGAGGATTACCAGCGCTGGCCCATCCCCACGCTGAAAGTCGGCGCGCTCGGCACCCACAAGGCGCTGGGCCTGGCCAAAGACAAGAAGGCCGTGTTCGTGCTGGCCTCGACTTCCGAGGTCTACGGCGACCCGCTGGTCTCCCCCCAGCCCGAGTCCTACTGGGGCAACGTCAACCCGATCGGCCCGCGCGGCGTCTACGACGAGGCCAAGCGCTTCGCCGAGGCCATGACGATGGCCTACCATCGCTCGCACGGGATTCCCGTGCGCATCGTGCGCATCTTCAACACCTACGGCCCGCGCATGCGCCAGAACGACGGCCGCGCGGTCCCGAATTTCGTCGCGCAGGCCCTGAGCGGCAAGCCCATCACCGTCTACGGCGACGGTTCGCAGACGCGCAGCCTCACCTTCGTGTCCGACCTCGTCGACGGCATCGACCGCCTGGCGCGCTCAAGCCTCAACGAGCCCGTCAACATCGGCAACCCGCGCGAGATGAGCCTGCTCGAGATCGCCGAGACCGTCAAGCGCCTGGCGAAATCAAAGTCGCGGATCGTCTTCCGCCCGCTTCCGGTCGACGACCCCAAGGTCCGACGCCCCGACATCACGCTCGCGCGCGCCAAGCTCAAGTGGGAGCCCAAGGTGCCGCTGGAAAAGGGCCTGCCGCTGACCATCGCCGACTTCCGCCGCGCGCGCGGATAAGCCGGGCTAACGGCCCGCGTCCGGCGCGATCGCCTCCGCCTTCAGCCTGGCTTCCAGCATCTCGGCCAGGACCCGGTGGCCCCGATGGTTGAGGTGGATCGGATCGATGAAGTACTTGCGCGGGTTGGACATCGCCCGCGCTCGAAGCTCGCGGTCCAAATCGATGACGGCCGCGCCGGAGCGCGCCGCGGCCCGGCGCGCCAGGTCCGCGTAGAGGACGCGGTCGTCGAACTCGGCGCGCGTGTGCTGGGACAGGAATCGCCCGCCCTGCGCCAGCAGCCGCGGCTCGGACGGCGGGATGACGATCCACGGCCGCGCGCCGGCCGCGCGCGCCGCCTCCGCCATCTCCCTCAGGTTGCTCTCAAACTGCCCGGGCGGGACTTGGCGAAACCACCGCTCGCGGCGCCAGCCGTCCCCCCAGTAGCTGCGCTGAAGCCTCAGCAGGCGCGAGGCCAGGCGCGAATGCCGGGCCCAGTGACGCAGACACGCGAAGACCGCCTCGTCGGCGACGGCGCGCTCGTGGTCGTTCCAGCCGAAATAGAGCGTGACGACCTTCGGATGCAGGTCCAAAAGCCCGGACTTGCGCAGCGCGCACGCGCCCGTGGCGCTGTTGTAGCCGGGAACGCCCGCGTCCACGCTCTCCCAGCCGTCGCGCGTCAGCAGGCCCGGGTAGGTCTGCGCCAGCGGCACGCCGACGCCGAAGGTGCACGAGTCGCCGGCGGCCAGCACGACCGGCCGCCTCGGCTCGGGTCCCCGAACCCCGTAGGAGTTCACGCGCACGGCCGTGGCGAACAAGGACGGGTAGACGCCCGGACGCATGCGGTAGCGGCAGTCGAGATCGTCGACGGCCCAGCTGCCGGGGCTTTGCAGACGCCATTGCGGCTTGTCGCCGGCCGCGGCCAGCAGGAGCTCGGCCGCGGGCAAGGCCGCGGCCGCGGCCGCCACCGCCAGCGCCGCCGCCCGGCGCGTCACCGCGCGCGCGACGGGAACATCCGGTAGTACGCGTTGATGAGCGCGCCGACGGTCGTCATCGTGTTGAGCGCGGCGAACACCGCGTCGCGGCGCGACAACGAGTAGGCCACCAGCGCGACGCTGCCCAGCGCCGACAGCCAGAGGAAGGTCGTGTTGGCGTCGCAGCGGCCGCGGCGCACGGTCTCCACCGTCTGGGGAATCCACGCCAGCGCGAAGGCGATGAGGCCGAGGTAGCCCGTCATGTCCCATGAGATCATCGTCTCATTATACGATGTCCGGGCGGCGCCGCCGGCCATGGCGCGAAGGCCGCGCAACTTTGTAGCGTTTGCTCGCGTCCAAAGCACGCCGGACGAGGAGGCAGACATGAGCGTTCCCGGAACCCCCGACAGACCCTTGCGCGTGGCGATCATCGGCGCCGGCCCCTCCGGCTTCTACGCCGCCGACGCCCTGCTCAAGACCCCCGGTTTGGCCGTGTCCGTCGACATTTTCGACCGCCTGCCCACGCCCTACGGCCTGGTGCGCGGCGGCGTGGCGCCCGACCACCAGAAGATCAAGGCCGTGACCGCGGTCTACGAGAAGACCGCGCTCGACGCGCGCGTGCGCTTTTTCGGCAACGCCATGCTCGGGCGGGACTTCACCGTCGACGAACTGCGCGCGCGCTACGACCAGATCGTCTACGCGTTCGGCTGCGAGAGCGACCGGCGCCTGGGAGTTCCCGGCGAGGACCTCGGCGGCTCGTTTTCGGCCACCGAGTTCGTCGGCTGGTACAACGGCCACCCCGACTACCGCGACCGGAGCTTCGATCTCTCCTGCGAGGCCGCCGTCGTCGTCGGCGTGGGCAACGTCGCCGTGGATGTGGCGCGCATACTCGCGCAAGACCCCGAGATCCTGGCCAAGACCGACATCGCCGCGCACGCCGTCGACGCGCTGCGCGCCAGCCGCGTGCGCCGAGTCTACATGCTGGGCCGCCGCGGCCCCGCGCAGGCGGCGTTCTCTCCCAAGGAGCTCGAGGAACTGGCCGCGCTGCCCGAAGCCGACGTCGTCGTCAGCCCCGAGGAGGCGCGCGTCGACGCGGCCTCCCAGGCCGCGCTCTCGGACATCGAGACCAAGAAAAACTGCGAACTGCTGTCGCGCCTGGCCGAGCGCGGCGCCGGCGCCAAGCGGCGCCGCATCGTCTTGCGCCTGTGCGTGTCGCCGGTGGAGCTGCTGGGCGAAGGCGGGCGCGTGCGCGCCGTGAAGCTTGAGCGCAACGCGCTGGAACCCGACGGCCGCGGCGGCGTCAAGGCGCGCGGCACGGGCGCTTTTGAAACGATCGAGGCCGGCCTTGTGTTCCGCTCGGTCGGCTACCGCGGCGTGCCGGTGCCGGGAGTGCCTTTCGACGAGAAGTCCGGCCATGTCCCGCACGCCGACGGCCGCGTCGTCGGCCCTTCCGGAACGCTGTCCGGCGAGTATGTGGTCGGCTGGGCCAAGCGCGGACCCTCGGGCCTGATCGGCACCAACCGCGCCGACTCGGTGGCCACGGTCCAGGCGATGCTCGCCGACCTCAAGGAGGGACGCCTGCGCTCCGGCGTCGGCGACCCGTCCGCGGAGTCGACGCCGAAGCTGCTCGCGTCCAAAGGCGCGCGGACGGTCTCCTTCTCCGACTGGAAAAAGATCGACGCGCTTGAGCTCGAGCGCGGCCGCGGCGCGGGCAAGATCCGCGAGAAGTTCGCGAGCGTGCGCGAGATGCTTGGCGCGCTGGAGCCCGCGCCCACGGGCCGAGCCTAAAGCTCGGCCGCGCGCCGCGCCAGCGCCCGCCCGGCGTCCGGCGCCAGCGCCAGCTCCACCAGTTCGGCCAGCGACGCCCGCCGCAGCGGCTCGACGCGGCGGTAGTCGCGCGCGATCCTCTCCTCGACCGCGGCCAGCGCCCCCGCGCGCGTCCAACCGCCCGCCGTCCGAACCAACCAGCCCTCGCGCAGGCGCGCCTCGAGCGTCAAGACGCCGGCGTCCTCCAGGCGCAGCAGCGCGCGCGTCAGCGCCTGTCCGTCCTGCGTCGCCAGGCGCACGGCCGCCGCCGCCGCGCGCCCGGGGTCGCCCGCCTCGCCGAGAGCCACCGCGGCGTCGTCGAGCTCGACCCGCACGCCGGGAAAGGACGCCGCGTGCATCTCGTAGGCCCGGGAGGCGTCGTCGCGCCGATGCGGCGCGAGCCGAGCCAGGCGCGCGCGCAACTCCTCGAGCTCCAGGCTCGCCCAGCGCCGGGCGCGCGCCTCGTCGATCACGCTCCAGAGCAGAAAGCAGCGCGCGGGCTGGCCGTCGCGGCCCGCGCGGCCGGCCTGCTGGTAGAACTCCTCCAAGGACGCGGGCAGGCCCAAGTGTATGGTGAAGCGCACATCGGGACGGTCGACGCCGAGACCGAAGGCCCGCGTGGCGCACAACAGGCCGCGTCGTCCGGACAGGAACTCCCGCGCGACGCGCCCCCGCCGCTCGGGCCAGGCCTCGGGGTCCTCTCCGCGCGGCGCGCGGCCCGTGTAGGCCGGCGCGTCCACCCCCTCCGAAAGCGCGAGTTCCTGGGAAACGCCGGCCGCGCCGAGCTCGCCGTCGACTCGCGGACAAAAGACGATCCCCGGTCCCCAGCGGCCTCCCTCGATCTCGCGCGTGAGCAGCGCGCGCAGGGCTTGCCGGTGCCCGCCGGCGGCCACGCGGCGGACCAGGAATCGCCGCCGCGCGGCGGGCGCGCCGCAGACCGCCCGCACGGGCTCATGGAGCTTCAGCGTGCGCTCCGCCTCGGCGAGCGCGCCCGCGTCGGCGCCGCCCGACAGCGCCGCCATCGGCGGCGCGCCTGCGGCCCCCGCGCACCAGTCGCGCAGCCGCGCGCCCAGCGCGCGGTAGCCCGGACGCCAATCGTGCCCGCGCCGCGCCGCGCAGTGCGCCTCGTCGACGACGACAAGCGAGATGCCGCCCGCCTCGACGGCCGCGCGCAGCGCGCGGCGGAACGCCCGCGAATCCAGCCGCTCCGGCGCGGCCAGCGCCATCGACAACCGCCCCTCGGCCAACTCGCGCAGCGCCGAACGCGTGGACCGAGGATCGTCGCCGACCAGAAGCCCGGCCTCCCCCGCGCCGAGTTCGGCCAAGCGCCGCGCCTGGTCGCGCAGCAGCGCGCGCAGCGGCGCCACGACCAAGGCCGTCCCCGGCGACAGCAAGGCCGCGAGCTGGAAGACCAGGGACTTCCCCGCTCCCGTCGGCCACCACAAGGCGGCGTCGCGTCCCGACAGCAGCGCCGCCGCGGCCTCGGCCTGGCCGGGGCGCAGTCCCGCCACGCCCAGCAGGCGGCGCGCCAAGCGCTCCAACGCCGCGTCGTCGCGCGCGAACTCCCGGCGCGGCTCGTCGAACTCCCACGGCCGGGCGTCCTCGCCCGCCGGCGCGACGAACGCGTTCGCCCAGCCGCCGCGCACGGCGCCGGTCCAAGACGCGAAGGCCGGCATGCCGCCGTCGAGTTCCGGCTCGGGCCTAAGCGCAAGCAGATCGCGGTGAAAATCCGCCAAGTCCGCCAGCGCCGCCCGCGCCAGCCAAGCGGATTCGTCGTGGGTGAAATCTCCGGTCTTCGCCAGGTCGCAGTCGAGCCGCGGGGGCAGGCCCGCGGGCGAAACGGCGACGGCCGCGCATTGAAGCCGGTGCAAAGCCGCCGCCGCCGCGCCCGCGCGCGCGCCGAAGCGCTCGACGATCGCCCGCCACAGGCCCGGCTCCACGGGCGTCAGAGCCGCGCGCGTGAGCAGGCGCCAAGCGCGCGCGCGCGCGGCCGAACCCGCCGGAGGGCAATCGTCGGCGATCAGCGACCAGCGCGCCCAGAGGCGGGCCTGAAGCGGCGCCGCCATGCGCGCGGCGCGGCGGGCCGTCGAGAAATCCGCGCCGACCGACCGGACTTCGATCTCCATGCCATGGATACGAAGCGGGGGCCCGAAAAGTTCCGTCAGGCCGCGCGCGCGGCGAAAATGCGCACGGATATTCCGCCGTTGAGCGTGGGCAAGCCCGGCCCGAAAGGCAATCCCGCGGCGCGCGCCAGGGCCGGGTCCGCGCAGACAAGCGCCGCGCCCCAGCCCTCGCCCAATCCCCGCGCGACCTCGCCCAGGCGCGCGTAGAGCGCGCGCAGGTCGCGCCCGGCGCCGACGCGCTCGCCGTAGGGCGGGTTGACCGCGAGAAGGCCGGGACCGGCGATCGCGGGCGCCTCGGACAGCGCGCGCACGGAAAACTCGATGCGCCCGCCCACGCCCGCGCGCTCGGCGTTGGCGCGCGCGGCCGCGACCGCGCCCGCGTCGCGGTCGGCGGCGACCAGGCGCGGGAACGGCCGCGCGCAAGGCTCGGCGCGCGCGCGCTCGCGCGACCAGGCGGCCGCGTCCAGATCGGGCCGCGCCTCGAAGGCGAAGCGGCGCCGCGCTCCGGGGGCGATGCCCGAGGCGCGCAGCGCCGCCTCGATGGCGATCGTGCCCGAGCCGCACATCGGGTCGAACAGCGCCGCGCGGCCGTCCCAACCCGCCGCGGCCAGCAGGGCCGCGGCCAAGGTCTCCTTGAGCGGCGCCTTGGCCGTGGCCAGGCGGTAGCCGCGGCGGTGCAGAGGCTCCCCGGAGGTGTCGAATTCCACGCGCGCGCGTTCGCCGTCGATGTCGACGCCCACGAGCGCCGCGCCGGGCTCGGCCGTCGGCCTTGCTCCGGCGGCGCGCGCGACGAGCGCGGCGACGGCGCGCTCGCAGTTCAGGGGCGTGCCGCGCGCGCGCAGGCGCGTGCGCAGGCCCGCGCCGGGGGCGAGAACCCGCTTCCAGTCGACGCGCGAAAGCCCCCGCGCGAGTTCGGGCGCGCTCGCGGCGCGAAACTCCGCCAGGCGCTCGAACACGCGCTCGGCCAGGCGCAGGCGGAAATTGGCGCGCATCATCGCCGCGGCGCCGCCGACGAACTCGACGCGTCCAGACGACATCTCCTCGGCGCGCGCCAGGCGCGGCGAGATCAGCCCGAGCTCGGCCATCTCCCCGGCCAGCAGCCCTCCCAGCCCCGGCGCGCCGACGGCCGTCAGCGTCGCGGCCCTCACTTCAGCGGCTCGACGCCGCCCGACAGCATCCGGTCGCCGTCGAAATGGAACCGGCCCAGGAACTTGCGGCCCGACAGCATCCACGGGATCCAGTAGCGGTCGTCGGTCCACATCTCGTCGAGCGGGATCGCGCCGGTCGGCGCCCAGAACGGGAGAGCCTCGTCGGTCTCGACGAGACGACCGGAAAATCCCGAGGCCGTGAACACGCGGCAGAGCAGCGCGTAGCCGTCGACGAACTGGAAGCGCAGTTCTCCGGCCGCCGCGAGTCCCGTCGGCGTCAGCCCCACCTCCTCGCGCGTCTCGCGCGCGGCCGCGTCCTCGTCGCTCTCGCCGGCCTCCACGCGACCGCCGGGACCGTTGACCTTGCCCGCGCCCAGGCCCCGTTTCTTGTGGATCAGCAGGACCTCGCCGCCGCGGATGATGAAGCACAGCACCGCGCGCTCGGTCGGCGTCCAGCGCGCCCAATCGACGCTCGTCATCCGGTGATGGTATCAAGTCTCGCCGTCCGGGCGGAAAAGTTCGGATAATGGGGCGTGACCACCGCGGACCGTCCGCTGAGAGTAATCGGCCATCTGCGCTCGTGCTTTCGCGAGAAGTTCGGCACTCCGCGCCAGCCGCGCCTGACTCCCGCGGCCACGGCGGAATTGACCGTCGCCCGGGAGTTCCTGCCCGAGCACTCGCTGGCGGGGCTGTCCCGGTTCAGCCATGTCTGGCTGATCTCCTACTTCCACCTCAACACCAACAAGAAGTTCCTCCCCAAGGTCCACCCGCCGCGCCTGCGCGGCGCGACCATCGGCCTGTTCGCCTCCCGCTCGCCGCACCGTCCCGCGCCCATCGGCCTGTCGGTGGCGCGCCTGGTCAAAGTCGAGGCGGCCACGCTGCACCTCGCGGGAGTGGATCTGGTCGACGGCACGCCGATCCTCGACGTCAAGCCCTACATCCCGGAATGGGACTGCGTCCCCGACGCCTCGCCGGGCTGGACCAAGGACGCGGAGTTCCCGTCGCTGGAGGTGGATTTCCGCGCGCGGGCGCTCGACGACATCGAGCGCGCCCAGAGGCGGCTGAAAGTTTCCGGCCTGCGCGAGCTGCTGCGCGACATCCTCCGGCAGGACCTGAGAAACCCCCGCGACAAATCCCAGAACGAGGAGGGCCTGGAGCTGGGGTTTTTCCTGCACGACTTCGAGGTGCGCTTCGTCGTGCGCGCCAAAACCGCGACCGTCGTCCGGCTCCTGACGGGAACGACGATGCACAAGAAGGAACGAAGGCTCCCGCCGGAGCGCGTGGAACTGCGGCGCTGACGCGCCCCGTCGTGCTATGATCGCTCCATGAAACTCCTGACCGCCGCCCTCGCCCTCGCCGTGACCGCCCCCGCCTCGGCCCAGGCCTGGCGCTCCTACATCAAGCCCGCGGCGGCGTTTGGCGCGGCGCAGGCCTGCCCCAGCGTCGCGCCCCTGGTCGTGGGCGGCACGCAGGGCTACGCCGATTCCGTCGGCGGCGGGCTGTGCTTCGTGTCCATCGATCCGACCGACGCGGTGAACATGATCTACCGCGACTACGCTTTCTTTTCCGACGGGATGTTGCTGGTGTTCAACTCCTACGGCCCGCAGGAGGGTCCGACGATGACCTCCGGCCTTGAGTTTTACTTCTTCCCGCGCCGGCAGACGCCGCGCCTGGAGATGGACGCCAAAGCCAAGACCGTGTCCGTGGTGATGGCCGACGGCGGCCGCGTGAGCTTCGATCCGGCCACCGCCCAAATCGCGT
>JAJZQS010000002.1 GCA_021806745.1 bacterium
TTGTAGACGCCCTCTCTGCAGACCATCCGGTCGTGGGTCTTCTCGACTCCGTCAAGATGGATCGAGAAAATCAGATACGGGCTGGGCTTGAAGCGGTGCAGGTTCTTTTCCAGCAGCAGCGCGTTGGAGCACAGATAGACCACCTTCTTGCGCGCGATCATTCCCTCGACGATCTTGTCGATCTCGGAATGGACCAGCGGCTCGCCGCCGGCGATGGAGACCACGGGCGCCCCGCACTCCTCCACGGAGTCGAAGCACTCCTGCGGCGTCAGGCGCTTGCGCAGGATGTCGGTGGGATACTGGATCTTGCCGCAGCCCGCGCATTCCAGGTTGCAGGCGAACAGAGGTTCCAGCATCATCACCAACGGATACTTCTGCACGCCCTTGATCTTGCGAGAGACCAGGTACTTGAACACCGCCATCTGCGCCTGCATCGACATCCCCATGACTTTCTCCTTGCGAAAAGGCCCCTACGCGCCCGCCCGCCCGTCGGACAGCGCCCGACGGTAGCTTCCCAGCGCGTGAAGGGGGAAGTAGTTGCGATACATCGTGTATTCGAGGTAATAGACCTTCGGAAAACCGGTGCCCGTGAACTCGCTCTCGTCCCAGGTGCCGTCGGCCTTTTGACGCGAGACCAGCCACGCCACGCCGCGGCGCACCGAGTCGTCGAACACCCCCGCGGCCATCAATCCCATCACCGCCCATGCCGTCTGCGACGGCGTCGCCGGCCCGCGGCCCTTGACCGAGGGATCGTCGTAGGTCGCGCAGGTTTCGCCCCAGCCCCCGTCGGCCTGCTGGACCGACTTGAGCCACGCGACCGCGCGCTGGATGTAGGGCTTGCGCATGTCCTCGCCCACCGCCGCAAGCCCGCGCAGCGCCTGCCAGGTGCCGTAGATGTAGTTGACGCCCCAGCGTCCATACCAGGAGCCGTCGGCCTCCTGTTCGTCGCGCAGGAAGCGCAGAGCCCGCGAGACCGGCGCGTAGGACGCGTCGTAGCCAACGTAGCCCAAAAGCTCCAGCACGCGCGCGGTGATGTCGGAGGTGGGTGGATCGATCATCGCGTTGTGGTCGGCGAACGGGATCTTGGTCAAGACCACCTTCGTGTTTTCCTTGTCGAAGGCCGCCCAGCCGCCGCTGGATGACTGCATCGACAAAAGCCAGTTCAGGCCGCGCAGAAACGCCTGCTCGCGGATGCGCGAGTTCGCGTCTTCCAGGTGGACGTGGCGCAGCGCCAGCAGGACCATCGCCGTGTCGTCGACGTCGGGATAGAAGGCGTTGTTGAACTGAAAATGCCAGCCGCCCGTGGGGCCCTTGGGGTTGGTCACGGCCCAATCGCCGCGGCTTTTGATCTCCTTGGAAATCACCCACTGGCAGGCCTGCGTCAACGCCGGATGCGCGCGGTCCAAGCCCGACTCGGCCAGGGCGATCATCGTGATCGCCGTGTCCCAGACGGGCGAGCGGCAGGGCTGGTAGCGCGTGGAGTCCGAGCCCGGATGCTCCAGACGGTCGAGTTCCTGGAGAAGCGAGACCAACCGGGCGTCGGTGTCGGGATAGCCCAGGCACTTCATCGCCATGATCGCGTTGACGATGGGCGGATAGATGGCGCCGGGACCGTCGGAGTCCTGGAGGTGTTCGAGAATCCAGTCCTCGGCCAGGCGCAGGGCCCAGACGCGCAGCCAATGCCCGCCGCGGCCCTCCATCCCCTTGAGAAAGGAGTCCCAGGCCAGGAAGAAGGTCGTCCAGGACAACAATCGGTGCGGCCCCACGGCTTCCGAGAGCGGAACGTGACGGCGCGTGTCGGGAAACAGCTCGTCGAGGGTCGCGTGCGGCGGACAGGGCACCGCCGGCTGGAAAGCCCACACGATCGACAGCGGCACCACGATGGGCCTGGTCCACGCCGACATCTCGTAGAGGTTGAAGTAGAACCACTTCGGGAACAGCATGATCTCCGGCGGGATCGACGGCACGCCGCGCCAGTCGTATTGGCCGAAGAGCGCCAGGTAGAACTTGGTGTAGGTGTTGACCTTGTGGATGCCGCCCAGCGCCTTGATGCGCCTGCGCGCGGCCTCCAGGCACGGCTCGTGCGGCGCGTGGCCGGCGAACTTCAGCGCCCAGTAGGCCTTGACCGTGGCCGAAACCTCGGAAGGACCGTTGTCGTAGATAGGCCAGCCGCCGTCGGGATTCTGCTTGTTGAGCAGATGGTTGGCGATGCGCCGGACCTTGATCGAACTTCCCCGTCCCAGGAAGTTCAGCAGCATGATCGTGTCGGAATCGATCGTGGTGTCGCCGAACAGCGGCGCGCACCAGTAGCCGTCCTCGGGATTTTGCAGGCGCAGGATCGCCTCTTGGGAGCGCCGCACGGCCTCGTTGAGCTCGGCCGGGGCCTGCGCCGCCTCGGCAGCGGACTCGGAGGACGGGCGGGCGTTCTCGGCCCAATTGTCCGGCTTGCGGTAGCGGCGCGACTGAGGCATCCAGCCCGACACCAGATTCTTCAGCATCGGGAGATTATAACACGGGCCGCCCGGCGTCCGGCCCCCGCGGCGGCGCGCGCTTTGGTCCAGTGGGCCCAGGAAAACCTGGGCCCATCGCCCGCCCGCAGCCGGCCAAATCCCGTCCCTCTTCGCCCGGACAATCGATTATGATAGCCGCCATGCTCCCCGCATTGATTCTTCTCGCGCTGTCCGGCGCCTCTCTGAACGCCCAGCCCGCCGCCGACCTGAGCGGCGCTTATGACTCCGCGTCCCGCGCCGTGCGGATCTCGTTTATCGGACGGATCGACGCCTGGCCCTACCCCGATGAAAAGACCGCGGAAAAAATCGTCGACGCCTACGCCGCGCCGCGCCGCTTCCATGCCGTCGCCCCCGGACTCTACCGCTCCGGCCAGCCGTCGCGAAAAAATCTGGCCTGGCTGGCCGATCACGGGATCAAATCCATCCTGGATTTGCGCGACCCCTTCACCGCGACGCTTGAGCGCGTCGAGGGCGCCCTCGACGGCATCGCGGTCCACAGCGTTCCCATGAGCGGCCTCTGGCAGCCTTCCTTCAAGGAAATCGACCGGGCCATGGCGGTCTTGACCGATCCCGCGACGCCAAGGCCCATTCTGGTGCATTGCCTCAACGGCCAGGACCGCACCGGAGTGGTCATCGCGGCCTACCGCGTGGTCGCGCAAGGGCAGTCCCCGGAGCGCGCCGCGGCCGAGGCGAAATCGTTCGGCTGCTGCCATCTGGTGACCTTCGACCTGGTAAGGCTGCTCAAGCGCTACCGCCGGCACGCCCTCGGTCGCTAAGCCGCGGGCTTGCCGACCAGCGCCGAACGGATCATCGCGCCCGCGGTGTAGAGCACGACCGCGGTCACCAACCACCTCACCGCGGTCAACGGCAGGGATTTGACCACATAGGCGGCCAGCAGAACGGCCGGCGCTCCGCCCAAAGTCAGGCCGAGCGCGGGCCCCGGGGCGTAGCGCCCGCGGCGCACGAAGCGCGCGGAGGCCGCGGGCATCAGGAACGCGCACGAACCCATCATGATGGGGAAAGCCGTGGTCGGGTTCATTCCCAGCAAACTCGTCAAGATCATGCACGGCGCGTAGGCGCCGATGCCCAGCGTCATCAGCGCGCCGAAGACGAAGTTGAACGCCAGGCCCACGGCCAGCCGCGCGCCGGACAGCCCCAGAGCGTCGCCGCCCGCCGGGAAAAGCCCCAGGTTCTTCATCAGGAAAAATCCCGCCGCGACGATCAGCGCCGCTCCCATGCCCAACTGGATGCGACGGCGCGGCAAGCAGCTGACGAAGTCCGCGCCAAGCCACGCCCCGGCCACCGACGCCGCGATCATCAAGACGAGCGTGCGCCCGTCGACGGCCACGATGGCCACGAAGATGAAGGCCTCGACGAAGGTCGGAATCGCGTGGCCCACGTTGAGCGTTCCGGGTATGTCCTCGTCGGCGACCAAACCCAAGAGCTTGAACAAGGCGGTGGTGACGGCAAACGAGCCGATGCCGAGCGTGTCGAGAAAATCAGTCAGAAACCCCACGCCGAGCTCCGCCGCGGTCGGCCGTCGCGCGCGCGCGGCGCGCAGGCTCCACGCCCACAGCGCGGCGAAGACCGCCGACAGCAGGCCCAGCGCCGCAAGCAGCGCGGCTCGCGCGGTCATCGTTAGCCGCGCGCGGCCGCGCGCCGCCGCGCGAGCACGCTGTGGCGGCGCCCATAGGTGAAGTAGATGACCAGGCCCACCGCCAGCCACACGATCAGCCGCCACCAATTCTCCGCGGGAAGCGAAAACATCAGGAGAAGGCAAGACGCGATGCCGAGAAAAGGCACCAGCGGCACCATCGGGCAGCGAAACGGCCGGTCCGCGTCGGGGTTGGTTCGGCGCATCACCGGCACCGCCGCGCAGACGATGACGAAGGCCAGCAGAGTGCCGATGTTGACGAGCTCGGCCAATATGCGCAGCGGCACCAGCGCCGCCATCGACGCCACGACGATCCCGGTCAGGATCGTGGACTTATACGGCGTGCGGTAGCGCGGATGGATCGCCGCGAAGAATTTCGGCGGCAGAAGCCCGTCGCGGGCCATGGCCAAAAACACGCGCGGCTGGCTGAGCATCATGACCAGAAGCACCGAAGTGATGCCCGCGATGGCGCCAAGCGAAATCAGCAACTGCGCCCAAGGCAGGCCGACCTGGCGGAAGGCGTCGGACACCGGCGAGTCGATGTTGAGGTGGTTGTAGGGCACCATCCCGGTCAGCACCGCGGTGACCAATATATAAAGGACGGTGCAGATGATCAGAGAGGCGATGATGCCCACTGGCATGTCCTTTTGGGGATTGATCGCCTCCTCGGCCTGCGTCGAGATCGAGTCGAAGCCGATGTAGGCGAAGAAAATCATCGCCGCACCCGCGAACACGCCCAAGGGCTCGCCGTTGGGGCCGGTCTGGCCCATCAGCGTGTGGCCGAAGAAGCTCACGCCGGTGTAGCCGAACGGAGCGAACGGATGCCAGTTCGCGGGCTTGACGTAGAACGCGCCCACCGCGATGACGAACAGCACGATCGAGACCTTGACGGCCACCATCGCGTTGTTGAAATTCGCGCTCTCCTTGACGCCGATCACGAGTATGGAGGCGATCAACGCGGTGACGGCGATGGCGGGGAAATCGAACCAAGTCCCGGTCAGCGCCAAGTGGCCGGCGGAGTTGAAGTCGAACGGCGCGTTGGTCAAGATCGCCGGCAGATGCACGCCGAAGACGCTCAGGAAATCCTGGAAGTAGTGCGACCAGCCGTGCGCGACCGCCGAGGACGCCACCGTGTATTCCAGGATCAGGTCCCAGCCGATGATCCAGGCGAAGAGTTCGCCGAGCGTGGCGTAAGCGTAGGTGTAGGCCGAGCCCGCGATGGGCACCATCGAGGCGAACTCCGCGTAGCAGAGCGCCGCGAAGATGCACGCGACTCCCGCCACCGCGAAAGACAGCGTCAGCGCCGGCCCCGCCTTGTCATGCGCGGCCACGCCGGTCAGCACGAAGATGCCGGTGCCGATGATGGCGCCAACGCCCAGGCTGGTCAAGTGCCAGCGTCCGAGCACGCGGTGGAGGCGGTCGCCGCTTCTCATTTCCTCAAGAAGAAGCGACAGCGGCTTGGTCTCGAACAGATGCTTTCTCATCGTCGCTCGGCCTCCACAGATTCCGGTAACAAGTCCCGAATCTTACCATGTCTGCCGACGACTTCTGAACATGGCGAGCGCATCGATCGTCTGGTTTCTCGCCGCACAATGAGGCATAATCGCGAGATGAGGGCGCGAACGCTCGCCGCGGCCGGCGCGTGGATTCTGGCCGCGGCGCTGTCCGCCTGCGGACCGAGGGATCATTCCGTCATCATCGCGGTGGCCGCGCCCTTGACCGGCGACACAGGCGCGGAGGGACAGGGCATCAAGCGCGCGGTGATCATGGCCGTCGAGGAGGCCAACGCCTCCCACCGATTCCCCTATCACATCGAGGCCAAGCCCTTCGACGACCGCGCCGACCCCAAGGAAGCGGTCAACGTCGCCAACTTGATCATCTCCGACCCGCGCATCGTGGCGGTGGTGGGGCACTACACCTCGGGCTGCTCCATTCCCGCCGCCAAGGTCTACGCGCGCGCGCCCATCGCGATGATCTCGCCGGGCGCGACCACGCCCGAGGTCACGCTCCAACAGACCTCGCCGGATTGGATCGGCCCGCGCGTCGTGTTTCGCGACGTGGCCACCGACGACGTGCAGGGCGCGGCCGCGGCGCGCTTCGTCTACTCCCGCCTGGGCCTGCGCCGGATGGCCCTCGTGCACGACAAGACGCCCTATGGACAGGGAATCGCCGAGCAGTTCCAAAAGACCTTCCAAGAACTCGGCGGCACGGTCACCAGCTTCGACGGCATCTCCATCGGCGACCGGGACTTCAAGGCCCTGCTGACCAAGATCAAGGACGACTCGTCGCGCCCGCAAGGCATCTACTTCGGCGGCCTCTACACCGAGGCCGGGCTCATCCTCGTGCAGATGCGCGAACTCGGCATGAAAAAGAATCTCGCGTTCGTCTCCGACGACGGCGCGCAGTCGCCGGTGCTCTACGAGATCGCCGGCGACGCCGCCGACGGCGCCTACCTGACCACGATCGGCGTGCCCGTCGAGCAACTGCCCAGCGCGCGGGATTTCCTCGCTCGCTATAAAAAACGCTGGACCGGCGCTTCCGAAGACATCAAGCCCTTCGACCACTTCGGCTACGAGGCCGCCAACATCGTGCTCGACGCCCTGGCCAAGTCCGGACCCGACCGCGAGAAGCTGCTGGCCGTGCTGCCCACGATCCGCCACAAGGGCATCCTCGGCGAGACCGTCTTCGACGACAAGGGCGACACGCTCAACAAGATCGTGACCATGACGCGCGCGCACGCCAAGGACCGCTCTTTTCCCACGGTGAAATAGCCATGCTCGCCCAGCAGATCGTCAACGGGCTTTCCCTCGGCGCGATCTACGCGCTGATCGCGCTCGGCTACACTCTGGTCTACGGGATATTGGCGATGATCAATTTCGCCCACTCCGAAGTGCTGATGATGGGCTCCTTCGCGGCGCTTGGCGCCGCGGCCCTGGCGCCGTCGATGTTCGGCACGGGCGTGCTGGCGCTCGCCGGGCTTTTCGCGGCCAGCATGCTGGCCGCCGGGGCGCTCAACGCGACCATCGAGCGCCTGGCCTATCGTCCGCTGCGCCGCCATTCGCGGCTGACGCCGCTGATCTCGGCCATCGGCGTGTCGATCATCCTTCAAAACGCGGTCTTTCTGTGGGTCAGCGACCAGTCGCTGGCCTTTCCCCAACCGCTGTCGGGCGACGCGTTCACTCTCCCCGGCGGCGCTCAGATCAGCGCGCTGCAGGCGCTGACGCTGGCCGCGGCTCTGGCGCTGATGGTGCTGCTGCATTTGTTCGTCGAGAAGACCCGCATGGGCCGCGCGATGCGCGCCTGCGCCGACGATCTGGAGGCGGCGGGCCTGATGGGCGTCGACGCCGACGTGGTGATCGCGGTGACTTTCTTCGTGGGCGGGGCGCTCGGCGGCGCGGCGGGAGTGCTGTATTCGATGAGCTACGGCTCGACCAAGTACAACCTGGGATTTCTGCCCGGAGCCAAGGCCTTCACCGCCGCGGTGCTCGGCGGCATCGGCAACGTGCGCGGCGCGGTGCTGGGGGGATTCCTGCTGGGCTTTCTGGAGGTGCTGTCCGCCGGCTACATCCCCAACGGCGCACAGTGGCGCGACGTGATCGCGTTTTCGGTGCTGATTCTCGTCTTGCTCGCGCGCCCGTCCGGACTTCTCGGCGAGCGCGTGGCGGAGAAGGTGTAGCGGTGCGCCGCCTGCTCTCGCATCGGCACGCTCCGGCACTGCTTTTTGCCGCCGCACTGACCTTGCCCTTCGTCGCGCGCGCCATCGAGTTCTCGTTTCTGACCCGCGTGGGCGGAGTCGTGGGCTTGATGATGCTGCTGTCCTTGGGCTTGAACATGACGCTGGGCTATGTGGGACTCTTCGACCTGGGATTCATCGCGTTCTACGCGGTGGGCGCCTACGGCACGGCGATTCTCATGCGCGCGCACGTCCCGGCGCCCCTGGCCGCGGCGCTGGCCGTGGCCGCCGCGCTGGCGATGCGCGCGCTGCTGGGAGTCACCATCCTGCGCCTGCGCGGCGACTACCTGGCGGTGGTGACGATGGGTTTTGGCGAGATCGCGCGGCTGACGCTCAACAACCTCGACGCGTGGACCAACGGTCCCAAGGGCCTGCAGGTGCGGCCGTGGCGGCCGCTGGCGTTTTTGGGCGCGATCCCGGGCCTCGAGTTCGTGCGCAAGGAGTCCAACGTCCAGTTCTATTTCCTGATCGCCGCGGCGGTGTATCTGGCCGCGGAGGCGTCGCGGCGCCTGGAAAACTCCCGCGTCGGACGCGCGTGGGTGGCCATCCGCGAAGACGAGACCGCGGCCCAACTCTCCGGCATCCCGGTGGCGCGCTACAAGCTGCTGGCCTTCACGCTGTCGGCCGCCTTCGCGGGCCTGGCCGGGTCGCTGTTCGCGCTCTGGGACCAGTTCGTCACGCCGGAGTCGTTCGTGTTCTGGGAGTCGACCCTGCTCGTGGCCATCGTCGTGCTGGGGGGGATGGGCTCGATTTCGGGCGTCTTGCTCGGCGCGCTTCTGCTCGGCGGCATTCCGCTTTTGATGGAGGCCACGCTGTCGCCGCGGCTCATCGACTACCGCTACCTGTTCTTCGGGCTGATCCTGGTCTTGATGACGCTGTTCCGCCCGCAGGGCCTGCTGCCCTCGGCGCGGCGCGAAGCGGAGCTCTCGTCGTGAGCGCGCCGCTGCTGTCGGTGGAGGATCTCTCGCAGCACTTCGGGGGACTGAAGGCCGTGGAGGGCGTGACCCTCTCGGTGTCGCGAGGCGAGATCGTCTCGGTCATCGGCCCCAACGGCGCGGGCAAGACGACCTTCTTCAACGTGCTCACCGGCGTCTATCCCGGCACGCGCGGCCGGGTGAGCTTCGACGGCGAGCCCATCCGCGGACTCGCGCCGCATGAGATCGTCGCGCGCGGCGTGTCGCGGACTTTCCAGAACATCCGGCTTTTCGCCGACATGAGCGCGGCCGAGAACGTCATGGTCGGCCGCCACGCGCGCACGCGCCAACTCCTGCTCGGGCCTTTGCTGCGCACGAAAGCCTTCCTCGAAGAGGAGAAGGCCGTTGAAGCGCGCGCGGTGGAACTGCTCGATTTCGTGGGGCTGAGGTCGCTGGGCAACGAGCGGGCGCGCAACCTTCCCTACGGCGCCCAGCGGCGCTTGGAGATCGCCCGCGCGCTGGCCGCCGAGCCCAAGCTTTTGATCCTCGACGAGCCCACCGCCGGCATGAATCCCGTCGAGAGCGCCGAACTCGTGTCCTTGGTGCGCCGGGTGCGCGAGCGCGGCGTGACCGTGCTGCTCATCGAGCACCAGATGCGCGTGGTGCTCGACGTCTCCGACCGCGTGGCCGTCTTCGACTATGGCGTCAAGATCGCCGAGGGTGCGCCTCGCGCGGTGATGGCCGACCCGCGCGTGATCGAGGCCTACCTCGGCCGGGAGGGGGCGTGAGCGAGGGCGCGCTGCTGAGCTTCGAGTCCGTCCACGCGGTCTACGGCAAGAAGATCCGCGCGCTCAAGGGCGTCAGCCTTGAGGTGCGCGCCGGCGAGATCGTGGCGCTCATCGGCAACAACGGCGCGGGCAAGACCACGCTGATGAAAACCGCCTCGGGCTTGATGGTTCCCGAGTCCGGCCGCGTGCTCTTTGAGGGTCGCGACCTGGCGGGCCTGGCGCCGCACCGCGTCTCGCGCCTGGGCCTGTGCCTGGTGCCCGAGGGGCGCAGAATTTTCCCGCGGCTGACGGTGATGGAGAACCTGGAGATGGGCGCCTACGCGCGCGCGGGCGCGCCGGAGCTCGCGCGCGAATTCGACCATGTGCTGACGCTTTTCCCGGTGCTCGGGCGCCGGCGCGGACAACTGGCGGGAACGCTTTCGGGCGGCGAGCAGCAGATGCTGGCCATGGGGCGCGCGCTGATGTCGGCGCCCAAGCTCCTCATGCTCGACGAGCCGTCGATGGGGCTGGCTCCCGTCGTGGTCGACGTGATCTTCGACATCATCGCACGCGTCAACAAAGAGGGCGTGACCATCCTGCTCGTCGAGCAGAACGCCCGGCGCGCGCTGAAGGCCGCCGCGCGCGCCTACGTGCTCGAGACCGGCGAGATCGCGGCCTCGGGGGAGGCTGCGCGGCTTCTCGGCGACGCGAGCGTGCAGAAAGCCTACCTCGGGCTCTAAAGAACCTCCGCGCGCGGGATTTTCCCGGCCAAATAGAGTAGAATCGTCCCGTCGCCGGGGTAGCTCAACGGCAGAGCAATCGCTTCGTAAGCGATAGGTTGTGGGTTCGAATCCCATCCCCGGCTTGGATTTTTCCCGCCCGAGCCGCGTCCGCCGCGAATGTCGTATCATTGCCCACCGTGAAAGACTCCTTGGCCGCGCCGCGGCGCTGGCTTCTCGTCGCCTGCCACTTCGCGGCGCCTCTGGTTTTTTTCACGAACTTCACGCGCAATCCGTTCCAGACGCAGATCGCGCTGCTGCAGACGGGCCTGGCCGCCGCGCTGGCGCTGTGGGCGTGGTCGGCCTCCTCACGACCCGAGGCGGTCCGCCTGCCGAACCTTCCTCCGGCGGCGCCGCTGGCTCTGTTTGCCGCGGCGTGGGTCATGAGCTGGCTGCGCTCGCTGGCGGTCCACCCGGCCTTTTTCCGCCCCTCGATCTTCGGACTCGGCGCGCAGGCGATGGTCTTCGAGGGCTCGGTGTGTCTGGCCGCATTCGCGCTGTCGGCGGCGCTGGCGTTCGAAGACGACGGCACGGCGGATGTTCCTCTCGGGGCTTGGGCGGCGTTCGCGATCGGCTGGGGCCTGCTGTGGGCGCTGTATCCGTCTCTGCGCGCCGGCGCCTACGGACCCGTCGAGGATTTTTGGCCGCTGGTCTGGGACCCTTACGGCGCGCTCGTCTGGGCGTTGGGCCTGGCCGGCGCGGCGCGCTTGGCCCGACGCGGGCGCGCCGCCGACTTCCTGCACCTGGCGCTGGTCGTGGGCTTTATCGCCTCGGCCTACGGAATTCTCCAATATTTCAACATGGACTTCCTGTGGCCCTACACGCTCAATCCCTACGGCGGCCGCGCGGTCTCGACGTTCGGAAACCCCAACTTCCTGTCCTCCTACGACGTCGCGCTGATGCCGATCTCTCTGGCGCTGTTCTTGACCGAAAAAAAAGCCGTCCGCCGCGCGATCTACGCGGCCGCGTTTCTGACCTATGAAGGCGCCCTGCTGGCCACGCTCACGCGCTCGTCGTGGGCCGGCGCCGCGGCCGCCTGCGCGGGTCTGGCGGCCTTCCCCGCCCTGCGCGCGCGCGCGAAAACGAACGCGCGCACGCTGGGCCTGCTCGCGGCCGGCGCGGGCGCGCTGGCCGCGCTGTGGCCCTCCAGTTCGATGGCGACCGGCTACGCGCCCACCGTCGTCGACCGACTCACCGAGATCGGCACGATCCTCAAGCGCGACGGCTCCTACAGCCCTCTGCACCAGCGCCTGCTCATCTGGGCCTGCGCCTGGATGATGGGCCGCGAGTCGCCCCTGCTGGGCAAGGGAGGGGGGACCTTCGAGCTGTTCTATCCGTTCTACCAGGGCGTGATGCTGCACGCGACCGGTTTTTTCCACAACATGCGCACCCACGCCAACAACGCGCACAACGAGATCCTGGAAACCTTCGCGCAGACCGGGCTACTGGGCCTGGGCGCGTTTCTGGCGTTCTGGGCGGCGTTTTTCGAGTCCGTCCGGCGCTGGTCGCGCGGCCGCGTTGGCGGCGACCCGCTGTGGGCGGGCGCCGCGGCGGGCTGCGCGGGCGTGCTCGTCGACAACATGCTCAACGTCTCTCTGCATTTCGCGGTGCCGGCGTTCCTGTTCTGGTGGCTGGCGGGTTTTGCGATGGGGCGCGGCGCGCGCGAAGGCAAGCCCGCAGCCGCGCTCGGCCGCGCGCGCGCGCGCGCGGCCGCCGTCGCGCTGTCGGCCGCCGCCGCCGCCACTTTCTGGATTCAAGAACGGACCCTGCGGCGCGAGGCGTGGTATTTCGCTGGGCTCAAGCGCTCGCGCTCGGCGCAGTTGGAGCCGGCGCGCCTGGATTTGGAACGCGCGCGCGCGATCGGCCCGCGCGAGGTCAACGCGCTCTACGAACTCGGCAACGTCGACGCTCGCCTGTCGCGGCCCGGCGAGGCCGCCGACGCCTACCGCGACGCTCTGTCGGCCAACGCCGGCTACGACGAGATCTACTTCAACCTCGCCATCCTGGACTCGACTTCCCTGAACCGACCCGACGAGGCGCTGCGCTTCTATCAAGTCGCCTGGGCGATCAACCCGCTGTCAAGCCCGCTCGACAACGCGCTGAGCGCGTTCTACCTGCGCGATCCGGCGCGCCATGCCGCCGCCGCGCGCGAGGTCTTGCGGCTTGCCACGCGCGACTTCCCGGACAATCCCGACCACTGGAACAACCTCGGCGACGCGCTCATCGCGCTGCGCGACTGGCCCGGAGCCGAGGCCGCGCTGACTCGCGCGCTGGAACTGGCGCCGGACATGGCCGCCGCGCGCCGTAATCTGGCGGCGGTCGCCGCGCAGTCGGGCCGCGCGCCCGCGCCGATCCTCAAGACGCTGGACGATCTCGACGCGGTCACGGCCGCCGCCGCGCGGCGCGACGCCTCGGACGCCGTCGTCGCCCGCGCCGCGTCCGTGGCGCGCCGCGCGCCGGATTTGCTGAAGGCGCGGTTTCTCTACGGCAGCCTTCTGCTGGCGCGCGGGCGCCCCGCGCTCGCGATACCGGAACTCGAGTACGTCGTCGCGCACCTGCCCGAAAAGGCGGCGCCTCGGCTCAACCTGGGCGCGGCCTATCGCGCGCTCGGCCGGGAGGCGGAGGCTCGGGCTCAGTTTCAAGCCGCGCGCGCGCTCGAGCCCAACAACCCCCAAGTACAGGCACAGTTGAAGGCTCTGGGGGCCGCGCAATGATCGCTTGCCATGCCGCCCCCAGGTCCGCAATAATTCGGCAATCGCGATCGTCTAGCCTTTCTGCGGGAAGGGGCCTCTCGGCCCCTATTTCATGTTTATAAAGAAAATCGTTATCATTCTCGCGCTCACCCTGGGGGGAAACGCGCGCGCGCAAAGCGCGGCCGACCAGCCCGGCCTGAGCAGACAGATGAAATCGGGCATCCGCCTCTACGAAGTCGGCGACGACATGGAAGCGATGAACCGCTTCATGGACATCCTCACGCACGGCGACCCCGCCGAGCGTCCGATGGCCAACCAGTATCTGAATCTGATCACCCAGCGCATGAGCAGTTCCGGCTCCGCCAAAAACTCTCCGCGGCCCGCGCCCGCACCCGCGGCCGAGCCGGCCTCTGAGCCGGCGCCTCCGGCGGCCGCGACTCGGCCCGCGACTACGGCGCCAATCGCCGTCGAATCCGCGGAACCCGCGCCTGCGGCGCCGACCGCCCCAGCGCCCGATCGCGCAACCGCAACGGTGCAGACGCTCAACGCGTCCAACAAGGCCCTGATGCGCCAGGAAATCGCCTCCCGGCTGGATGCCGCCGTCGCCAAAAGCCTGGACGATCTGCGCGCGATCGACGGAATTCGCGTGATCATGCGTCCCAACGACAAGCCGGCCGCGCTGGGCATACCGTCGCCGTTGTTGTTCCGTTCCGGAATCTCGTTTCAGCGCGACGCCTCGAAAATCCTGGATCCGTTGACCAAACTGGTCTACGCGCTCGGGGCGACGCAAGTCGTCATCTTGCCCGAGGGGACCGCTCTCGGTGACGCGAAGGTGCTCGACATGAGGCGCACGATGGGCGTTTCCGCTCATCTCTACGATGCCGGGATCGCGCCGCCCCGCGTGCGGGTCAATCTGCTCAACACGCAGGTGGACATGCCTCGGCCGCTGATGGATTTCAAGGGAATCGTCATCGCGTTCGTCTACGATCAGCCGCTGAACCTCGAAAACGAGGACGCCCTCGGCGACGACCAAGGTCCGCCGCTGTCGCTGGGAATTTTCCCCGCGCAGTTGCGGCCGTCCAAAAACCAAGGGGCGATCATCGAGTTTTCCGTCGCGGACCCGCCCGACGGCGTGACCTCCTGGAAATTCCAGCTTCTGCAGCCCGCCGCGGGCGGAGAGGAATTGGCGCCCCTTCAGGAGGTCGTCGGCGGAGGGCCCGTGTTCCACCAGATTTTCTGGAACGCGCGCAAGAACTACTTCGGCGCGCCGCTGGCGCCGGGCCGTTACGAGTGCGTGCTGACCGCGACCGACGGCAAGAACCGCCAGCGCGCGCTGCACCGCTGGATCACCGTTTTGGGCGACACGCAGGCCGAGGAAAGCCTCTTGGGCGCCTCCGAGCCGGCCCAGGCCGCCTCCGCCGCTTCCGCTTCGGCCGCGCCTGTCGCGGCGGCCGCGCCCGCCGCTTCCGCCGCCGCGGCCGACCTCGTCAAAGGAGTCAAGCCCGCCGTTCAGATTTCCCAGACGCCTCGCGTGCGCAAACCCCGACGCCGCGTCAAGAAAGTGGCGGCCAAGACCAAGAAGAAACCGCGAAAGTCTCCATCCGCCGAACCCAAGGCGGCGGCCGCTGAAACCGGAACTTACAGGCTGACATTCGACCCGAACACGCACGAACTCACGCCCGCGGCGGAGCGCTCCCTCGCCAAAGCGGCTCATGCGCTGAGCCGCCACCCTCTCGAGTCCCTGAAGGTCGTCGGCCATGCGTCGCCGGACGAAGCCGACGCCGCCGCGCTGGCGGACCGCCGCGCCAAGCTCGTGGTCGGACTGCTGATCAACCGCTACCAGATCGATCCCAAAAAAATCGTCTCCTCCGCGGCGGACAAGCCCGACTCGGCGATGGTCGAGGTCGTGATCGCGAGCAACGATTAGAATGCCGAATTTCGATCAGTTAATCGACCAACTCGCCTTCGGCAAGGAGACGTCCAAGCCCGGCCCCTGCCTGGGCCTCTACCTCAGTCCGGACGTCATTTACCTCGCCGAGGCTCACCCCGGAAAGGAAGGCCGCCCGGCGGTCGACCATCTGGTCCGCATCCCGATACCGACCGGGGTCAAGGGCGCCGAATCCACCGGGACGATGAACACCGATTTTCTCAGCGACACGCAAAAGATCGCCGGCCTCATCCGCCAGTCCATGTCGCAGATGCGCTGGAACAGCAAGAACGTCCGTGTCACGCTCTCCCACCATCTGGGCATGCTGCGCTATTTCACGATGCCGGCCATGGAACGGCGTTTTCTGAAATCGGCGATTCCCCTCGAAGCCAAAAAATACATCCCGATCCCGTTCGATGTCCTCGCCCACGACCACCACACCATCCCCCTGCCGCCCGACGCCGCGGGAAAGCCCAAGATCGGCGTGCTGGTCGCGGTGACCCAGAACAAGAACGTCCCCAACATCACCGGCCTGCTCGCCACTCTGGGTCTAAAACTGGAAGGCCTAGAGGTCGCGCCTTATTCCGTCTTGCGGCTCTGGCAGATGCTCGACCGTCGCCCGCTGAACCAGGCCCTCGCCCATGTCCACATGGACGGCGGCAGCGTGCGCGTGATGGTCGCCCAGCACGGCGCGCCGATCTTTTTTCGCGAAGTCTTCCTCGGCTCGGAAACGACGCTCAACGACCTGCGCAAGATCGACTTGGCCGGCTGCCTGTCCTTTCTGCAGAAGCAACTCGGAGCCACGACGATCTCAAAGCTGCGCGTCAGCGGCAACATTCCCAACCTCGAGGAAATGCGCTCGGCGTTGTCCACCGAGGCGGGCGTGGACGGGGAAATTCAAGACACCGCCGCCCTTCTGTCGTTGAAGGCCGGAGACTGGGGCGGCTACGCCGCCCTCGGCGCGGCCGCCTATCCGATGACGCCGATCGGCTCCGAACTCAATCTCGCCGCCATCGACCGCATCAGTGACGACGAGCGCCGAGTCGCGGGAGACATTCTTCTGGCCGGCGGAGCCTTCGCGGTTTTTTTCGGTCTGGTCGGGGCCATCACTTCGGCGAGCTACGCCTATCGCGCGCAAGAGCTCAAGAAATATCCGCTCGACCCAGTCATCGCCGCCGCGGTCAGGGGAAAACCCAAGGCGACCATCGAATCCCTGCTGGCCGACATGCGCAAGCAATCCGACGATTTGAGCCTGGTGGGCCCGACGGGACGCCCGAGCCTGACCCAACTGCTGCGCGAGATCGCACGCCTGATGCCCGAGCAGGTCTGGCTGACGAAAATCGACGTGGACAACCCCTTGCTCGCAGACAGGCAAAGCCGCTTCAACATGGTCCTCACCGGACGCGCCCAATCCGACTCCGTTGCCGACGAACAGGCGCTGTCCTTCAAATTCAAGGACGCCCTGCTCAACTCCGAACTCGTCGGCAAGCAGTTCGACGTGCAGTTGTCCCTGCAGAAGAACGACTCCGCGGCCGCCGCCGCTCAAGGCATGGATCCCGCGCAACTCCGGGAAAAATTAGAGGATCGCACGCAGTTCACGGTCACCATCGAGGCCAAACGCTGATGGCTCCGATCCCGATTCTGCAGGCCGCGACCAAGAAGATCGCCGCCGAGGCCGATCTCGTCGTTTCGGTGCTGCGCGACAAAGGCTCCAAGCGCTTCAGTCGCGCGCTGGGCTTGGCCGGGATTTTCGTCGGCATCGCCTACGTCGCCTTTTTAATGCCGGCGCAAAGCAAGATGCAGCGCTTGGACGAGCAGATCGCTCAGGCCAAGATCGCCTACGATTACGGCACGCAGTATAAAACCTTGCACGACTCCCTCTCCGCGGCCTACGCCCGTCTGCCGACGATCACGGATCGACCTCAGTGGCTGACCAGTTCGGTGCGAGCACTCCTCGACGCCGGTCGCCTGGAAAGCGACAGTTTCGAGCTTCCCCAGGAGACCGAACATGAAGGCCTGATTTTCCAAGAGTCGACGGTCACTTTCAGCGCCGATTTCCGCTCCATTTTTTCTTTTCTTCTTCGCGCCGAAAATGCTCGTCCCATGATGCACATCAGGCATCTGTCAATTACGAAATCCACCAATTTCGACCCCGATCATCCGGGAATGGCGCAGGTTACCTGCGTCATCTCCACGGTGATCGCTTCCAAGAGATACTAGTGAGCCCTGAAAACGAACCGAGGCGCAAGTCGGGGGGCTGGTTGGTCCTGATCGCGGCGCTGGCCGTGCCTGGGTTTCTTTTCTACAACTGGTCGCGCGGCCTGAAAGCCGACCATGAACGCGCATTGTCGCTCAAGGCGCGCGCGCGACTGAGCCAGGGCGCAGGCGTGTTCGCCGCGACTCCCGCGGGCGGCCGCCTGGTCAATCCGATCGCCGCGCCCGCGGTTGCAAAACCCTCCGCCCCCAAGGCGCCGTCGGCCGCGACCGCCACCCGGGCGGCCCCCGCTGCCGCGCGCGCGGCGCCCGGCAACGCAAGAGGCTCTGCGCCGACGGCGGCTCCTTCCACCGTCTTGATTTCGCCGGCTTTTCACGCGCCGACCGTTTCCACCGCCACGCAGACGCCTTCTGTTTCCACCTCCTCGGTGCTCCTGGAGCGCGATCCGTTCGTGTCGCCGCTGGATCTCGTGCGCATCCGCGAGGCCGAGGCCGAGCGCGAGCGCCTCAGGCGCCTGGCCTGGGAGGCCGCCCACCCGCCCAAGAAGGCCGCCCACCATGTCCGCGCCGTCGTCCGCCGCATCGAAGACGACGTGGATTTGCAGGGCATCGTCACCTCGCCCGACGGCAGCGCGCGCGCCATCGTCAACGATGAAACGCTCAGCGTTGGAGACTCCTTCGCCGCGCCGGGCCACGAGGGCCGGGTGACGATCGTCGAAATCACCTCGGACGCGGTCTGGTTCGTCTATAAAAATCGCCGCTTCAAGAAAATCGTCGCCAGCGAGTAAATTCCGGAGGATCCCCATGAGACCGACGCCCCGCCGACGCTCACGATTGCGCGCATGGACCGCGGCCGCCTTGTCGCTGAGCCTGGCCGCGCTCGACGCGCCGGCCTACGCGCAGCGCCGACAGGCCGAGCCCGAGGCCAACCCCGACTTCCAGAAGCAGATGGCCGCTCCGACCAGCGATTCCGGAGGACCCGTCGCGGAGCCCGGCGGCGCCGCGCCGACGGCGGGCGCCGCGGCCGCCCCGGCCGCGGCCGACTCCGGAACCGCGGCGGTCGCCGAACCGCGCAGCGTACAGAGCGTCCAAATCGGCGCGGAGGCCGCTCCCGCGCCCGAAGTCCAGACCGAAACCTCTCCGTTGGAGACCCGCGTCACCGTTCGCGTCAAGGGCGTGCCGCTGGCCACGTTCCTGGACACGATCTCGGCGCAGGCAAAGATCAATTTCATCATCACCGAGGGATTGGAGGAAAAGCGCGTCACCGCGTTCCTGGAAAACGTCACCGTCCGGGACGCCCTCCAGGTTCTCCTTGAGATCAAGGGATTGACCTACCAGCGCATCGGCAAGACCAACACCTATGTCGTGGCCCAGCGTTCGCGGCAGGCGGAAAACCTCATCACCCGCATCTACCCTCTGTCCTACATTCCGCTCATCGACTTGACCACCGCCAGTTCGCCGCAATTCAGCCAGAACAACCAGTCCTCGTTCGGCGGGTCCGGGGGAGGCTCGCCCACGCCGCCTCCGGCGACGCCGGCTCCCTCCCCCAGCCCCGCGCCCGGCGCCGTGCAGGGAGGCAAGGGCGGCTCCAAGCCCTGCTCGTCGAAAAACGTCAACATCGACATCGCTCGGATCCTCTGCACCGTGCTCAGCAAGGTCGGCGACATCGAAATCGAGCCGCGCACGAACTCGATCATCGTCACCGACATCCCCGAGAGCTTCCCTCAAGTCGAGCAAATCCTGGCCGAGCTCGACAAAAAAGCGCCGCAGGTGCTCATCGAGACGCAGATCGTCGAAATCGACTCGACTCGAACCCGAAACCTCGGCTTCGAGTGGGGGGGACAGAACGGAGAGCTCGGCACTTTCACCGGAGGCAAGCGCGACACGACATTCCCGCTCGACATCCCCGGCAACAACAACAACACGCACTTCTTCGATCCGCTGTTCTTGCCCGGCGGCGTGATCAGCACCATCGGCCTGACCGCCGGAGGAATGTCCGGGGCATCGACACTGTCGCAAACCTCCACGACGGGCATCGGCGGGGTCGGCAGCACCACCCCCCAGCTGTTCGGTTCATATCTACAGACGAGCGTCTTGGACCTGACTTCGCTGACCATCACGCTGCGCGCGCTGGTGGAAAGCTCCGAGGCGCGCTTCTTGGGCAAGCCCAAGGTCCTCACGCTCAACAACAAGGCGGCGACCATCGAGATCTCTCAATATCAAGCCGTCGCCATCGAAAGCACTCTCAACGGCGGCTTCGGCGTCTCGCAAGCGGTCAATCAGCCGGAGCGCTACACCACCGGAGTGACGATGCAAGTGACCCCCCAGGTCAACAAGGACGGCTACATCACGATGCTCATCGCGCCCACATTCTCCAACGTCGAGGCCTCGGTGGTGTCCACGGCCCTGAACCCGGTCTACGATCCGTTGACGCGCGCCAGCGTCACCCTGGTCCGCGTCAAGAACGGGCAAACCGTGGTCATCGGCGGACTGCTCGAGTCCAACGAGAGCAAGGACGTGCGCAAGGTGCCCTTCCTCGGCTACATCCCGCTCATCGGCTGGCTGTTCACGAGCAGCCTCTACACGCGCACGAATCAGGATCTCGTGCTCTTCATCACGCCGACCATCGTCAGCGACTAGAAACCTCGGCGCCACTTGACAAGGGCCGCCCTGCGGTTATACTTCGTCTGCGCCGGGCCGCACTATAGCCTAGGAGGAAGCAAAAGCCCATGTCCCAGTCTTTGGCCGACATCCTGGTCACTTCCGGCGTCTTGACGCAAGAACAGCGCGATAAAGCACAAAAAGTCGCCGTACAGACCAAGTGCCAATTCTCCGAGGCCGCCGTCAAGCTCGGCTTCACAAAGGAAGACGACATCGCCATCGCGCTGTCCAAGCAGTACGGGCTGCCCTACGCCTCGCGCGACAACAAGATCCTCAAGGCGCAGAAGGATCAGAATCTCGACAAGATATTGCCGGAGTCCTACGCGCGCCAGAATTTCATCCTCCCGCTGTTTCAAGACGAACGCACGCTGGCCGTGGCCATCTCCGACCCCGAGAACATGTTGCTGCTCGACAACGTCAAGATGCTCACCGGCCTCGAGATCCAGCCGTTCATCTCGACCAAGACCCAGATCATCAAGGCCATCGACGAGTTCTATCTCGGCGGCAGCATCATCGACAAGACCCTCGACTCCAAGAAGTCCGACGTCGAGGAGGTCGAGGAAACCTCCGCCTCCGACGAGCGGCTCAACCTCGATCAGGCCGGCGCCGACGGCGCCCAAGCCGTCGCGCTCGTCAACGCGATCCTCAAGCAGTCCACCCAGGAGCGCGCCTCGGACATCCACATCGAGAAATACGACGACCGCATCAGCATCCGCTTCCGCATCGACGGCGTTCTCTACGAACGCACCCCTCCGCCCAAGCAGTTGTTCAGCGCCATCGTCTCGCGCCTGAAAATCCTTTCCAAGCTCGACATCGCCGAGCGCCGCCTGCCGCAGGACGGCCAGTTCTCGATCAAGGTCCAGAACCGCGTCATCGACCTGCGCGTTTCGATTTGCCCGTGCGTGTTCGGCGAGAAGGTCGTCATGCGCCTGCTCGACAAGGGCGCGGTCGACCTCGACATCAACAAGGTCGGCCTTGACCCGCGCCAGCGCGACGACATCATCGAGGCGGCCAACAAGCCCCACGGCCTATTCTTCATGACCGGCCCCACGGGCTCGGGAAAGACGACCACGCTCGGCGCCATCCTCAACACGATCAAGAGCCCCGAGATCAACATCATGACCATCGAGGACCCCGTTGAGATCCGCATCGAGGGCGTCAACCAGGTGCAGGTCCGTTCGAACATCGGGCTCACCTTCGCCTCGGCGTTGCGCTCGTTTCTGCGCCAGGACCCCGACGTGATCCTCGTCGGCGAGGTCCGCGACCAGGAGACCGCGCAGACCTGCCTGCGCGCGGCGCTGACGGGCCACCTCGTGATCTCGACGCTGCACACCAACGACGCGCTCTCCTGCGTGGTGCGCCTCATCGACATGGGCATAGAGCCCTTCATGCTGGCGAACTCCCTGCAGCTCGCCGCGGCCCAGCGCCTGGTGCGCCTGTTGTGCCCGCACTGCAAGAAGCCCGCCAAGGTCCCGCTGGAGATGGCGCAAAGCGTCGTCAAAGACGCCCTGCTCGACCAGCCCCCGGACCCGGCTTCGGTCGTCTTCTACGAGCCGCGCGGCTGCGACAAGTGCTCGCGCACCGGCTACATGGGCCGCAAGGCCATCTACGAGGTCTACAAGCTCAACGGCGCCATGCGCGAGATCATCTATCGTTATGGCGGCGACATCGGCCGCCTGCGCGCCGCCGCCGAGGAGGCCGGGATGTGGACGATGCGCGCCTCCGGGTTTCGCAAGGTGCTCAACGGCCTGACCACGATCGAGGAAGTCATGTCGGTGACCATCGCCGACTAGCACAGAATTCGCCCAGCCCTTCGCCTTGACAAGCGCTGGGGGGGGTATTACACTTCGAACGGGGCGCCCTTCATGGCACGATTTTCCTATACGGTCCAAGACAGCCGCGGCGAGACCAGTTCCGGCGCCATCGAAGCCGGCGACGAGAACGAGGCGATCACCGCCCTCCAAGCGAAGGGGTTTTTTATCCTCTCCATCTCCGCCGACAAGGCCGCCGGAGAAAAGGGCGGCAAGGCCGGCGGTTCGGTCGCCATCCAGGACCTCGTGTTTTTCTCGGAGCAGTTGGCGACGCTGCTCAACGGCGGCGTGCCGCTGGTGCGCGCGCTGTCTTTGCTCGGCGAAAACTCCGGCTCCAAGGGCCTGCAGTTCGCCCTGGCGCAGGTGACCAAGGACGTGGCCAGCGGCACGGCTCTCTACAAAGCCTTGGAGAAGCATCCGAAGGTGTTCGACACGCTGTGGGTGTCGCTGGTGCAGGCCGGCGAGATGGGCGGCCAATTGCCGAAAGTGCTCAAGCAAATCGGCGCCTATCTGGCGTCCCAGGCCGAGCTTCAAGGCAAGATCATCACCGCTCTGGCCTATCCGGGCGTGCTGATGACCGTGTCGATGGGCGTGCTGCTGTTTTTCATCGTCAAGATCGTGCCGGTGTTCGCCGACATTTTCTCCCAGTTCCACTTGAAACTGCCGCCGCTGACCCAGGCGATCATCTTTTTCTCGCGCCTGCTCGTCCAGCACCTCATCGGGCTGATCGTGACCGTCGCCAGCGTCTATTTCATCTGGAGCGCCTACACCTCCACGGAACCCGGCCAAGAGGCCAAATGGAATCTCATCTTCGGCTTTCCGTTTTTCGGAGACTTCATCAAGAACATCCTCATCGAGCGCCTGCTGACGACGATGTCCACCCTCATCGAATCGGGCGTCAGCATCCTCAACGCGATCACGGTCCTGGAAGGCGTCTTCGCGCAAAACATCATTTTCCGCCGCCTGCTGGGCTCGGTCAAGAACGACGTCGCCGGGGGCAAGTCCATCTCCCAGGCTTTCAAGAAGACCGGCGCGCTGCCCAACCTCGTCACCGAAATGATCTTCATGGGCGAGGAGTCCGGAAAGCTCCCCGACATGCTGGTGACGCTGTCCTCGTTCTACAAGCAGCAAATCGACCAGTTCACGCGCCGGTTCAACTCGATCGTCGAGCCGCTCATGGTCGTGGGCGTCGGCGTCATCGTCGGCGTCATCGTGCTGGCGGTGTTTTTGCCCATCTTCAAGCTCTCGACCATGGGCGGCGGAGGAGGCCACTGATGCAACGCCTGGGACGCGGCGGCTACACGCTGATGGAACTGATCACCACGATCTTGATCATCGGTGTCCTTGCGGCCTTCGCCGTGCCCAACTACATCGGAACCGTCGAGACCAACAAATACGACGACGCGGTGGGGCTGACCAACCAAATCGGCATGACCAACCGCATGTTCGCGCTCGATCACGCGGGAAGCTACTCCACCGGGCAGTTCATGGGCGCGAACTGCGCCTGCGCCGCCGGCACCTGCGCCGGCTACGGAGCCGGTCCTTTCCCCGCCTGCGCGCTGGTGTGCTGCAACTATCTCGGCGACCAACCCTGGAGCACGAAGCCCTACAACTTCTACGCCTGCGACCCGGGCACCGGCGGCGGGGGCGGAGGCTGCGCCGGCGGACTCGTGTCCGCCAGCCAGCGCAACGGCGGCATCGCCCCGTACAGCGGCTGGGGCGTGAACATGAGCAACGCGGGGACGATGAATGGAACCGGTGGGGCGCCGTCTCCGACTTACTAGGTCGCCCTCCTCGGGCTACACCCTCGTCGAGGTGGTGGTGGCCGCGTTGCTGGCCTCGATCATCGCGACCGCGGTCATGAGCGTCTCCCTGACCTCAAAAATGAACGGCGGCCAATCCGGCAAAAGCGACCGGCGCCTGCTCGCCGGTCATGCGATGAAGGACGTCTCCTCGGCGTTGCGCAATTTCGTCACCGCGTGCTGCGACATCAACCGCGACTGCATACTCTGGACCCCCGGAGTACCGGCTCCCGCATATTCGTGCTATCCGTTGACCGGCCCCAATAGGGGCGGCGCCGACGGCGGTTGGACTTTCAACGGCTATCAATTGCCGTCCGGAACGGTTTCGGACCCCGCTTTCGCTGGCAAATACGCGCTCCTCTCCGGCACGCACAGGTTAGCGCACGTACTCCCCGCCTGGTTCGAGGCCGCGCCCTACAACGGCTACGTTCAGTACACCGTCACTCCCGGGCCCAGCTATCCCTCGGGCGCTCCGTATCCGACCACGAACCAGGTGCCGCAAGTCGTCGTGACGGCCAATTGGACGGAGCCCGTGTCCCCATGAAAACGAATCGCCGCGGCTTCACCCTGGTCGAATTGATGATCGCTCTGGCGCTCTCGTCGCTCGTGCTCTACGCCATCTTCAACGTGGTCGGCTCCATGACCAAGTTCCAGGGCGAAGCCGTGCGCAAAAGCTCGGTCAACGTCTGGAGCGAAGCCACTCTTTCGCAGATGACCACCGAAATCGAGAACGCCAACCTGCTTTATTTTCCGTCCCCGATGTATCCCGGCGCCAATGGAATCATGGGCTGCGCGAACTGGTCGTCATCGACCTACGGCGCCGGCGCGGGCGGGGCCCTGAATCCTTCCTCGTCGGTGACGCTGTTCTATTACTGCTACGACACGACCAGCGGGCCGATCATCGCGCCCAACACTCAGCCGGTCGCCTTCCTGCGGCGCATCTCGCGCTCCGGGGTCGGCGTCACCTGCCCCCCGCCGCCGGTCAATCCGGCAAGCCAGTCGTGCAACGCGGGCACGGTGCCGCCCGGGGGCGGCGGAGGAGTCATGACCAACGACGTGATCGCCACCGAAGTCAATCTCAACGGAACGCCCACGATGTTCACGTTCAACGCCAACAATCTCGGCGAAGGCGTCAATTTGAACTTCATCGTGGGCGTGCCGACCTCCGGCTACGCGACCAGCGGCTCGGGCTCGCAGTCCGCGGCCGACATCGTCAACGCGCAATACATCACGGTGCAGCGCGCCATCGCCGTCATGCGCCCCTACATGAACTCCAACGACTGACATGAACTCGCGCGGAATCATCTTATTGCAGGTGCTGGTGGCCGGCATCATCGTGGCCTTGATCGCCGCGGCCGTCCTGCGCGTGACCATCGGAGCGGGCTTTCTCACCGAACGCACCAACAGCGTCACGATCCAGAAGCGCGCGGATGAGGGCGGCTTCGCGCAGTTGATGGCCGTCTGGAACATGAACGGACCGTGCACGAGCATTCCCGGCGTCTACGCCTGCAGTTCCCCCGGCACCTGCAATTGCACCTGCACGTCCCCGATCGCCGGCAATCCCAGAGTGGTCGCGAGCGGCGGCGGCCCGCCGTTCCAATTCCAGGGACAATGCGTGATCACCGCCACCGCGACCGACACGGTCGGGCTGGCCGCGTCGGACAACGGAGCGGCGACCTATTAGCGCGCGGCGGCTGATCGTCACCGCCGACGACTTCGGCGACAGCGAGGAGGTCAACGCCGCCGTCGTGCGCGCGCACCGCGAGGGGATTTTGCGCTTCGCCAGCCTCATGGTGCTGCGGCCGGCCGCGCGGCGCGCCGCCGAACTCGCGCGCGAAAATCCCGGCCTCGGGGTCGGACTGCACCTGGAACTGTGCGCCGACGCGCCCGAGCGCGCGGGCCTGCGCTATTTTTTCAGCCCCCGCGCGCGGCGTGCGGTCGAAGGCGAGATCCGCTCGCAGATCGAAGCCTTGCTCTCGCTCGGAGTCAAGCCCACCCACGTCGACGGCCACATCAACGTCCACGTCCACCCGGTGATATTCCCGACGCTCTGCCGCCTGGCGCGCGAGTACGCGATCCCGCGCGTGCGGCTTCCTTCCGGCGAGCTTTCCGCGTCTCTTGCGGCCGCGCCCGGCGACCCGAAGCTGCCGCGCGCGCTCCTGGCCGGAGTTTTCGCGGCGATGGGAGCCTGGGTGCGCGGCTCGTCGCGCGGACTGCAAGTGCCCAGAACCTGGGGGCTGCTGCGCTCCGGACTCATGAGCGAGGACTACGTGCTGGGACTCCTTCGCCGCCTGCCGCCCGGCGACACCGAACTCTATTTCCATCCTCATTGCGACCCGGCGACGGCGGTCGAAGACTCCGCCACGCCCAACCACCAGTCGCACAGCGAGTTGGCGACCTTGCTCAGCCCTCGAGTGCGCGCGGCGATCCAGGAGGCGGGCGTCGAGCTCGTGTCGCCGCAGACTCAGGCCGCGGCGGGTTGACGCGAGCGCCGCTTGTGCGCGGCATACAGGCCAAGCCCCAGCCCGGCCCAGCAGACCTCGCGCACGTGCCGGATCAGCCCAACGGTAAAACCCGTCGCGGCGGAAAGGCCCATCCCCGCGAAAATCGCCACCTTGCCTCCCTCCTGGGTGCCGAGCTTGGCCGGAACCCAGAACGCCAGCGCGTCCACGAGGTTGGAGAGGAATTCGATCGACAACGCCGTCTCCGCGCTCAGGCGCAGGCCAAGGAAGCGGCAAATGAGCCAGATTTCGGCCGCGCCCCAGGCGTAGCCCATCATGAAAAACGCGATCGAGCCCAGAAGCCGCAGCGGGTGGCGGCGCAAGTAGGACTTGAGCAAGGCGCGCACCGGCGCGCTCGACTCCACCGCCTGGGGGAAGCGCCGCGCAAACCACGCGGGGGGCTCCATCAAAAGAAGGCTGACGCCCAGCACGATGCCGAAGAATATTCCGCCCACTCCGAACGCTCCCAGCGTCGCCTCGCGGCCGGGGAATTGGAAGAGATGAGCGTGCAGAAGGTAGCCGAGGCCGCTGAGAATGAAAAAGACCTGCGCCACGGTCTGAGTGACCTTGGCCACCAGCACGCTCGTGGTCTTGACCTCCATAGACAGCGGGCCGGGGAGCATTCCCGGGCGCACGAACTCGCCGGCCACGTTGGCGCTGGGCGTCAGGTAATTGACGCCGTCTCCGGCCACGCGCACACGCACCAAGTCCGCGAAGCGCGCGCCGCCGGACGACTCCGGAGGAAACGCCAGGCGCCACCCGAAGGCGTTGAGCGTGTGGTCGCAGATTTGGAAGGGCAGGACCGCCGCGAAGCCCCAGCCGAAGCCCGAGATCTGATCCCAGACCTTGCGCGGATCGAACGACCAGAGCAGGTAGAGGAAGGTCGCCGCGCCTAGGACCAGCACGATCGGCGTGAATGCGTCGCGAACGCGGCGCAGGGCGTTCAAGGCTCTAAGGCCAACTCGGCGCGCGGCGCGCCCACGGGCACCAAGCGCCCCTGGCGGCGAACGTCGTAGAGCTGCCCGCGCCACTGCACGCGCGAGGAAGTCCACGAGCCCGTCCACGCGGCAAATCCCGTCCACTCGCCGAGGGGAATCAGCCACGCCGAGACCGGGTCGAGCCGCCCGCCGCCGGCGCGGGCCAAGCGCGCGGCCGTCCACGCCTTGACCGCCCAAACCGCCGCGGCCAGCGCGAGCACGGTCGAGTCCGCACGAGCGCCAGCGATCCAGGTCAACGCCGCGGAAATCGTCAAAAGCGAAAACCCCTGAAGCACAACGCTTCCCGCGTGGCCGGCGGGCTGGCAGAGCCGGATCGTGCGCGCCCAGCGCGTCATGTGGCGCAAGTGGCCCGCGGCGCCGTCGATGTCGGGAACCGTGGTGGCCAACGCGTCGGCGAACTCCAAGCGCCAGCCGGCCGCGCGCACGGACTCGCCCAGCCAGTAGTCGTCGGCCAAGTGATCGGCGAGGTTCTCGAACCCGCCCGAGGCCTCGAACGCGGCGCGGCGAACCATCATCGCCGCGCCCATCGCGAAGCTCATGCCGAAAGAGGCCGAGGCCAGCGCCTGGGGCAGAAAACCCGCGTTGACCGACAACGCCTCAAGCCGTCCCCAAACGCCGCGCGCGTGCGACGAATCGTAAAACGAAGTGACCAGTCCGACGGCCGCGTCCGAAAACGGTGCCGCCATGCGCCTGAGGAAGTCCGGCGCGACGCGCACGTCGGCATCGGATATGAGCAGGAGGTCGTATTTCGCGAACGCGGCGGCGTTGGCCAGGTTGTTGACCTTCGGGTTGAAGCCGATGCGGTTCTTGGAGACGACCACCTCGATGTCGGCCTCGGGAAAACGGCGGCGCAGGTTCTGGGCCGCCGCCAGCGCCGGATCGTCGGGCGACTGAAGACAGAGGATCAACTGCCAGCAGGGGTAATCCTGACGGCAGAAGGACGCCAGGTTGTCTTCGAGCGCCGCGTCCGCACCCTTGAGCGGCTTGAACACCGTCACCGGCGGCAGGGGCGCCGGCGCGGGCGCGCGCCGGGCCGCGCGAAGACGGCGGGAGCCCGCGATCGACGCGTAGGCGTAGAAGACCGCGGTGAACGCCCCGCACGCCAACGCGGCCGGGCGCAAAATCCCGGCGGCAAGCCCCACGACCGCGGCGAGTGGCGCCATGGGACCGGCCTAGACTGCGGCCGTGGGCCTGGACTCTTCGCGAGCCGCCGACTTGGACGCCTCGGCGACGCGGGACTCCGGAACCTGCTGGCGGCCGCGCAGATAGTTCAGGAACTCTCGGCCTTCGCGCAGACGGCGGCGGCGCTCGAGCGGGTCCTTGATCATTCCCGCGAGCATGCGCAGAATCGGCGTGGGCCGCGCGTAGAACTTCGAGTAGAAGCGCTTGACGCCCGCCTCGATCTCGGCCGCCTTCAGGTGCGGATACTGGATGGCCGCGCTCTGGGTGCCGTCGTTGCGCACCAGGATGCTGTCGTCATACCACTTGTTGGTCATCGCCTGGCGGTAGAGCTCGGTCCCCGGATAGGCCGCGGCCAGCGACACCTGGATGGTGTCCACGTTGAGTTCGCAGGCGTACTTGATGGACTCGGCGATGGTCTCCTTGGTCTCGCCGGGCAGGCCCAGGATGAAGGTACCGTGGATGATGATGCCAAGCCGCCGGCAGTTCTTGGTGAACTCCTTGGCGATGTCGACGCGCACGCCCTTCTTGATGTTGTTGAGGATCTGCTGGTTGCCGGACTCGTAGCCGACCAGCAGAAGCCGCAGGCCGTTGTCCTTGAAGATCTTCAGGTACTCGTAAGGCACGTTCGCGCGGGAGTTGCACGACCAGGTGATGCCCAGCCGGCCCAAGCCCTTGGCGATCTCGGCGGCGCGCGTCAGGTCCGCGGTGAAGGTGTCGTCGTCGAAGAAGAACTCCTTGACCTGCGGAAACATCGCCTTCGCGCGCGCCATCTCCGCCACGACCGCCGCCGCGCTTTTCGTTCTATAGACGTGGCCGCCGACGGTCTGCGGCCACAGGCAAAACGAGCAGCGCGCCGGGCAGCCGCGCCCGGTGTAGAGGGACAGATACGGGTGCTTCAGGTAGCCGATGTAGTAGTTCTCGATCTTGAGGTCGCGTTTGTAAACGTCGAGCACCGACGGCAGCGCGTCCATGTCCGAGATCAGCGCGCGGTCGGGATTGTGCATGATCTCGGAGCCCTTGCGGTAGGAGATTCCGGCGATCTGGTCGTAGGGCCGGCCCTCGGCGACTTCCTTCAGCGTGTAGTCGAACTCCTCGCGGCCGACGAAGTCCAGCACCGGCGCGGCCTTCAGCGACTCCTCGGGCAGGACCGCCACGTGCGCGCCGACAAATCCGATGCGCATGTCCGGATTCTGCTTTTTGAGCGCCTCGGCGACCTTCGCGTCGTTGTCGAAAGAGGGGGTGGAGGTGTGGATCACGCACAGGTCGAAGCCCCGGGCGCGGCGCAAGACCTCCTCCAAGTCCAGGTCGTCGGCGGGCGCGTCGATGAGCTTGGAATTGGGAATCAGCGCGGCGGGCTGGGCCAGCCAGGTCGGAAACCAGAAAGACTTGATCTCGCGGCGCGCCTGGTAACGAGCGCCGGCACCCCCGTCGAAACCTTCATACGAGGGGGGGTTCAGGAACAGCGTGCGCATCGTCGCCATGGAGATCTCCGTGCGGAATGTGATTGCCGACGGACATTCTATCAAAACGCCGCTTGGCGGACAATCGGGGCATCTGTTAGACTTAGTCGCATGCTCAAGATCGCGGCCGCGCTGCTCGCGGCGTGCGCCGCTTCCGCCAGAGGCGACGGCTGGCGCTGGCAGGAGACGACGACGCCCCATTTCATCGTCCATCACCAGTCGGTCTGGCTGCCCAACGGGCTGACGATGGGGCTTGAGCGCATCAACTTCCGCCTGCACATGGATTTGGGCATCTTTTCGAATTGGTCGTCGTCCGGGCGAGTGAACGCCTATCTCTACAAGAACCAGCAGGCCTACGCGGGAGGGCGGTTTCATCCGCCGTCTTGGTCCAACGGAGTGGCGATCTATGATCAGAAGGCGATCGCGATCCCGATGATGCACTCGACGAGGCAGATGATGCGCGTGCTCGCCCATGAGAACACCCACTTGATCTTCGTCAACTACTTCCGGCAGTCCCACCGCGACCCCCCGGCCTGGGTCAACGAGGGCCTGGCGATGCTGGAGGAAGCCGATTCTCCCGACCGCCCGCAGACTTCGGTCTGGTATCAGAACATGGTCGAGATGGATCCGCGGCGCTGGTTTCCGCTGGACAAATTTTTCGCGATCTCGCCGACCACCGACCTCAACAACAACCCCGAACTCGTGACCGTCTTCTATGTCCAGGCCTACTCGCTGACGCACTTCCTGATGCGCACGCACGCGAAGATGCAGTTCAAGGCTTTCTGCGACCACCTGCGCGCCGGTGACTCCGTGCCCGACTCCCTGCGCCTGGCCTACCACTACGAGACGGTCGGCGACCTCGAAATCGCCTGGCGGCGGTGGCTCGCCGAACCCATCCACCGCAGACGCGTCGAGGAACTGCCGCTGGCCGATCGCGATCAAGACACCGCCGTCGACCAGGCCGGCGTGGCCGGCGACGGCAGCGCGGGCTTCAATGAGCGTCACGACGGCTTCGGCTCGGGATTTACGGTCTGGAAGTTCAAGCCGATGTCGAGCTTCGCTCAGCCGCTCGCCGAGCCGGGGTTTCCGTCGCCCGCCAACTCGGGCTCCCCGCAGTCCGCCCCCTGACGGCGATCAGGCCGCGGCGGGCTCGGGAGCGGACAGCCAGCGGCCGGTGTGGGAGGCGGCCGAACGCGCGACTTGGGCCGGGCGGCCGGCCGCGACGAGAGTCCCTCCGCGGTCGCCGCCGTCGGGGCCCAGGTCCAGTATCCAGTCCGCCGAGCGCATCACGTCGACGTTGTGCTCGATGACGAGCACCGTGTTGCCCGCGTCCACCAGGCGATGGAGCACCTCCAACAGCTTGGCCACGTCGGCGAAGTGCAGGCCGGTGGTGGGCTCGTCGAGAACGTAAAGCGTGCGCCCGGTGGCGCGCCGGGCGAGTTCGGCGGCGAGCTTCACGCGCTGGGCCTCGCCCCCTGACAAGGTGGTCGCCGACTGCCCCAGCGCCACGTAGCCCAGCCCCACGTCTTCGAGCGTCTTGAGCACGCGCGCCATCGCGGGGTGGGCGTCCAGGAATTCCCGCGCCTGGGACACCGGCATGGCCAGCAAGTCGGCGATGCTCTTGCCCTTGTAGCGCACCGACAAGGTCTCCTCGTTGAAGCGCTGCCCCCGGCACTCGTCGCAGGGAACGTAGACGTCGGGCAGGAACTGCATGGAAATCTGCAGCATCCCGTCGCCCTCGCAGTTCTCGCAGCGCCCGCCCTTGACGTTGAACGAGAATCTTCCGGGCTTGTAGCCGCGAGCCTTGGAGGCGGGAAGCTGCGCGAAAAGCTCGCGCACCGGCCCCCACAACCCGGTGTAGGTCGCGGGATTGGAGCGCGGCGTGCGGCCGATGGGCGACTGGTCGACGACGATGACCTTGTCGAGTTGCTCGACGCCGTGCAGGGACTTGTGCGCGCCCGGCTCGTCTTTGGCGCCGTGCAGGCGCTTGGCCAAGGTCTTGTAGATCACCTCGTGCACGAGCGTGGACTTGCCCGAGCCGGACACCCCGGTCACGCAGACCAGTTCGCCCAGAGGAACGTCCACGTCGACGCCCTTCAAGTTGAACTGCCTGGCGCCGCGCACCTTCAGCCAGCCGCGCGGGGGACGCCCGCGCGAGGGCGGCGGGCGATGCCCCTCGCCGCGCAGGTAGGCGCCGGTCAGCGACTCCCTCGATTTGAGGATGTCCGCCGGACGCCCCTCGGCCACCACGCGCCCGCCGTGCACGCCCGCTCCCGGCCCAAGGTCCACGACCCAGTCGGCGCTGCGGATGGTCTCCTCGTCATGCTCGACGACGATGAGGGTGTTGCCGAGGTCGCGCAGGCGGCGCAAAGTCGTCAGCAGGCGGGCGTTGTCGCGCGGGTGCAGGCCGATGGAGGGCTCATCGAGCACATACATGACGCCGGTCAGGCCCGAACCGATCTGGGTGGCCAGGTGGATGCGCTGGGCCTCGCCTCCGGCCAAGGTTTCCGAAGCCCGGTCCAGGGTCAAATAATCAAGGCCCACCGCCGACAAAAACTCCACGCGCGAGACGATTTCCTTGAGCACCTGGCGCGCGATCTGGCGCTCCTGATCCGTCAGCGAAAGCGTCTTGAAGAACTCCCGCGCGCGCTCCACCGACATGGCCACGACCTTGTCGATGCCGAGACCTCCGACGCGCACGGCCAGCGCCTCCGGCTTGAGGCGCGCGCCGCGGCAAGCCGGGCAGACCTTGCGCGCCATGAAGCGCTCGGCGATGGCGCCCTTGACGAACTCGGAGTCGGACTCGGTCATGCGCCGCTCCAGGTTCTTGACCACGCCCTCGAACTGCTGCTCGTTCTTGGCCCAGGACGGCTTGTAGGTCCCGCCGCCGTGCAGGAGGATGTCGCGGTGCTTTTGCGAGAGCTTCGCCCACGGCACGTCGGTGGGAATCGAGAACTGCGCGCAGATCTGCTCGAGGATCTCGGCGTAATAGCCCGACCAGGACTTCTTCCAGCGGTTGGTGCGCGTGGTCACCGGGTCCGACCACGCCGCGATCGCGCCGTCTTCGATGGTGCGCGCGGCGTCGGGCACGACGCGGCTTTCGTCGACCTCGGTCTTGATGCCGAGGCCGCCGCAGGACGCGCACGCGCCGTAGGGCGAGTTGAACGAAAACAGCCGCGGCTCGACTTCGGGAAGCGAAAGCCCGCAGTTGGGGCAGGCGTGGTGCTCGGAATGCAGCGCGCCGGCCGCGGGGTCGTCGGCGGGCTCGACGCGCACCAGCCCGCGCGACTCCTTGAGCGCGATCTCCACCGAGTCGGCCAGACGGGATTTCTCCTCGGCCGTCGCCCGGACCTTGTCGACGAACAGCTCGATGGTGTGCTTCTTGTAGCGGTCGAGCTTGGGGATGTCGGAGAGGTCGTGGGTCTTGCCGTCGGTGCGCGCGGTCGCAAAGCCCGAACGCGCCAGGCGCTTGTAGAGCTCCTCGAAAGTCCCCGGACGAGACTGCACCAAAGGCGCGTAGACGACCACGGTCTTGCCCGCCCGGGCGCGCAGGACCTCGGACACGATCGCCTGCGCGGACTGCTTCTTGATGCGGCTGCCGCAATGCGGGCAGTGCGGCTGGCCCACGCGCGCGTAGAGAAGACGCAGGTAGTCGTAGATCTCGGTGACGGTGGCCACCGTCGAGCGCGGGTTGTGCGAGGGATTTCTCTGCTCGATGGCGATCGCGGGAGAAAGCCCCTCGATCAAGTCCACGTCGGGCTTGTCCATGAGCTCCAGGAACTGGCGCGCGTAGGCCGACAGAGACTCCACGTAGCGGCGCTGCCCCTCGGCGTAGAGCGTGTCGAAGGCCAGCGAGGACTTGCCCGAGCCCGACAGGCCGGTCACGACCACGAGCTTGCCCCGCGGCAGGGTGACGGTGACGTTCTTGAGGTTGTGCTGCCGCGCGCCGACGACGCGAATCGAGTCCATGCCCAGCTATTTTAGCAATTGCGCGCCTCGCGCCGGCCCGGGGCGCGCGGGCATGGAACAAAATCGCCTCTTGAATCGTATGCATGCCGAGGCCGCCGAAACATGAACATCCTGGACGAATGCCGGGCTCTCGGAGATGAGGAACTCGAGCGCTCCTTGAAGTTCCTGATCGACCGGGAGCGGCATGGATCGGCCAAGCTCCTGGCGCATCTGGCCGAATACGACCGCCGCCAATTGTGCGCGCGCGGCGGACACGCCAGCCTCTATCGATATTGCATCGAAGTCCTGCGCTGCGACGAGGGGGAAGCCTTTCGGCGCGTCCGCGCCGCGCGCGTGATCAGACGCTGGCCCGAAGTCCTGGAGTTGATCGAAAGCGGAGATGTCCGTCTCACGGCTCTGGTCGTGCTTCATCCCGTGCTGACGGACGCCAACCGCAAGGAACTTTTCTCCTCGGCGTCCGGCAAAACCCGCCGAGAGCTCGAAGTCCTCGTCGCTCGCCGCTTTCCCGACTTGCCCCGCCCCGATTTCATGCTCCCGATGAACGGGCGCGCGGACGCCGCCTATTGCGCCCCGCCCGACGCCCGCGAGGTCTTGCCCGCGGGCGCCGCACCGCCCGCGCTGAGGCCGCGCCCCTCGGAGTGGCAGGCGATCGCGCCGGTGGGCATGGACCGGGTGCGCATCGGGTTTGACGCCGACGCCTCGGTGACGACTCTGATCCTGCGCGCGCGCCAGGTCCTGCGCCACAAATATCCCGAGGGCCGCCTGGAAGACGTCCTGCGCGAGGCGTTGGAGGTGCTGCTGGAACGCCGTGATCCCCAAAAGCGCCTGGAGCTGCGCTGCGCCAAGGCGGGCGGCGCCGCGCCGCCGCCCAAGCCTCGGATGCCGCGCCTGGGCCGCTACATCCCCGCCCGCGTCAAGCGCGCGGTCTGGGAGCGGGACGAAGGCCGTTGCGCGTGGCGCCACCCCGACGGCACGCCGTGCGGATCGCGGGATTGGCTCGAATTCGACCACGTCAAGCCCTTCGCCCGCGGCGGGCGCTCCGATTCGCCGCGCAACATCCGGTTGCTCTGCCGCCTGCACAACCGCATGGCGGCCGAGGCCGTGGGTCTCAGCGTGCGCGGCGCCGCAGGACGGTCGTGCGGCGCAAGCTCGGGACCGGCCGCGGGCAGTCCAGCGTGTAGTGCAGGCCCCGGGATTCCCGGCGCGCCAGCGCCGAGCGGATGACGAGTTCGGCCACGTCGGCGATGTTGCGCAGTTCCAGGATGTCGGGCGTGGGCACGGTGTTCCAGTAGTACTCGTCGATCTCCCGCCTCAGCAGGCGCAGACGCGCGCGCGCGCGCGTCAGGCGCTTGTCGGTGCGCACGATGCCGACATAGTTCCACATCAGGCGGCGGATCTCGTCCCAATTCTGCGTGACCACCACGGCTTCATCCGAGGTCACCGCGCGCCCGTAGCGCCACGGCTGGACGCGGAAAGGCGCGGCCGCGGCAAGCGCCCCGGCCTCGCCCAGGCGCCGCGCCAGGCGGTCGGCGAACACGCAGCCCTCCAGCAGGGAATTCGAGGCCAGGCGGTTGGCGCCGTGCAGGCCCGTGCGCGCGGTCTCGCCGATCGCGTAGAGCCTCGGCACGGAGGTCGCTCCCCACTCGTCGACCGCCACGCCGCCGCAGAAGAAATGCGCGGCCGGCACCACCGGCACCGGCCGCTCGGCCATGTCCAGCCCGAAGCTCAGGGTCTTTTCGTAGATGTTGGGAAAGCGCGACTTCAAAAAGCGCCGAGGTCGGCGCGTCATGTCCAAATAGACGCAGTCGTCGCCGGTGCGCTTCATCTCCGCGTCGATGGCGCGCGCGACGATGTCGCGCGGCGCCAGCTCCGCGCGCCGGTCGTAGCGCGGCATGAAGCGCTCTCCGTTCTTGAGGCGCAGAAGGCCGCCCTCGCCGCGCAACGCCTCCGACAGCAGGAAGCTCTTGGCCTGCGGGTGGAACAAGCATGTGGGGTGGAACTGCACGAACTCCATGTCCGCCATCGCCGCGCCCGCCCGCCAGGCCATCGCCATCCCGTCGCCGGTGGCGATGTCCGGATTGGAGGTGTAGAGATAGACCTTGCCCGCGCCGCCCGTGGCCAAGACCACGGCCTCGGCCGTGAACGCGGCGATGCGGCCGTCGCGCCGGTCCATCGCGTAGGCGCCGCGGCAGGCGCCGTCGCGGTCGAGCAGGAGGTCCACGCCGATGTGGTTTTCGATCAAGCGCACGCGCGGCTCGCGGCGCGCCGCCGCCACCAGCGCGCGCTCGATCTCGCGGCCGGTGATGTCTCCGGCGTGCAGGATGCGCCGGTGCGAATGCCCGCCCTCCAGGCCCAAGTCCGTCGCGCCGCCGCGGCTGGAGAAGCGCACGCCGAGCTCGGCGAGCTCGCGCACGCGCGCCGGCGCCTCGGACACGGTCAGCCGAACGACGCGCTCGTCGCACAGGCCGGCTCCGGCGACCAGGGTGTCGCGCACGTGGGACTCGAAGCTGTCGAGCGCGTCCATGACCGCGGCGATGCCGCCCTGGGCGTAGTTCGTGTTGGACTCGGCCGCCTCCTTCTTGGTGACCAGAGTCACCCGGCCCAGACGCGCGAGCTTGAGCGCCGCCAGCAAGCCCGCGATTCCGGAACCGAGCACCAGAAAATCGGAACTGCGGGGGTCTCGCGCTGGCATGTTGAACGGGAGGATGAGGAGTGCTAGATTCTAACATGCTTCGAACCTTCGGCTCCCACCGCCCGACGCTTCACCCGTCTTCTTTCGTCCATGATGGCGCCGAACTCATCGGCAAAGTCTTCGTCGAACGCGAGGCCTCGGTCTGGCCCGGCTGCGTGCTGCGCGGCGACATCGACCGCATCGTGGTGGGCGCGCGCGCCAACGTCCAGGACCTGACCGTCATCCACACCCGCGACGGCCGTCCGACGATCATCGGCCGCGGCGTCACCGTCGGCCACCGCGCGATCCTGCACGGCTGCCGCGTCGGCGCGCAGACTCTCGTGGGCATGGGCGCGATCATCATGGAAGCCGACATCGGCGCGCGCTGCCTCATCGGCGCGGGTGCGCTGATTCCCGCCGGAGTCAAGATTCCGCCGGGGGTCCTCGTGCTCGGCGCGCCGGGCAAGGTCGTGCGAAAACTGCGCGCCGACGAACTGCGCATGCTCGCCGAAAGCGAGCGCGACTACGTCGCGCGCGCCAAGGCCCATGCGAAGAGTTCCCGGCCGGTCTTCCTCGGACGATGAACGCCGCCGCCGCGTTCTTGGCCGGCGCGGCCGTCGCAAGCGCGGCCGCCGCCGCGGTCGCGCGGATTTCGCGTCGCCGCTGGGCGCAGGCCCGCGGACGACTGCTCGCCTTCGCGCTGCACGAACTCAACACGCCCGCCACCGCCGCGAATCTCGCGCTCGTCAACCTGATCGACGGGCTCTTCGGGGACCTGACGCCCACGCAGGCCAAGTGGGTCGGCACGGCGCGCGACCAACTCGCGCGCATGAGCGCGGTGGCCGGGGAAATGCGCGACGCGGTGCATCTGGAGCTTCTGCAGAAGCTTGAGACGCACGCCGAACCCGCGTCCGCCGCGGAGCTCGTGGAAACCGCGCTGGCGTCCGTGCGCGGAGCCTTCGAGCACGCCGCGATCCCTCTCGACGCCGAAATCGAGCCGGGCCTGCCTCCGGTGCTCGCCGACGCGGACCGGACCGCGCGCACGCTCGCCGGCCTTCTCTACCACGCGCGCAAGTTCCGCGCCGCGGGCGCGGTGCGCCTGCGCGCGCGCCGCGAGGGGGAAAACGCGGCCTGCGAGATCGACTACGAAAGCGTCGCCGTCGCCCCGGCCGACGCCGAGGCCAGCCTGGAGCTGCTCTACCCCGCGCGCCCGCGGGGCGACCATCGGCTGTCCGCCTCCGGCGGCGGGCTGGGCCTGGCGCGCGAGGTGATGCGCCGCTGCGGCGGAGACGTCGACTACGCGGTCTCCGGCGGGCGCGCGCGGCTGACGCTTCTGCTGCCCTTCGCGCCGTGAGCCGACCAGGCGCGCGAATTGCTAGTCTAGCGGCCATGAGATTTTCCGCCGCCGCGATCGTCGTGGCCGCCGCTTTGGTGCCCCCCTGCGCCGCCCTGGAGGCCGCCGCGGGCAAAGTCGACATCACCCCGGACCTCAAGAGCGAGAAGATCTGGCTTGGAGGCTTCGGCGCCGTCGGCCGCCGCCCCGAGGGAGTGCACGACCCGCTCTACGCTCGCCTGCTCGTCTTGCGCGAGGGCGGGCGCGAGGTCGCGATCGTCGCCGTCGATCTGCTCGGCTTCTACCGCAACGATGTCCAGGATCTGCGCCGCCTCTCCGGCTTCGACACGCCCGAACGCGGGCTCTATCTGGCCTCGACGCACACCCACTCCGGGCCGGACACGCTGGGGCTATGGGGACCGATGATCGGGGTGTCCGGCGTCAATCTCGCCTACCACGCGCGCCTGAAAGCCAAGATCGCCGACGCGCTCAAGCTCCTGGAAGGCCAGCTCCATCCGGTGCGCGCGCTCGGGGGCCACGGACTCCTCGACCCGCGCGGACTCTGCCGCGACTCGCGCGACCCGCAGATCATCGACCCGAACCTGAGCGTGCTGCGCCTAGTCGGCGGCGACGGCAAGGCCGTGGCCACGGTGGTCAACTGGTCCTGCCACGCGGAAGTGATCGGCCGCGACAACCGGCTGGTCACCGCGGACTTTCCGGGACCGCTGTGCTCGCGCGTGGAGGAAAAAACCGGCGGCGCGTGCGTTTTTCTCAACGGGATGATCGGCGGGCTGATGACGCCGGATTCGCGCGCGGAAAACTTCTACGAGGCCGAGCGCATCGGCCGCGCGGTGGCCGACGCGGCGCTGGCTCTCAAGACTTCCGCCTCGCCCTCGCGCGCCCTGCGCCTGCGCGACGAGGAGATATTGCTGCCCATCGAGAACTCCCGCTACCGCCTGCTGCTGCCCGCGCTGATCTTCGGCCATCGCCTGCGCGACGCCGAGGGGAACCTTCTGCCGCGCTGGAAGGCATGGACGCTGGCCCTGCGCGAGGCCATCCTCGGGCTTGACGAACGCACCGAGCCCTGGGTGCGCAGCGAGGTGGCCCTGCTCGACGCGGGACCCGCGCGCCTGCTCGGAATTCCCGGGGAGGCGTTCCCGGAACTGGCCATCGGCGGCTACGACGGCCGCTACTCGTTCGGCCGTCCGATCATCACCCCCGGCAATCCCAATCCGCCGGACCTGTCCAAGGCCCCGAAGGGCCCCTACTGGCGCGACCTGGTGCGCGCGCCCGCTCCCATGCTCACCGGCCTGACCGGAGACGAGATCGGCTACATCGCTCCGACCTACGACTTCAAGGTCAGCCCGCACAAGATCATGCTGCCGCGGCTTGCCGGAAATCACTACGAGGAGACCAACTCGATCGGCCCGTCGGCGACGGCCATCGTGAACGCGGCGGTCGTGCGTCTCATCGAGGAGAAAAAATGACGCGCAAAATCAACTTCAACGCCGGACCCGCCGGCCTGCCGCTTCCGGTGCTGGAGGAGGCGCGCGAGCAGTTCGTCGACTTCCGCGGCACGGGAATGGCGCTCGTCGAACACAGCCACCGCGGCAAGGCCTACGAGGCCGTGCATCAGGAGGCGCTGGCGCTGTTCGCGCAGTTGGCCGAACTTCCGCCCACGCATTCGACGATTCTGCTCCAAGGCGGCGCCAGCCTTCAGTTCGCGATGCTGCCCATGAATTTCCTGTCCGCGGGACGCTCGGCGGACTACCTGGTCACCGGGCACTGGGCCAAGACCGCGTTTTCCGAAGCCGGCAAGGTCGCCACCGCGCGCAAGGCCGCCGACACGATGAACGCCGACAAGACCTTCACGCGCCTGCCCGCGGCCGAGGAAATCCAGGCCGACCCGAAGGCGGCCTATCTGCACCTGACCACCAACAACACGATTTTCGGCACGCAGTGGCACGCCGCGCCGGACGCGCGCGGCGTGCCGCTGGTCGCCGACATGAGCTCCGACATCTTGTCGCGCCCCGTGGACGCGGCGAAATACTCCCTGATCTACGCCGGCGCGCAGAAAAACCTCGGCCCCGCGGGCCTGACCGTGGTCGTCGTCAAGACCGATTGGCTCAAGTCCGCGCGCGCCGACTTGCCCGACATCCTGCGCTACCAAAAGCACCTGGACGCGCAGTCCCTGTATCACACGCCGCCGGTTTTCGCGATCTACCTGTTCGGCCTCAACTTGAAATGGATCAAGTCGCAAGGCGGGGCGGCCGGCATGGCGGCGCGCAACAAGGCCAAGGCCGACGCGCTCTACGGCGCGCTCGACCGCCTCGCGGGCTTCTACCGCACGCCGGCGGAGAAATCCGCCCGTTCCCGAATGAATGTGGTCTTTCGCACGCCGTCGCCCGAGCTCGACGAAGCCTTCGCCGCAGAAGCCGCGAAGGCGGGCATGGAGGGACTCAAAGGCCACCGCTCCGCCGGCGGCCTGCGCGCCTCGCTCTACAACGCGGTGTCACTCGGAGACGTCGCGACCTTGGTTTCCTTCCTGGAAGACTTCGCGCGCCGCAAGGGATGAACGACCCGATCCGCCGCCTGGAGGCCGCACGCGCGGCGCTCGACGACGGCCGCCCGGACCGCGCCGAGAGGTTGCTGGACGCCGCCTTCCCGGAGGTCTTCGCCGGCGAGGCCCTGGTCTTGAAGGGGGAGGCGCTGCGCGCGCGGGGTTTTTTCCGCCGCGCGCAGGCCGCCTACCGCGCCGCGCTCCAACGCCTTGGCTCGGAGGAGCGCGACCTGATCGCGGCCGCGCGACTGGGCCTGGCGCGCGCGGCCAGAAGCCTCGGCGAGACGGTCGACGCGCGAGTTCAGCTCAGGGCGGCGCGCCTGGTCGCCGCGCGCGGCGACGAGGAACTCTCGCGGACGCTGGCGCTGGAAAGCGCGCTGGTCCTGCGCGCCGAGGGAAAATATCCGGCCGCGCTGAAGGCGCTGGCGCCGATGCTGACGCGGGCAAGACGCCTGCGCGATCACTCCGCCGTCGGCTTCCTGCTGTGGGCCACCGGCGGCGCGCGGCGATTCGCCGGCGACTTGTCGGGCTCGCACTCGGACTTCCGGCGATCGCTGGCGGCCTTCCGCCGGGCCGGCGACCGAGAGGGGGAAACCTACGCGCTTTTCGGCCTGGGCGGGATCGCCCGAGTGCGCGGCTTTTTCGACGAGGCTCTCAACGCCTACGCGCGCGCCGGCGCGCTCCTCGCTCGAAGCCCCGACCTGTTCGGCCGCGCCTACGCTCACTGCGGCCTGGCCAACGTCCTGCGCCAACTCGGACGCTGGAGCCAGGCCGAGCGGAACTATCGCCTCTCTTACGCGCTCTACGCGCGCCTCGACGATCGCGTGGACCTCGCCTACGTCGACTGGGGCTTGGGCCAAGTCCACCTCAAGCGCGGCGAACTCGCCGCCGCCGAGAAGCGCCTGCGCGCGGCCCTGTCGGCCTTCCGCGCGGGTTCGGAGGCGCGCGGCGAGGCGCTGTCCTTGCACTCGCTGGCGCAGGTCCTGCACGCGCGCGGCCGCACCGACGAGGCGGAGCGGACCTTCGACGCCGCCGTGCGCCGCGCGCGCGGCGCCGGCCTGCACGCGCACCTCGAAATCTACACCTAGCCGCCGTTCACATTTACGCAACGCGGCTTTCGTAGTTTGTCGCCATGGGACAAACGATCTGGGACGTGCTCGCGTCATACGAGGGCTGCTGGGTGGCGGTCGACCGCGACGGGAATGTCGTCGCGCGCGCGGGCACGCTCGGGGAGGCGGCCGGCCTCGTCGAGGAACGCCGCCACCGCGTGACTTTTCTCTACGCGGCCGGGCCCGCCGAGAACGAGGCGGTCAAATCGTGAAGTCCTTGCCCAAGTAGAGCTCCCGCGCCCTGGGGTCTTCGACCAGTTCCTTGGCGCTGCCCTTGAATTCGATGCGGCCGTCGTAGATGATGTAGCCGCGGTCGACGATAGGCAAGGTCTCGCGGACGTTGTGGTCGGTGATCAAGACGCCGATGCCCTGCTTGACGAGCTTCTGGATGATCGCCTTGAGCTCGCCGATGGTGATCGGATCGATCCCGACGAAAGGCTCGTCGAGCAAAATGAGCTTGGGCTCGCGGATCATCGCCCGAGCGACTTCCAGGCGGCGCTTCTCTCCGCCGGAAAGCGTCCACGCCTTCTGCCGGCGCAGGTCCCACAAGCCGAACTCGTCGAGCAGCGCCTTGACCCGCCGCATCTGCTCCAGGCGCCCGGGCAAGGTGCGCTCCAGCACCGCGCGCAGGTTCTCTTCGACGGTCAGGCCCTTGAACACCGTCGGCTCCTGCGCCAGGTAGCCCAGACCCCGCCGCGCGCGCGCATACATCGGCTCGCGCGTGACGTCGACGCCGTCGATGAGAATCGCGCCTTCCTCCGGCGTGATGAAGCCGGCCAAGCTGTAGAAGGTCGTCGTCTTGCCCGCGCCGTTGGGGCCGAGCAGGCCGACGATCTCGCCGGAGTCGACCGCCAGCGAGATGCCCTTGACCACCATGCGCTCGCCGTAGGTCTTGCGGATCTCGCGCGCTTCGAGCCTCATCGCGTCCCGTCCTTGAATGCGGCGGTGTCGGTGAACACGACCCAGCCCACGGCGCGTCCGGTCGCGACGAGGCGACGCGGATCGTCGTAGCCGACGATCACGTCGGCCTTGACCGCGCCGGGGTTGGCCCCTTCCAGGCGCCGCAGCACGGGGCGCCCGCCGGTCAGCGTCACCCGCGAGGGAGCCGAGTCGAAGCGCGCGCGGTCGGCCCAGAACTCGACGCGCGGTCCCCATGCGCGCGCGGCGCCGTCGAGCTCGGCGCTTTCGCGCCCGACCCAGGAGAATCTGCGTCCCTCGCCCAAATCCGGCGGCCCGCCCTGCGGGGGGGTGCGCGAGAAGCTCACCAGCCCTCCGGGCGCGGGGTCCAGGCGCCCGGCCTCGGTGGCCTGGTCGTAGCGCGCCGTCTCGCCGCGCGCCTCGACGGCGTCGCCGCCGGAGAGCACGCGGCGCAGCCAAACGTGCCCGCGCGCGCGCCAGTCCGCGGCCCAATGGCGGTACAGGGCCCAGTCAGCGCGCGCGTCGGCGCCTTCGGCGTGGTAGCGGACGTCGCCGACGAACTCCTCCTCGGGCTTCTTGCCGCGCCGCACGATCCAGCGGCGGCTGCGCACGACCGAACCGGCGACATCCGGGATCGGCGAATCGGCGCGCGCCGCGGGCGCGCAGGCCAGGGCCAACAAGGCCGCGCAGACGACGCGCCTCATTCGTCCCGTCCCGACATCACCGCGTGCTGGTCGTCGAGCGTCATCTCCGATAGGTCCGGCTTGGCCGACAGGCCCCGCCCGCGAACCACGCCGTCCGGGCGGCGGATCGTCACCGCGCGATCGGTGGTCAACAGCCCCGTCTTGGCCGTGTAGGTGAGAGTCTCGGTCGTCAGGTGCGACTTATCGGAAAAAGAGTCCACGACCACGTCGGTGGACAGCAGGACGTCGTGCGTGGCCGTGTCCACGGCGCCGCCGCGCGCGACGATGCGCGAGGACGGCTTGCCGTCCTGGTAGAACTCCATCGTCGGCGACTCCAAATCCGCGCGGTGCTCGTCTTCGTGGAGGAACGCGCGCCGCGCGCGCAAGGTCCAGGCGGGTTCGCCCTTCTCGGATTGGCTCAGAGACAAGTCCGTGAAGGTCTGCTGGCGCGTCGACGGCGGCGGCGCCGACGCGCGGCGGCACGCCGCGGCGGCGAGAGCGGCCATGGCGAGCGCTCGGCCTCTCACCGCGAGGGCAAGGCGTCCGGACGGTAGGCCGGAGCCTTGAGCTCGTCTTCGGGGATGTAGGTCTTGCCGTCGGGCCTCAGCCACGGCGTCAGTTCGATGGGGATGTGGCGAAGCTGGTAGGGCTTGGGCAGGCGCGAGAGCGCCGCGTTGACGCCGAAGTAGAAGACGACCAGGCAGGCGTAGATGACGCCGAGCGTGCGCAGGTGCCAGGCCGCGTCGGGAAACCACGCGGGCGGCGCGGAGAAGTCGTAATCGCACTTCTTGCAGAACTTGGCCGTGTCCTTGTTTTCCTGGCGGCAGGCCGGGCATTTCATCGGCGTATCTCCTTGGACAGCGCGTCAAAGTCCCTCACCTCGCGCAAAAACGACGGGACGTCGGCCAGCCTCAGCGAATTGGGGCCGTCGGAGAGCGCCTTGTCCGGGTCCGGGTGGGTCTCGAAGAAAATCCCGTCCACGCCGACGGCCGCCGCGGCCCGCGCGAGCGGGCGCACGAACTCGCGCTGGCCGCCGGTGGTCGCCCCGTTGCCGCCGGGGAGTTGGACGCAGTGCGTCGCGTCGTGCACGATCGGCACGCCGAAGCCGCGCATGATCTCGTAGGAGCGCATGTCGACGACGAGGTTGCCGTAGCCGAAGCTGGCGCCGCGCTCGGTCAGCAGCACGCGCTTGTTGCCGGCCGATTCGATTTTCTCGACGGCGTGGCGCATGTCCCAGGGCGAGAGGAACTGCCCTTTCTTGACGTTGACCGCCTTGCCGGTGCGCGCGCACGCCAGCAGCAAGTCGGTCTGGCGCGACAAAAACGCCGGGACCTGGAGCATGTCCACGTAGCGCGCGGCGATTTCCGCGTGCGCGGGCTCGTGCACGTCGGTCACGCAGGGCACCCCGAGCTCCGCGGCGACCTTGGCCAAGGTCGCCAAGCCCGCCTCCATGCCCGGGCCGCGGAAAGACTTCACCGAGGTGCGGTTGGCCTTGTCGTAGGAAGACTTGAGCACGAAGCCGACCTTGAGCTGGGCGCAGGCATTCTTCAGCGCGCGGCCGACGCGGCGCAGCAACGCCTCGGACTCGATGACGCAGGGACCGCCAATGTAGGCGGCCGGCGCGCCGCCGCCGAAGACGACCGAGCCGACGCGGACTTCACGCGCGCGCATGGGCTTGCCGCGCCTGCGCGCGCTCCACGGCCGCCGCGATGAAGCCGCGAAACAGCGGGTGCGGATCCTCGGGGCGGCTCTTGAACTCGGGATGGAACTGCGTGGCCAGAAACCACGGGTGGTCCTTGAGCTCGACGATCTCGACGAGGTTTTTGGGCGCGTGCACGCCGGAGACGACCAGGCCGGCGTCTTCCAACAGCTTGCGGAACTTGTTGTTGACCTCGAAGCGGTGGCGGTGGCGCTCCGAGATCGTCGCCGCGCCGTAGGCGCGGTGCGCGAGCGTGCCCTTCTTCAGCGAGCACTCGTAGACGCCCAGGCGCATCGTGGCCCCCTTGTCCTTGACCGACTTCTGCTCGGGCAGGAGATCGATGACCGGGTAGCGGGACTTCGGGTCGAATTCGGTCGAATGAGCGCCGGAAAGCTTCAAGACATTGCGCGAGAACTCGATGACCGCGATCTGCAGGCCCAGGCACAGGCCGAAATAGGGGACCTTGTTCTCGCGCGCGAGCTGGGCGACGCGGATCTTGCCCTCGATGCCGCGGTCGCCGAAGCCCCCGGGGACCAGGATCGCGTCCACGTCCGCGACTTGCTCGGCGATCTTGGGGTCGGTCGTGTCCAGAAAGCGCACGCGCACCTTGGCTTCGTTGGCGATGCCGCCGTGAATCAGGGCCTCGTTGACGGACTTGTAGGCGTCCTTGTAGTCGGTGTATTTGCCCGCCAGCGCCACGACGACCTCGCGTTTGGGGTTTTTCAGGCGCCGGACGATCTCGTTCCAGCCGTCGAGATCCTTGGACTGGGCGCGCAGGCGCAGCAGCATCAATATCTGCTCGTCGAGGCCCTGCTTGTGGAACACCGTCGGCACCTCGTAGATGCTTTCGCAGTCGGGCGCTTCGATGACCGACTCCTTGGGCACCGAGCAGAACATCGACAGCTTCGCGCGCATCTCCGGGCCCAGGGGCCTTTCGGTACGGCACACGAGCACGTCGGGGGAGATGCCGATCTCGCGCAGCTTCTGCACCGAGTGCTGGGTGGGCTTGGTCTTGAGCTCCTCGGAGGCGCGGATGTATGGAATCAAGGTCACGTGGAGATAGAGCACGTTGTCGCGCCCGGCCTCCAGGCCCATCTGGCGCGCGGCCTCAAGAAACGGCAGGCTTTCGATGTCGCCGACGGTGCCGCCGATCTCGATGATCGCGATGTCGGCGCCCTTGGCCACGGCGCGGAAGCGGTTTTTGATCTCATCGGTGATGTGCGGGATCACCTGCACGGTCGTTCCCAGGAAGTCGCCGCGGCGCTCGCGCTCGATGACGGACTGATAGACCTTGCCCGCGGTGAAGTTGTTGGTGTGGTGCATCTCGCGGTTCAGGAAGCGTTCGTAGTGCCCGAGGTCGAGGTCGGTCTCCGCGCCGTCTTCGGTCACGAACACCTCGCCGTGCTGGAACGGGTTCATCGTGCCGGGGTCCACGTTGATGTAGGGATCGCACTTGAGCATCGTCACCGAAAGCCCGCGCGCCTGCAGGAGCTTGCCGATCGACGACGCCGAGATGCCCTTGCCCAGAGAACTGACGACGCCGCCGGTCACGAAGATGTATTTGGTGTTCATGCGTTCCCCCGGAGCAGAAGTCGCGACGCGCGCGTCAAATCGGCGGGGACGTCGACGGAGACCGGACGCTCGTCGACGACGGCCGCGCGCAGGGTCATGCCCGCCTCCAACGCCCGCAGTTGCTCGAGCTTTTCGGTATTCTCCAACCGCGACGGCGGCAGGGACACGAAGCGCCTGAGCGCCTCGCGCCGATAGACATAGATCCCCAGGTGCTCCCAAAGCGTCTGCGGGCCTTCGTCGCGCGCGTGAGGGACTTTCGCGCGGGAGAAATACAGGCAGCGGCCGTCCTCGGCGCGCACCGCCTTGACCACGTTGAAGTCGGCGGCGCGGCGCGCGTCCGTGAGCGGGATCACCGCCGTGGAGATGTCGGTGCGCGTCGTCAGCGCCTTGACCGCGGCGCGCAAGGTCGACGCCCGCAAAAAAGGCATGTCGCCCTGGTAGTTGACGATGACCTCCTCGCGCCGCCCGCGGGCCGCCAACCACACGCGGTCGGAGCCCGACGGACACGACGGCGGAGTCATCACCGCCTCGCCGCCGAAGCGCCGGACCTCGTCGGCGACCTCGCGCGAGTCGACGGCCACCAGCACCGGGCCCAGGCGCACGGCCTTCGCGGCGCGCCAGCACCACTCGACGAGCGTGCGCCCGGCGAGCCTGGCCAGCACCTTGCGGGGAAACCTCGTCGAGCCCAGGCGCGCGGGAATGACGGTCAGCGCCGAGCTCACCGCAAGGCCTCGGAGAGCTCTCGCGGGTCGGTCGTGGCCGTGCCGAGTTTGCCCACCACGATGCCGGCGGCCTGATTGGACAGACGCGCCGCCTGCGGCAGAGACGCGCCCGCGGCCAAAGCCAGCGTCAGCGTCGAGATCACCGTGTCGCCGGCGCCGGACACGTCGAAGACCTCGCGCGCGACCGTCGGGATGTGCGTGACGCGGCCGGAATCCTCGAACAGGCTCATGCCGTCGCTGCCGCGCGTGATCAGCGCCGAGCGGCTGCGCAAGGTCTTCAGGATGTCGCGGCCGAGCGCGACGATCGCGTCCTGACCGGGGCGAGGCTCGCGGCGCATGCAGGCCCAGGCCTCGGAGGTGTTGGGCGTGACGCAAGTGACGCCGCGGTACTTGCGGAAATGCTCGGGCTTGGGATCGACGGTCACCGGCACGCGGCGCCGTCGCGCGGCGGCAATGGCGACGGCAAGCAGGCGGGGAGAGATCACGCCCTTGCCGTAGTCGGAGAGAATCACCGCGTCGGCCTTGGGCAACTCCTCGGAGAGGCTGGCCAGAAGACGCGTCTCTGTCGCGTGCGACAGCGGCCCCGGGGTCTCGCGGTCGTAGCGCACCGCCTGCTGGCGCTCGGCCACGACGCGGCATTTCTGCGTGGTCTGGCGCTCCACGTCGACGCAGACGCCCTCGACTTCGGCGCCGCGCCCGCGGAACTGCTCGAGCAGCCGTCGTCCCGCCTCATCCTCGCCGACCACGCCCACCACCGACACCGACGCGCCGAGCGCCGCCAGGTTGCCGACCACGTTTCCGGCGCCCCCCGGCACGAAGCTCTCGCCGGTCACGCGCACCACCGGCACCGGCGCCTCGGGGGAGATGCGGCTGACCGAGCCGCGGATGTACTGATCGAGCATCAAGTCGCCGACGACGAGAACGCGGCGCCCCTGAAAGCGGGCGACGATCTTAAGGAGTTCCTGGCGCTCGGCGCGCGTGGCGGACATTGTTACGGGAAGCGATTATAACATTTCGCGCAGAACCGCCGTGATGTGGCCGAAAAACACCTCGACTTCCATGCGCAGCGGCCGGTGGACCGCGTCGTCCGACAGCCACAGACGCAGGCGCCGACCCTTCTGGACGAACAGTCCCTCGCGGCGCATCTCGGGCTGGACGACGACCGCGGAGTAAGTCCCAACCGGGACCTTGACCTTCTCGCGCTTGAGCACCTTGACGGCCAGGGGCCAGTTGTCGGGCGTGTTCACGTCCACGACCACCGCGCCGCCATCGGGAAGTTCGTGCGCGCGCACGAAGAAGATGCTCGAAAACACATCCTCGACTTGGGCCGGGACCGTGCCCGTCTTGACCCGAAAGGAGCCGTCCGGCGCGGTCTGGCGCTCGACGAAGCGGCCGGCGTCGCGGTCGTAGAGCACCCAGACGTCGCGGTGATAGCGGCCCTCGTTGAGCTTCTTCTCGTAGCCCAGCGAGGTCAAGGTGCGCGCGTCCAGCCACGCCTCGTTGCGGTCGCGCACCGGATAGAACGCGTCGCAAAAGGCGTTGGAGCGCGCCTCGCTGTGCAGATGATAGGCGGGGCGGCCGTTGAAATCGACGACCTTGTCGACGCCGAGCGTGGCCGTGCCCACCGCCAGCGGCCCCCAGCCCACCGAGTAGGTCAGCAGTTCCGGATAGCGCGGCAGGGGCTTGGCGTCGGCGGGAAGCGCGACTTCAGGACCGGCCAAGCTCCGCGGCGAGACGATCGAAGTCGAGATCGCGACGCGGCCCCAGCCCGCGGCCGCGGCCGGCGCGCCGGCCAAAGTCAGCGCCAGCGCGGCCGCCCGGACTCTCACGCCGAGGCGGCCTCACGCGCCAGGCGGTCCAGGCCGTCGATCCAGGCGTTGCGCCCGCGGAGGATGTCGAGCTTGACGCCGAGAACATACACCTCGCCGGTGAGCACGCTCTCCCAGGAATCGGGAAAGCGCACGAAATCCTTCATCGTCGTCACCAGCGGCAGGCCGCCGCGCAGGCTTTCGGCCGAGCGCAGTTCGCGCTCGGAAAACGCGTGGTGGTCGGGGTAGCGCCAGCGCTGGGCGAGCTTGACGCCGAGGCCTTCCAACGAAGCTTCGAACTGCAGCGGGTCGCCGATGGCCGACAGCGCCACCGCCGCGCGCCCGCTCAAGTGCTCGGCGGGCAGACGGCGGTCGGCGCGCGCGTCGAGCAGGTGATCGGCGCGGTGCGCCGACTCCAGGATCGGCACGCCGGGGCGCATCGACTCCAGGCGCGCGCGCAGAGCGGCCAGTTCCTCGGCGGGGACCCGGTCGGCATGGGTGATCACGATCATGTGCGCGCGCCTCAGCGCCGAGATCGGCTCGCGCAAGTCGCCGGCGGGCAACAGGCGCCCGCCGCCGAAAGGATCGCGCGCGCTGATGAGCACGATGTCGAGGTCGCGGTGCAAACGCCAGTGCTGGAAGCCGTCGTCCAGGATCAAGACCTTGCTGCCGTAGGCCTCCACGGCAAGCCCGCCGGCCTTCGCGCGGTCCGGGCAGACGAGCACCGGCACGCCCAGACCCTGCAGGGATTGGTGGATCATCCACGGCTCGTCGCCGCACGCGCGCCAGTCGGCGTGGCGGCCGTCGATGAGCACCGTGACTTCCTTCTTGGACGCCCGGCGTCCGTAGCCGCGAGAGAGGATGGCCACCTCGTGGCCGCGCTGGCGCAAGGTCTCGGCGGCAAGCAGGACGGCCGGCGTCTTGCCCGTGCCGCCGGCGGTGAGGTTGCCGATGCACACCACTCGCGCGTCGAGCCTGCGGCGCTTGAGCGCGCCCACGCCGTAGAGCGCGCGCCGCGCCAGCACCCCGGCGCCGTAGGCCAAAGACGCCGCGCCCAACGCCGCGCGGCCGGCCAGGCTGCCGCGCAGACGCTCGCGCCGCTTGGACCAGCTCACGCGCGGTCCTGCGCGCGAGAGAGCATGTCCAGAGCCGCGGGCAAAACGCGCGCGGCGGGAAGCTCGGCCAGGCACTCGATGCGCGTGGGGCAGGTGTTGGAGCGGCAGCCGATGCAAGCCAGCTCCTCGCGGCGCACGAAGCGGTGGTCGGGATGGTTCGGCGTCCAACTGGCCGGGTCCGAGGAGCCGTGCACGGTCAAAGTGGGCACGCCCACGGCCGCGGCCAGATGCTTGGTGCCCGAGCAGTTGGTCACGAGAAGCCGGCATTCGGCGAGCTCGCGCGCGAGGTCGGCCACGCCGGGCGTGGGCGGCGACACGCGCGCGGAGCTTCCCGCGCCGCGCGCGACCTCCTCGGCGAGTTCCCGTTCGCCGGGGCCCCAAAAGACTTTCAGCGCGCAGCCGCGCTTGTCCGCCAGCAGGCGCCCGAGTTCGGCGAAGGCCGCGGCCGGCCAGCGCCGCGTGTCCTTGCGCGAGGCGGGCGCCAGGCCCACGAGATTGGCCGTGCGCGCCGGCCGCGGCGTCAGATAGACCCGCGGAAGCGCCGGCGCGTCCGCGGGCGCCACGCCCAGGCTCTGCAGCCAGCGGACTTTTTCCGCCGCCGCGTACATCGCGTCTTGGGGCTGGACCAGCCGGTGGTTGTAGGCCCAACGCCGGCGCGAGTGCGCGGGGCCGGCCTTCACCGAGGCTTTCGACAGCGCCGCAATCAGCGCGGTGCGCGGATTGGCCAGGAAGTCGATCACCCAATCGTAGCGGCGCGCGCGGATCTTCAGCGCCCAGCGCAGGGCGGCAAGCGCACCCGCCGCGTCGTAGACCAAAATCTCGTCGATGTCGGGGTTGCCCGCGACGGCCTCGGCTCCGGGCGCCTCGACCAGGAAATCCAGTTTCGCGCCCGGATAGCGTTTTTTGAGCGCCGCCAGCGCGGGCGTGGTCAAGATCACGTCGCCGAGGCGGCGCAGCTGCACGACGAGAACGCGCGCGGGGGCCGGAGTCGCTTCCACTCGGTCATGATATATATTTCCGACGGGCGCAACGCCGACGAGCGCCGAAATCCGGCGCGTCACTGCGCGCTCAAATGCCACGGCACGTTGATGACGACCACGCCGTTGCCGCCGCGCAAGTAGAGCAGGGCCTTGAGCAAGGTCGCGCGCTGGGCGTGGAGCAGGTGGTTGTACCAGCGCGCCTCCACGATCTCCGGGATGACGACGGCCACGCGGCGGTCGGGATGATCCTGGGCGGCGCGCAGCACGCGGTCGACCAGCGGCGTCAGCAGGTAGCGGTAGGGGGAGGGCAGCACGACCAGGCGCGGCGCGGGCAGGCCGGCCGCGGCCGCGGGGGC
>JAJZQS010000090.1:0-1523 GCA_021806745.1 bacterium
GTCTGCTGTCCGTTGAGCGTGCGGCCGAAGAAGTCGAAGTCCTCGTCGACGAAGGGCTTGGGCGCCATCGCCACCAGGCCGTGGATCAAGTTCCAGCGCAGGTAGGCCTTCCAGTCGCCCAGCGGCACGGACTGCAGCGCCAGGTCCATGCCCGAGAAAAACGCCGGGTCGGCCGCGTCGATGGGCTTGAAGCGCGGCGCGCCGACGGCGTCGAGATACGCCTTCCAGTCGAAAGTGGGCGACAGCGTCTCGAAAGACGCCAAGTCCATCTTGTGGTGGACATTCTTGGGCTCGCGTCGATCGTCGCGGCTCATCGAGACCTTGGCCAGCGCGGTCTCCACGCGCAGGACCGCGTCGGCCTCGGCGGCGGCTTTCTTGTCGTCGTCGCCGAGCAGGCTGAACATGCGGCGCAGGTGCGCCCCGTAGGCGTCGCGCTCCTTCTTGAACTCGTCGGTCAGGTAATAGTCCCGATCGGGAAGCGATATCCCGCCCTGGTCGGCCGTGGCGATCATGCGCGAGGCGTCTTGGTAGTCCTGCGTGGAGCCGAAGGAAAACAGCGGCGCCGCGCCGAGCAACTGCAGCCGCGCGACCTCCGCGGGCAGTTCGTTCATGGAAGTCATCGCGTTCACGCGGTCCAGTTCGGCCTGGAAAGGCTTGAGGCCCTTGGCGTCGATGGCGCTTTCGTCCATGCACGCGGCATAGTCGTCGCCGATCTTGCGCTCGTTCTCGGATTTGGGAGACTTGTCGTCGGCCGCCTTCTGAAGGATGTCCTCCAAGACCGCGCGCGTGTGCTCGTCGAGCTCGCTGAAGCGATACCAGACGGTCTGGTCGGGCGGAACCGGGTTGTCCTTGAGCCATTGGCCGCACGAATACTGGTAGAAATCGACGCAGGGGTCGGCGCTCTTGTCGATGGCGGCGGGATCAAAGACCGGCGGCAGGGGCTTGGCCAAGGCCGCGGCGGCCTCCTCGCGCGCGGAATCGGCGCGCGCGAAACCGGCCAGCGGCAGCAACGCGGCGAGGAGGGAGAGGGTCATGGTGTTCATGCGTCTACTTTAGATAAAAAAGAGCGCCCCTTTCGGGGCGCTCCGTCGCGGCCGTCGCGACTTCTTACTTCTGGATCGGGAAGCCCTTGTCCTTCCAATCCTGGATGCCGCCGAAAAGCTCCATCACCTGGAAGCCTTTCTGCGCCAGCTCCAGCGCCGCCTTCGGCGCCAGTTGGCAGGTGATCCCGCCGCAGTAGGTCACGATCGTCTTGTTCTTGGGCAGCGTCGCGAGCTTGGCCGTCAGCTCCGCCAGCGGGATGTTGAGCGCGCCGGGCAGGTGGCCGGCCGCGAACGCGTCGGGCGAGCGCACATCCAGCACCAGATAGTCCGTGGACTTCTGGTCGAGCAGGCCCTTGAGCCTCCAGGCCGTCATCTCGTAGGCGAGCTTGGCCTGGAAGTAGTCGGCGGCGGAGATCGCGGCCGTCTTAGCGGCGGTTTTCGGCGTCTTCGTCAGGGTGTGGGGGGTCATTGATTTCTCCT
>JAJZQS010000090.1:1623-10695 GCA_021806745.1 bacterium
GTGCGCAAAAGCTCGATCTCGCGCGCCGACGGCAGGGGGGAGGTCTTGACCTCGGACGCGGATTTCAGCGCCCAGCCCACGTTCTCCTGCACCTGCGAAAAAGTCACGCCCGGGTGAAGCGCCGTCAAAATCATCTCGCCGCCGGGGCCCGGCTCCAAAACGCCCATGTTGGTGATGATCTTGGCCACGCGCCGGCCGTTGGAGGTGACGAAGTCCACCTTCTCGGGGAACGCCCTCTTGTCGAGCTTGGTCACGATCAGCACACGCTGCGCGTGCGCCGCGATCTCGGACGCTCCGCCGGAACCCGGCAGGCGGACCTTCGGCGCGCCGTAGGCGCCCACGACCGTCGTGTTGATGTTGCCGAACTTGTCGACCTGCGCGCCTCCCAGGAAGCCGATCTGGATCTTCCCGTTTTGAAGGAAGAGCTGGAAGACATCGGCCATCGAGGTGACCTGCAGCGAGCCGGTCACCAGCGCCGGGTCGCCGATGGACGGCGGCACGCGGTCGGGGACGGCGCCGACCGCGCCGGACTCGTAGATCAGCGTCATGTTCGGGGCGTGGGTGGCGCGCGCCAGGTTGCAGGCGAGGTTGGGCAGGCCGATGCCCACGAACACCACGTCGCCGTCGCGGATCTCGCGCGCGGCCAGCACGCACATCAGTTCGTTGAGGGTGTAGTCGGCGGCGACGGAGGTCTCGCTCATGCGCCGATTATATCTTTTCGCGCGCCGCGCGCCCGCGCGAAGGACCCCCCAAAAAAGTGGGCCGAAAGTCCCATGCCCGGCGTTTGGCGCGGGCGCTCGTCGTGTATACTAAAAACATGAACCGCCCCCTCGCCCTCCTCGCCGCGATGACGACGCTCGCCGTGTGCGCCCGTGCGCAGACCGCCGGACGCTTCGACGACTACGTGCTGGCCCTCTCCTGGGAGCCGACCTTCTGCTCCTCGCACATGAGCAAGCCGGAGTGCTCAAGCGAGACGCCCGACCGCTTCGACGCCACGCACCTGGCCCTGCACGGCCTGTGGCCCGACCGCAACAACGACCCGTCGCACTCCTACGGCTACTGCGGCGTCGACTCGACGACCCAGTCCGAGGGCGACTCCGGACAGTGGTGCAGCATGCCTCCCACCGGCATGTCGCCGTCGACCCAGAGCGCGCTCGCGCAGGTGATGCCGGGAACCCAGTCCTGCCTCCAGCGTCACGAATGGTACAAGCACGGAACCTGCTCGGGCCTTTCGGCCGACGACTATTTCAGCGACGTGGTGGCGCTCGTCCAGGCCGTGGATTCCTCGGCCTTCGGGCAGTTCCTGACCGCGCACGCAGGGGGGACGGTCAACGCGCAAGACGTCCTGTCCGCCTTCGAGTCCGCCTACGGCTCCGGCTCTTCGGCCGACGTGAGCCTCTCGTGCTCTCGCGTCAACGGCCAGTCGGCGCTCAGCGAGGTCACCTTGCGCCTGTCGCCCCAGCCGCCGTCTGCCGGAGCGCTCGCGCAGGAGCTTCTGCCCGCCACGAGCTCCGGCAACTGCCCCGGCCGCTTCCAACTGCCGGGCGTGCAGTGAGCGCGGCCTAGACTTCGGCCGGCGCGTCCAGAGAACGCCACAGATACCAGCTGGCGACCGTCCGGTACGGCGCCCAGAGGCGGCCGTGCGACTCGACCGCCGACGGAGGCGGCAGGCGGCCGTTTTTGCGATACAGCTTGCCGAACGCATTGCGGATGCCGTAGTCGGCGCTGGGCAAGACGTCGGGACGGCCCAACCGGAACATCAAGAACATCTGCGCGCTCCAGACGCCGATGCCGCGCACCTGGATCAGATGTTCGACGATTTCCGCGTCGGGCATGGCCTCAAGCCGCCGCCGCGACGGCACGGCGCCGCTTAAACATTTCTCGGCCAGGTCGCGCGCCGCCGCGAGCTTGTTGGCCGAAAGACCCGCCGCGCGCAAAGACGCCTCGGGAGTCTTCAGCAGGCGCCGAGCGTCGGCCCTGCCGCCCAGAGCCGCCAGCACGCGACCGTGGATGGTGGACGCGGCCTTGCCGTTGAGCTGCTGATAGACGATGGAACGAAGCATCGCCTCGAAGGTGTCGTCGGGCGTGGGACGCAAGTCGAAAGGCCCCACGCGCGAGATCACGCGCGCCAGCACCGGATCGGCCGCCTTCAGACGACGGACCGCGGCCGCGGCGTAGGCCGGCCTAGTAGCCGTAGTCCACTCCCGCGCACACCCGCGGCCGGGCCTTCAAACGCTCGGCCAATCCCGGCTGCTTTTTCATGTAGGCGGCGCGGTCGGGCACGCCGTGGACGAACTCGTCGAGATACCTATTGAAGGAAGAGTCCTCGCGCGCGATCTTGTCCCAGGCGACATAGAAGTCGTTGTCGCGGTCGTAATAGCCCTGCGCGTAGGACGGATGCGCGCCCCACGGCTCGACGACGACCGCGTCGACTTGAAGCCCCGGGATCAGCGTGCGGTTGGGGTCTTGGCGGATCACCGACTCGTCGACGAGTTCCTCGACGACGACGATCACGCGCTTGGAGGCGAACGCCGCCTCCTTCTGCACGCCCATCAATCCCCAAACCTGAGCGTTGCCGGACTTGTCCGCGCGCTGGGCGTGGACGATCGTCGCGTCGGGGCGAAGAGCCGGGACCGCGGCCAGCGCCTCGCCGGTGTAGGGGCAGATGACGGACTTGATGCGCGGGTTGGCTTTCGGGATGTCGGTGGCCGCGTAGTTGCGCAGCGGCCAAAACGGAAGGTTCGCCGCCCCCGCCGAGAAGCGGGCGACCATCCCGAAATGCGAGTACTCCTCGATTTCGAGCTTGGGCGGGCGAGCCTCCGTCGCGCGCCGGAACGCGTGCAGAGAGCCCACGCCCGGATTCCCGGCCCAGGAAAAAATCAGCTTCTTGGCCACGCCGGCCTGGATCATCTGGTCGTAGACCAGATCCGGCGTCAGACGCGCCAGCGTCAGGTTCTTTTTTCCCTGGCGGATGATCTCGTGGCCGGCCGCGAAGCAAATCAGGTGGGTGAAGCCCTCGATGACCACCGTGTCGCCGTCGCGCACCAAAGACGAGACCGCTTCCTTCATGCTCACGACCTTGTTTTTCATGAGCGCCATTCTACATCATCGCGACCGAGGGCTTGAGCGGACGCGAATATTTTTTTATGTTGAGCCGATGGCCCACGCGAAAGAGTACTTCCTCGCGGTCTATCCGCGGGCCTTCATTTGGATCGCGCTCAGCGCTCTGGCGCTGTGGCGCGCCACGCGCAACGCCAAGGTCGCGCGCGGCTTCGTGCTCGCGCATCTGGCGGCGCTGGCCGTCGGAGCGGCCTTCGACGCCTACTTGCTGCTGCGCGCACCGCATTCATGGATGCGCATCGAGGTCCTGCAATGGGTGTTCACGGCTCCCATCGCCGTTTTCACGGTGATCTCGCTGTGGATCGGCAGTTGGGAGGTGTCGGTCGAGCCGCCCGACGTCTTCATGACGCTAATTCCCATCGTCGCCTGGGGGCTTCTCGTCATCTACGGCTGGCAGAAGATGTGGGACTATCACGTGCTGGGCGCGTGGTTCACTTCGGCGGCGTGCGGCGCGGTGGACTTGTGGACGCGCTTCGGCCCCGAACAGGTGAAGCGCCGCAGCTACGCCGCGCGTTTGGCGGGCTACGCGGTCGTCGTGATGACGGTCTACCTGGTCTTGCCGCGGACCTTTTTTTAAAAACCCCGCCGCCGGCTCAACCTCTATGCTATGCGGAATCCGGGCGTTCGTTCCGGCACACGACCACGCCGTGCTCGTCGATATGCCGCTTGAGCTTGTCGTTGCCGATCGTCCCATAGGCCACGATGTCGAAAAAGAGCGGAATGTTCGTGTCCTCGAAGGCGGATTTTATTTCGGAAACGACGCGGCCGTCGATCTCGCCTTTGAGCGCGAGGTCCACGTCGGAAGCTTCTTTGTGGTTTCCCATCGCCCGAGAGCCGAAGATGACCGCCTCCGAGACGGAGGGGAACTCGGCCAGAACGGAGCGGATTTGCGCGAGTTGCCCGTCGGTGAGGCCGAATTTCATCCCTGGTGCTTGTCCTTGAAGGATTCACGCCAACCGCGAATCAGCGGAAAAAAGTCGCGGCGGATGAAGGCCGCGGTTTCTTCGAGAATCTTGGAATCGTAGGTGTGGACGGTGGCGTTGCGTTTTTCCAGGGCCGTCATCCATAGCTCGCCGTCATGAATGTATCCGGACTGGAACGCCTGGCGGATGGCGGCTTTGGGACTGGCGACCTCAAAGCCTTCTTCCGACAGATAATCTTTCATCGTCTTCCACCAAAGCTCGAAGACGATCTCGAACATTTGAATGAGAGCGATGTTCTCGATTTCGCCCGGACCGGCCATGTCGGCCAATTTGAAAAATGTCTTATAAGCCCGCTCGAAGTTGTCGAAACGCTGCTTCCAGCGGGGCGGTCTATCCATTCGTGCTCTCGATCAAATTAAGTCTTTCGCAGGCCTAGGCTTTCAACTCCGTCAGACAGGCGTCGAGAATCTCAAGCCCCTTGTCCGCGTCGTAGTCGGTCAGCGTCAGAGGGGGGGCCACGCGCACCACGGACTTGCCGCAGCTCAGCAGAAGCAGTCCTTTGGAGAAGGCGAGTTGCTCGAGCTTGGCCACGAGTTCCGCCGCGGGCTCTTTGGTGTCGCGGTCCTGGACGAATTCCACGCCGATGAACAGGCCCATTCCGCGCACGTCGCCGATGCTCGGGTGCGCGACCTGCAGACGGCGCAGGCCCTCGATGAGGCGCTTGCCCTGCCGGCGCGCGTTGGCCATGAGTTCCGAATCGAGCAAGTCGAGCGTGGCCAGAGCGGACGCGCAGGCCACGGGATTTCCGCCGTAGGTGGAGCCGTGCGAGCCGCGCGGCCAAGTCATCACGGACTCCTTGGCCAGGATCGCGCCGATGGGCATGCCCGATCCCAGTCCCTTGGCGCTGCAGATCGCGTCGGGCGCCACGCCGAAATGCTCGCAGGCCCACATCTTGCCGGTACGGCCGGCGCCGCTTTGCACCTCGTCGAAGATCAGCATCATCCCATACTCGTCGCAGGTCGTGCGCCAGAAGCGCAAAAATTCCGGCGACGGGATCGCGTAGCCGCCCTCGCCCTGCAGCGGCTCGACGATCACCGCGGCCACGTCTTCAGGCGAGATCTTGGTCTCGAAGAGCTCGCGCGCCGCGCGCACGCAGTCCTCGAGCGTGTTGCGATACGGGTTGTGGAAGGGCAGGTGGTAGACCTCCGGCATCAGCGGACCGAAGCCCTTGCGGTATTTCACCTTCGAGCTCGACAGCGACATCGCCGCGTAGGTCCGGCCGTGAAACGAACTGTGGAAGGCCACCAGAGCCGGACGGCGGGTGTGATGACGCGCGAGCTTGACCGCGCCCTCCACGGCCTCGGTGCCCGAGTTTGTCAGGAAGGTCCGCCACTTGCCTCCGCCTGGCGCGGACTTGGCCAGGCGCTCGCACAAATCCGAGAAGCCCTCGTAGTAGAAGTCGGTGCCGCAGATGTGGAAGAACTTGGCCGCGGCCTCCTGCACGGCCTTGACCACTTTCGGGTGCGCGTAACCCGTGGAGGAGACCGCGATGCCGGCCATCCAATCGATGTAGCGGTTGCCGTCGGCATCTTCGACCATCGCGCCCTTGCCGCCGGCGATCACCAGAGGATACTCCTTGATGTAGGACGGCGACGAATACTCCTTGTCCTTGGCGATGACCGCGCGCGCCTTGGGGCCGGGCGGGGGAACGACGATGCGCGGGTAGTCTGCGGCGACGGCGGACGCGGAAGCGTGGGTTTTAGCGGACATGGTCACTCCATGATCGTGCGGCTTTGTTCGCGCATGAACTGCGCCAGGTAGTAGGGACCGCAGCCGCCCTTGCCGGTGGAGCCCGAACCTTTCCAGCCGCAGAACGACTGCACGCCGGGCCACGCTCCGGTGGTCGCGCCCGTAGGGCGGTTGGCGTAGCAGACGCCGGCCTCGATCTCGTCGAAGAATTTCTCGATCTCGTCTTTCTTGGCGGTGAAAATTCCCGCCGTCAACCCGTAGTCGGCCTTGTTGGATTGGGCGATCGCCTCATCCAGGTCCTTGACCTTGCCGACGGCGAGAATCGGCACGAAGAGCTCGCGCAGGAACAACTCGTGGTCGAGCGGCAGTTCGACGATCGTCGGCTCGACGAAATGCCCCTTGTCGAAGATTCCGCCCTTGAGGCGTCCGCCGCCCAGCAGCACTTTGCCGCCTTTTTTGGCCGACTCCACGGCGCCGTCGAAAGTTTTCAAAGCCTTGGCGTTGATCACGGGACCGAAGAAAACGTCTTTCTCGGTCGGATCGCCGAGTTTCAGCGCCTTGGTCTTGTCAATCAATTTCGCCAGGAACGCGTCGTAGACCTCGCGGTGGACGTAAACGCGAGAGCACGCAGAGCATTTCTGCCCCTGCAGGCCGAAAGCGGACTTCATCACGCCCAGCGCCGCGTCGTCCAGGTTCGCCGTCTCGGAGACGTAGGTCGGGTTCTTGCCGCCCAACTCCATGAGCGCGGGTTTGGCGAAGTTCGAGGAGAACTCCCGGACCATGCGCATGCCCACCTCCTTGGAGCCGGTAAACACTATGCCGTCCACGCCCGGATGCTTCCAGAGCGCGTCGCCGATCGCCGAACCCAAGCCCGTGACGAAGTTGAACAAGCCCCCGGGAATGCCCGCGGATTTGTAGCACTCGTAGAGCATCAGGCCCGTCCACGGGGCGTCTTGCGCGGGCTTGTAGACCACGGCGTTGCCGGCCAACAGCGCCGCCGAGGACATCCCCGTCGACAGCGCCAGCGGGAAATTGAACGGCGCGATGCAGACGAACACTCCGTACGGGCGCAGTACCGAGCGCGTGTTCTCGTTGGGCAGCAGCTTGCCCAGCGGCTTGAGAAAGCCCGCGTTCTCCTCCATGATCCGGCAGTAGTAATCGATGAGGTCGGCCGACTCCTCGGCGTCGCCCATCGCCTCCAGCCGGCTCTTGCCCACCTCCAAGCTCATGATCGCGGCGATCTCGAACTTGCGCGCGCGGATGTAGTGCGCGGCCTTGCGCATGGTCTGCACGCGCTCCTGCCAGGGCAAGGACGCCCATTTCTTCTGGATCGCGCGCGCGGCGCGCACCGCCTGGTCGACGTGCTCCGGCGTCGCGGACGCGAATTTGCCCAGCACGAACGAAGAGTCGATGGGCGAGGAGTCGACAAGAAGGGGCGAGGGCGAGTTCACCGCCCGGCCGTCGATCCACAGCGGGTGCTCGGCGCCGGCCTTGGCGCGCACGGTCTTGAGGGCCTCGTCGAACGCGGCATGGAAGGCGGTCATGTCGGCGTTGGCCGAGGTGTAGGTGATTTTTTGCGGCGCGCTAGCGGGGGGCATGGAGGACCTCCAGGGTCTTGGCGTGGGCGAGCTTGAAGCGGGCCACGATTTCGTCGATTTCCGACTCGGTCACGATGAAAGGGGGCGCGACCATGACCAGGTCGCCGTTTTCGCCGTCGGCCTGGCCCACGTTGGGCCAGACCACGAGGCCCGCATCCATGGCCGCGGAAACGAACGCCTCGGCGAACTTGCGCGCTCGGGGAAACGGCGCTTTCGTCTTCTTGTCGGCCACGAACTCGATTCCGGCCAGAAGCCCAAGCCCCCGCACGTCGCCGACGTGGGGGAGTTCGCGCAACGAATCCAGCTTTCGATGAAGCACGGCGCCCATCTTGGCGCAACGATCGACGAGCTTGTTTTTCTGGATGTAACGAACGGCGGCCAATCCCGCGGCGCAAATGGCGGGGGAATGGGAGAAAGTCTGGGCGTGCTTGAAGGCGCCGGAACCCTTCGCGATGGGGTCGATGACTTTGCACGAAGCGACCACGGCCGACAGCGGCACATAGCCGCCGGAAAGGCCCTTGCCCAAGGTCATGATGTCGGGAGTCGCGCCGAAATGCTCGATCGCGGCCCAGCGGCCGGTGCGGCCCGAGCCGCAGAGGACCTCGTCGGCGATGAAAAGCACCTCGTGCCGGTCGCAAATCTCGCGCACGCGCCGGTAGTAGTCCTCCGGCGGCACCGAGCCGCCCGTCGAGGAGCCCCCGACGGGCTCGGCGATGAAGGCCGCCACCGTTTCGGCGCCCTCCTTTCTGATCGCGTCCTCCAGGGCCTGCGCGGTCATCGCGGGAGAGTCCGGCGCGCAGCGGTAGGGGTAGGGCGCGGGGATCATCGTCACCGGCGCAAGCCACGGTCCGTAGAGCTTTTTGTAGTGCTCGCGCGCCGAGGCCGACAGCGCCAGAAGGGTGTTGCCGTGGTAGCCGGGGGAACGCGCGATGATCTTGTGCTTGGCCGGCTTGCCCGACTCCACCCAATGCTGGCGCGCGAGTTTGAGCGCCGCCTCCACCGCCTCCGAGCCCGAGGACAGGAAGTAGGCGAACTCGAGGCCGCGGGGGTTGAGCCCGCGCAACTCGGCCGCGAGCGCCTCGGCGGGCTCGTTGGTGAACGCGGTGCCGTTGACGTAGGCCACGCGGCGCATCTGCTCGGCCACCGCATCCGCGATCTCGGGCACGCCGTGGCCGAGGTTGGCCACGTAGGCGCCGCCGCAGGCGTCGAGGTAGCGCCGCCCGAGGTCGTCGACGATCCAGCAGCCCTCCCCGCGCGCGGCCAGAGGCAGCTCGCGGTCGAGCGCGCGATAGAAGACTCCCGTCTGCGGATAGCGCCTGGCGGGGCTCACGGGGCTATAGTATCATTTTGCCGTGAACCCGATTTTCTTCGATCCGCGTTCCGGCGAACTGCGCGAGTTGCGCCCGGCGGCCGCGCCGCGCGTGGGCGCGGCGCTGGGGCGCCCCGGCGCGGCGCGGGAGGCGGCCGTGTTCTCGGCCCTGCGCGACGCGCTGGGCTTTCTGGGCCTGAGCGTCGCCGCCGGCCGGGAGATCGTCGTTTCGACGCGCGCCCCCGGCGCGGAGTCGGCGTGGCTGCGCCCCGCCCCGCTGGAAGGCGGCCTGCCCGCGCCCGCCGAGTTGGCGGCGCGGGGTTTTTCGTCGGCCGACGCGGACTTTTTCCTGCGCTTTGCCGCCCACTACCGA
>JAJZQS010000091.1 GCA_021806745.1 bacterium
CGCGCGCCAGACGCTTGGCGGCCGCCAGCCCGAAGCCCGAGGAGCCGCCCAAGATCACCGCCCACTCGCCCCGCCCATGAAAATCCAGAGGATTGGTCTCGTTCATCCGGACATTTTACCTTAGTTCAGGCCTCGCGCCGTATTGACCCGCGTCAATCGCGGCGCGAAAGACCCTTGGGGCCATGGGAAATTGGGCCTAAAGTCCCGATTCACCTGGAATTGCGCGGGGAGTTGTGGCATAATCTTCCTAAGTCATCCTCGGGAGGCAAGATCATGATGAGACGCAGCACGCTCGCCGCCGCGCTGATCGCCGCAATCGCCGCCGCGCCGTCTTCGGCCGCGCCGCACGCGCTTTGGCTGAAACCCCGCACGCATCCCGCTCCTTTCATGATCGAGTCGACCAACAAGGTCCTCTATTACGGCGGCCCCGTCATCTCCAACGCGAAAGTCTACGCGGTGTTCTGGGGGCAGGGCGTGGACGCGCAGACCCAGTCGCAGATCGGCCCGTTCTTTTCCAACATCCTCGACAGCACCTACATGGACTGGCTCTCGGAATACGACACCAACATCAAGGCCGTCGACGGCCGCCAGGGCACCAACCAGACCATCGGCCGCGGGACCTATGCGGGCGCGATCACCATCACCCCGGCCAACACCTCCTCCAACCTGGCCGACTCCGACATCCAGGCCGAGCTCGACGCGCAGATCGCCGCCGGAAAACTCCCGAAGGCCGACGCGAACACGCTCTACATGGTGTTCTTCCCGTCCGGCGTGAACATCTCGCTGGGAAGCGGCAGCGACGGCGGGGACTCCTGCTCGGCCTTCTGCGCCTACCACGAGGGCTTCAAGTCCCCGCGCGACGGCTCGTCGATCTTCTACGGCGTGATGCCCTCTTGCGGGGGCTTCGGCTGCGGCTCGGGCTTCGACGGCCTCTCGGCGACGACCTCGCACGAAACCATCGAGGCGATCACCGACCCATTCCCGACCGACGGCACCAACCCCTCCTACCCCCAGGCCTGGAACGACGACCAGGGCAACGAGGTCGCCGATCTGTGCGTGCAGGGAACCTCGACGGTCACCGGCCCGAGCCTGACCAGCACCGTGCAGTGGATTTGGTCCAACCGGCTCGGCGCCTGCAACCAGGGACCGTGGACGCACGGCCCCGCCGCCGTGGCCGCGGCGCTGGCGGGCAGACTGCCCGCCGTCCACACGCCGCTGCTCGATTCCGTCGCGGCCGATCCCTCCGGAGCGTTCGGCCGCTGACTTTCGTCGACGCCTCAGGCCAAAGGGCCCGGACCTAGTCCGGGCCCTTTCGTCTTTTTTCGTCACCTCGAATTGACGCGATCCAAACGCGGCGCGCGCGCCCGCGCGCTACCATCGACGCGTCGCAGTCAAACACGAGGTGAAACCATGAAGCTTTCCATAATCATGACGGCTCTCGCGCTGGCGTGCGCGGCGCGGGGCCAGGACTCGGTCGGCGCGTCCTTCGACGAGTTGACCCGCGCCGGCTTCAAGCAGGTCTCGGCGCAAGTCGTCCGCTACGCCCCCGAGCCGCCGGCGCAGGAACCCGCAGATTCGCGCGGCGTCTTCCTCTTCGCCGGGAACCCGGGCTCCATCTACTTCTGCTCCGCGGGCGGATGCCGGCGCCTGCTGGCCGGGCGCGCCGCCTCGGCGGTGGCCTCCGCCGACGGCCTCTACTTCACCGGCCCCGACGGCGCCGGCTATTGCGCGCCGAGCGGCTGCCGAACGCTGCTGGCCGGACATTTCCTGGTCTTCCCGCTCAAGGCCGGACCGGACGGAGACATCTACGGCGTGGATTCCACCGGCCTCTGGCACTGCCAGGCGTGGGGCTGCGCTCGCTCCTACTCCGGCAAGATCGCCGACGGCGCCAACTACCTGGACGGGGAGTGGAAGGACGACGGGGACTTCGTCGCTTCGCCTCGCGGCGGCACATTCTGGTGCTCGAAGGGGGACTGCCGCAAGATCGCCGACCATGAGATGATCGCCATCGACGGCAACTGCCGCAACGCCGCCCCGGAGGACTCCGCGTTCGGATTCTGGGCGCTGAGCCTCTATCGCTGCGCGCCGCAGGGCTGCCGCACGGTCCTCGATAACGACGCGAACGTCCAGACCTACACCGACTGCGCCTTCGACGCGCAGGGTCGCATCCTGTTGAACAGCAAAATCGAACCCTCCCTTGTCTGCGGCGACTCCTGCCGGGCAAGCTCGCAAAGCCTGGACTCCATCGCCGCGGCCAAGCCCGAGAAGCCCTGGTCGTCCGAGCAGGGCCCGGTGCGCGGCAGCGACGGCGCGGACTATCGGCTCGCCGACCGCTCCCGAGAGTCCGAGCCGGCCGCCGGCGGGCGCCAAAGCCTGGGGGCGATCGTCACGCGCGACGGCCGCGCGCTGGCCTTCGACGCCCCGGCGGCCTGCTGGCAGTGGTTCGTGGACGACGACGACGACTCGGCCGGCTGGTCCGAGGACTGCAGCCTGATGCCATAGGACCCGCGTTGCGGCTTGGGCCCTGCGGACCGGAGAAACCGCCGGAAGGCCCAGAAGATCGCGCCGCGCCCGTGCGAAAATGTACCCGAGGACGATGAACAAGACACCGATTCCCGCCCTGATCCTGGCCGTCCTGGCGCTGGCCGCCTCGCTGCCCGCGCGCACCCGCGCGTGGGGCGACGCGCTGCGGGCCGCGCCGGGCACCTCCGCCTCCAAGCCCTACGCCGACGCGCGCACCCGGCGCCAAGTCGCCCGCCTGTTCGCCCGCCACCTGAAGCCCGACGGCTCCGGCAAGGACCAACTGCTCGCGGCCGTCGCGCGCCTGCCCTATTTCGCCTCGCGCGGCCGCGACCCCAAGCGCGCCGTCGAGTTCCGGCAGTTGGAGCTGTCGGTGCGGCTGGCTCCGGACGCGGCTCGCGTCTGGGCGCGGGAACAGGCCCGACGCTGAAGGTCCGGCCTTACGCGTAGACGAACAAGAGCTCGATTTTCACGTCCGGGTGCAGGCTCTTGTGCACCGGGCACGCGCGGGCGACATTCTCGAGCTTGGCCCGATAGTCCGCGGGCAGCCGCGCGGGCAAAGTGACCCTCACGGGAAGAGCGCCGATGCGGCGCGTCGGAACGGAGGTCATCTCCTTGGAGACCTCGGCGCGCGCGCCGTCGAGCTCCACGCCGTCTCGACGGGCGACGATGGCCATCGTCGTCAGCACGCAGGAGGCCAGCGCCGCGCCGACGAGGTCCGTGGGGGAGAAAAGCGCTCCCTCGCCCATGTTGTCCTTGGGCGCGTCCGTGCGCAGCGTCGAACCCGACGGCTCGTGGGTCAGGGTGCAGCGCAGGTTTCCGTCGTATGCGGCGCTCATCGTCACCATGGTCTCGTTCTCCTTCAGCGGACGTCCAATTGCAGCGCGCAAAGGGGCGCGCCCGCGTCCTGGGCGCCCCCGGACGGATCCAAGCTGAAAAACCGCGCCGGCGCCAGACCCTTGGACAGCAGATAGGACTGTATCGCCGCGGCGCGCGCCAGCGCCAGCGAGCGCAGGTCCGCGTCGGAGCCGGCCAGCCTCGCGTCGAGCGCCGCCCGCGCGGACGCGGCGTCGGCCGCGGGCGCGACGGCCAGGCTCGCGGCCAACGCGAGCAGCTTTTTTTCCTCCTTGGGCGTCAGAGCCTCGGGCCCGGGGTCGGGTCCGCGCAGACGGCGGCGCAAGGCCAGGTCGCCCAACGCCAGCGCGTCGGCTTTCACCGCGACGCCCCTCGCGCCGACGCTCAGCGACGGGCGATCGTTGAGCGCCTGAAGGACCTTGTCGAGCCCCGCCTCGGCGGCCGGCGCCAGCGAAGGCGAGCCGGCGGCGAAAGCGACGTGGCCCAAGTCCGCGCCGCCGCCCATCGCCGCCGACAACGCGTCGAAAGGCGAAGTCGCGGCCTTGACGATCAAATTGACGAGCGTCTTCAAGATGACCGGCAGCAGCCGGAACTTCGGGTCGTCGAGACTGCCGGAGATCGGCACATCCAAGTCGATGACCCCGCGTCGATCCTTCAAGATCGCCAGACCGAGCTTGACGGGCACCCTGAGCGCCGTCGGCGAGTCCACCTTCTGACCCAGAGTCAGATCGTCGACGACGATCTTGTTGCGGCTGTCGACCTCGCGCGCGGCGAGGCTCTCGTCCAAATCCAGGTTCAGCGTGCCTCGGTCGAGCTTGTAGCCGATCACCGCGATCGCATAGGGCGTGAAGGCCGACAACTGCACGCCCTGCGTCTTCACCTTCGCCGTGATCCAAGCCGCCGCGCTGGAAAGCCGGACCGAGCCGGAAGCGTCGAAGGGCGCCGTCTCGACCAAGCCCGCCGCCGAAAACGAAGCCGTCGAGCGCGCGTCCGAGGTCAAATCCTTCAAGTCGGCCCTGACGGCGCGCACGCTCAGCGCGAATGGCGGGGCGACCGCGGAGTCTTCGACCGACAGCGCGGCGCCCCGCATCGCGAAGCGCTTCAGGCGCGCGCGCCAGGCCGGGGAAGACGCAGGTTTGCGCGCGCTCGCCGACGCCGAGGCCGGCGGCGCGGGTGACGCCGCGGTCTCCGTCGATACGGAAAGTCCCAGCGCGCGCTGGATGTTGGTCAGACCCGAGGCGTCGCGCGCGACGCGCAGAAACGGATCGTCGAGTTCGACGAGGTCCACCGAGGCCCGCCGGGACTTGAGCGCCGCGCGCGCGCCCGAGATCGCGAAGCGGCGCAGGCGCGCGAGCGTGCGCCGAGAGGCGCGATCGGACAGGGAGAAGCCGTCCAGGGAAAAATCGGCCGTGACGCCCGCGTCGCGCGGCGACGCCGCGACGAGTTCCGCGGTCAGCGTGACCGCGCCCGAGTCGATCGACAGCTCCGTGGGCGCAGGCGCCAGAGGCGAAAACGGCGCCAACGGGAAATCGACCACGCGCAAGGTCGCGCGTCCCGACGACGGCGTCGCCATCGCCGCGGCGTCCAGACGCACCGAGCCGCGTCCGGCCACGCGCGTCTGCGCCGACAGCGAGACCTTGTCGCCGACAGCGGCGGGAAGCCGAGCGCGAAGATGAACGCCGCCCGGGCCGACGCCGAGAGAAAAAGGTCCGCGCGCCGGCGCGGTGGAGGCGCGCAGGCGCCAGTAGAGGCCGCGCACGGCAAGGTTCGAATCGGAAAGATCGGCCGTGAGCACGCCGCTTGAATAGGCGATCGCGTAGCGAGTGGATGCGTCCAGGCGTCCCGCGGTCACCGCCGCGGGCGCGCGGGGCGCCGCGGTGGACTCGCGGGAGAGATCGGCGTTCTTGACCGAGATCTCGCCGGCAAGCGACGGCGGGCGCACGACCAGCTTCCCGCTCCAGGTCAGCGACTCGCCACGGTCGGTGCGCGCGCTGAAGGTGTATGAACCTTTGGCTTCGGGGATCGTGCTCAGGTTGTCGAGCGCCAGATTGATCGGGTCGGCGGCCAAGCGCTGGGGCGCCCGCGGCAGGCGGCTGTCCAGTTCGATAGCGGCTCTCTCGATGAGCAGATGGTGGACGACGACGCGCGGCACGAAAGGCGTCGACGCCGCGACCGCGGCCGTGGAAGAAGACGGCGCGGATTTCGGCAAGGCGTCGAGCACGCTGGTGCCATCGGCCGCGATCACCGCGACCAGGCGCGGACGCGTGAAGCGCAGATGGCGCAGGCCCACGGCCAGCCTCAACAAATCCAGGGGCTGGAAGCTCGCGAAGAACTCCTCGCACGAGGCGATCTCGCCCAGCTTGGCCTGCGAGAGGGAAAATCCCCGCACGGTCAACGAAAGCCGAAAAGGATCGAAGCGCGCCTCGTCGATCTTGGCCGTGAAGCCGGGCAGACGCCGAGGGACTTCCCGAAGCGCGCGGCCCACGGCCCACGGAACCGTCAGGCGCGCGGCCGCGCACGCCAAAAGATAGAGGGCCAGCCCCATGGCCGAGCGTCTCACCCAGAGCGACTTGGTCCAGTCCGTTTTCGACATGGCCGAGATTATGCCAGATCGCGGGAGTTGGCGCCATTTTTGTAGACTGCGGCCCTATGGAGCCGCGCGTCGACGCCCGAGGCCTCGTCGTTTTGGTGACCGGCGCGACGGCGGGCTTCGGCGCCGCGGTCTGCCGCCGATTCGCGCGCGAGGGCGCGCGGGTGATCGCCGTGGGCCGCCGCGCGGACCGTCTGGAAGCCTTGCGCCGCGAACTCGGCCCTTCCTGCCACGCCGCGCGTCTGGACGTGCGCGACGCCGCCGCGGTCGCGGCCCTGCCGTCGGCGCTGCCGGAGCCGTTTTCGCGCGTGAGCGTGCTCGTGGCCAACGCCGGGCTGGCGCTGGGTCTGGCCCCGGCCCACCTCGCCGATGTCGAGGATTGGGAGACGATGATCGCCGCCAACGTCGCGGGCCTGGCGCGGACCGTGCGGGCGTTCCTGCCCGGCATGGTCGAGCGCGGCGCGGGGCATGTGGTGATTCTGGGCTCGGTCGCGGGGGATTTCCCGTATCCCGGCGGCAACGTCTACGGCGCGACAAAGGCCTTCGCCGCGCAGTTCGCGCTGAACCTGAAGGCGGACCTTCTCGGCACCGGCGTGCGCGTGACCAGCGTCGAGCCGGGCCTGGCCGAGACTGAGTTTTCGCTGGTGCGCTTCAAAGGCGACGCGGCGAAAGCCTCCGAACCCTATCGCGGGCTCAAGCCCCTGAGCGCCGACGACATCGCCGAGGCGGTCCATTGGGCTTGCACCTTGCCCGCGCACGTCAACGTCAACCGCCTGCAGATGATGCCCAGCGCGCAGGCGTTCGGGCCTTTCGCCTTCCGCCGCGACGCCTGAGCGCGGCCCCGGAAATCGACGACGGGCGCCGAATCCGCTCCTTTTAAGAAGCCCGGGGTTAGGCCGGAGCGGTTCGACGCCCGCCGAAAGCGTCAGCGTGCCAAGGCCAGCATCTCCTGCGGCGTCGACGGCGCGGACTGCGCGAACATCGCGCCGCCCGCCATGGTCTGGAAGTTGCCCGCCAAGATCATTCCGCTGCCCTCCTCGTCCGAGGTGACGCCGGCAAGCGGCCGCGCGGCGCGCGAGAGCATCGCGCGCAGGGCTTTCGGGTCGCGCACGCCCAGCGACCACGCCAGCGCGGCCAGGCCGGCCACGTGCGGGGTGGCCATCGAAGTGCCCGACATCGTCGTGTAGCCCCCGCCCATGCGCGCCGAGAGGATATTCACGCCCGGGGCGATGAAAGAGACCTGCGGGCCGCGGCTGGAGAAAGGCGCCACGCGGTTGGACTCGTCACAGGCGCCGACCGCGATGACCTCGGGATAGGCTCCCGGGAAGCCGACCGCGCCGCCCGTGTTGCCGGCCGCGGCGACGATGGTGACTCCGGCCGCCACCGCGGCCTGGACCGCGCGGTGAAGCGGGTCGCTGCCTTCCGAAGCTCCCAGGCTCATGTTGACGATCTTGATGCCGTGGTTCATCGCCCACTGAATGCCGGCGATCACCGTCGAGTAGTCGCCGTTGCCCTGGCTGTCGAGGACCTTGATCGCATAGAGCTTGGCCTTGGGCGCGACGCCGAACAGGCCCTGGCCGCGGGCGGCGATGGTTCCGGACACGTGCGTGCCGTGGCCCTCGTCGTCGGCCCAGGCGTTCGGGGTGGTCGCGTCGACTAGGTTCACGCCGCCGACGACCTGGCCTTGCAGGTCCGGGTGAGTCGCGTCGATGCCGGTGTCGATGACGCCCACGACCGCGCCGTCGCCCTGAGCCGCCTTCCACTCCTGCGGCGCGCCGACGCGCGCCACGCCCCACGGGATGCGCGGGTCGGAGGCCGCGGACGCGACGATCTGCGCCTGCTGGCGCTGGAGCTGGCGCGCGGCGTCTTGAAGATCGGCCAACTCCGCGGGTTCGCTGAAATCGGAGACGTCGTTGAGCCAATGGACTTTCCGGTCCTCGTCGACGCGCGCCACTTCCGAGGGCAGGGCCGCCGATTGAATGGAGAAGCGCGCGAACATCGCCGGCGTCTCCACGACCACGGCGTGGATCAGCGGCAGTTCGCGCACGACCGAGCCGCCCATGCGGCCGGCGGCCGCGCGGCACTGCTCCATCGAGGCCTGCGCGACGCAGCTGACGATGCGCTTGGGCGCCGCGGATTGGGCCGACGCCGCGACGGCCGTCAGCGCCAGGAGGAGGGGGAGGAGTCGGTTGTTTTTCATCGGGTTTCTCGGTCCGGTAGTCCCAGAATAGCCTGGGTCTTATGGGCCCAAGAGGGTCAATGGTCCTAGATTTGAATAGGACCAAAGTCCTAGGCCGAATGCCGCGCCCTCGGTGCCCAAGCGGCCCGCGGGAAAACGGTCGCGGGCGAATATCATCTATGCGCACGACGCCGGAACCCGGAGACACCATGACCCGACGCCTTCGCGCCGCCGCCGCCTCGGCCCTCTCGCTGACGCTTATCGCCGCCTCGGCCGACCTCGACGCCTCTCGGCTTTTCGCCCAGGAGTTGCGCGCCGCCCCCGCCGCTACGGCCGCCCCGCTGACGGCTCCGATCGCTTTGGCGGCGCCGTCGACTCCTCTTGCCGCCGCCGCGACGCCCGCCCTCGCCATGCCTCTCTCCGGCCCCGCGAGCGCCCGCGCCGTTTCCGTCGCACCCGCGGCCCCCGCCCTGCCCGCCGCGGCCGCGGTCGAAGCTTCCGATGCCGCGCCCGCGCCGCCGTCCGCGGCCGCCGTCGGCGAGGTCGCCGGCTTTGAAAGAAGCGGCGGCGCCCGGGCCGCGACCCCGACTCCCTCCGGCGTCGATTCGCCCCTGTCCTATAAAATCCGCCGCTTGGCCTTGGCCACGGTCGCGGCGTTGACCGGAGGCGTCTACTCCCTGCCCCAGGCCGGCGAGTCGCTGAGCGCGCGCGTGATCTCGCGCGCCGCCTCCCGCCGCGCCGTCCTTTCGGACTACGACGACACGCTCGCGTCCTTCAATGAGCGTCTGCCTCAGAACATGGTCGAGGCCGTCCAAGCGCTGCGCGCCTCCGGCAAAAGCTTCGACGTGATCAGCGACCGCGGCGATGAGCCCCGCCCGGGTTCCCTGACCGTCTTCGACTCGCTCGACACCTTGCCCGCGTCCGCGCGCGCGGGCATGTTCGTGGCGGCAAACTCCGGCGGCCGCGTCTATTTGTATGGCGACGATGGCGTGCCGGTCAAGGTGTTCGAGGCCCCGGTCATGGACGAGGCGACCAAGAAGCTCGTCGCTCAGGCCGCCGCGGCGACGAAAAACCGTCTCGGCGAGGTCGGCGCGGTCATGTTCGCGGGCGACGGCAAGATACCCTCCGAGTCCTGGACGCCCTACGGCTACGCGCTGATGCTTCAGCCCGGCTCCTCCGAGGCCGCCGTGCGCGCAACCGCGGCGATCCTGCAAGCCGAGATGAACCGCCGCGGACTGACGATCGAGGCCATGCCGCGCTTCGCCAAAAATCCCGCCAACCCTCCTTATGTCACGCTGTCGGTGATCACCAAGGCGATGGCCGCCCGCTACATCGCCGACGCGCGCGGCGCGCGGGCGCGCGATGTCCTCATCCTCGGCGACAGCCACTACGCCCCCCAGGCGCCCTCGCGCCTGAAGCGCCTGGCCGCGCTCGCCGCGCGACTGGCCGGCGGCCGCATGACGGCCCTGGGCAACCGCACCGACGCGAACATGGAGCGGGGCGTTCCCGGCGCGCTGACCCTGTCCGTGGGCGGGACCGGCGACCCCAGGGCCAAGAATCTCTTCGTGCTCGCGGGCCGAGGACCGTCGCAGACCCTGCGCGCGCTGAAATCCGCGGCCTCAAGACCGAACGACCCGTCCGCCCGGGCGCGCCGCCGCGAGAAGCTCAAACGGTTCGCCGATGTCGCCGTGACCGTCGGTCTGCTGGCGGCGGTCGCGGGCGCCTACGCGACGCTGATCCACGCGATCACCGACGGCGTGCGCGGCCTCGAAGATCAAATCCAGAACCTCTTGCGGCATCCGACGGACATCCTGGGCGCCGGCGTGCTGTCGGGGATTTCCTTGTCCAAATCAAAGGCGCCCGCGCGCCCCCTGTCGGCGGCCATCCCCGCCGGAAGCCTCATTGAAAGCCCCGCGGGTTCGGCCTTCGCCGCGGCGCTGGCGGCCGCGCGGATGATGGCCGCCCGCGCCGGCTACGACCCCGACAACCTGCGCGTGGAGTCCGCCTCTTTTCTGCCGAGCTCGAGCGGCGAGCGCTGGGACTACCGTTTCGTCTCTCCGCGTCAGGATTACTCGAAGCCACCACAGCTCTTCCAGGTGGTCACGCGCAGCGCCGATGGGGCAACGAGCGTAAGCGAAACGCGCGAGCTCGGCGTCGTGCGCCTGTTCGAGGCCGTGCGCGCCGGCGACTTCGCCGCGCTGGTCAAGATCGCGCCGCTGGAAGCCCTGGCCCGCGCTCCTCAGGCCGAGGCGCTGTCGCTGGAGGCCCGCTGGCCCGACGACGGCGGCCCCGCCGAGATGTGGTACGCGCTGAACGCCGCGAACGGCAAGGTGATTCTTTCCGTGAACGCCGCCACGGGCGAGACGACCATCCCCGATCCCTACGGACGGCTGAAGGCGATCGCCGCGGCCGCGGGGCTTTTCGGCCTGGTCGCGGCGATCTACGGCGCGCTG
>JAJZQS010000092.1 GCA_021806745.1 bacterium
AGAGCTTGGCGCGCGCCGCCGCCGCGGAACTATTCCGCCGGCAAAACGCGCGCCTGGGTCTTGCGCGAAGCGCGCGCGCCTGTTATATACCGCGCGGATGGCAAGCGTCGCGCGAGCGTTCCTGGCCGCCGTCAACCTTCTCTACGCCGCCGCGTTCGGCGGTCCCATCGACGGGACCGCGTGGAGCGTGCAGGTCCGCCAGGCGGGCTTCTTCCACTGGGGCTCGCGCCAGGAGACCATCGTCTTTCACGACGGCCGCGCGGTGATCGCGGGCGCGGTCGCGCAGGGCTACGCGACGCCCTACTACGACGCCCGGCCCGCCGCCGACGGCACCGACTTCACCGTGCGCCTGGACGACGGCGAGCGCGATCCCGTGGTGTGGACGGGCCGCATCCGCGAAGGCCGCATCGCCGGCCAGGTGCTGATCGGCCGTCAGGGCGGCCGCGTGACGCGCTACGAGTTCACCGGCGCCCAGAAATCCGGCTGACGCCGTGGCGCGAACGCGCATCGTCCTTCTCTACAAACCCTACGGCTTCTTGAGCCAGTTCACGCCCGAGGGCGACCGGCAGGGCCTTTCGCGCTTCGGCCTGCCCGCGGGCGTCTACGCCGCGGGCCGGCTCGACTTCGACAGCGAAGGCCTTCTTCTGCTGACAGACGACGGCGCGCTGGCCCGCCGCCTCACGGACCCGCGCCTGGGCCATCCGCGCTCGTATTGGGTCCAAGTCGAGAAGATCCCCGACGCCGCCGCGCTGGAAAAGCTCGAGCGCGGCGTCGAGCTCTCCGACGGGCGCACGCGCCCCTGCCGCGCGGCGCTCCTTTCCGCGCCGCCGGATCTTCCGCCGCGCGCGCCGCCGGTGCGCGAGCGCGCCTCGATTCCCACCGCGTGGCTCGACATGACTCTGCGCGAGGGCCGCAACCGCCAGGTGCGCCGCATGACCGCCGCGGTCGGCCATCCGACGCTTCGCCTGGCGCGCCATGCGATCGGAAAGCTCACGCTTCAGGGGCTGGCGCCGGGACGGTGGCGCTGGGTGGAGCGCGGAGAACTCTAGCGCCGGAAGCGCGCCGAGGAGCCGCGCGGGATCACGCGGCGCACCCGGAAGTTCGACGACATCGGCGGCGTGTAGGTGTGCAGTCGCGGCGGCACGCGGTAGGCGAAGCCCGCCAGAGCCTTGCGCGGGATGGTCTGCCCGGTGAAGGCCTGGATCGCCGGGATCAGGCGCTCCTCTTCAAAAGACACCAGCGTGACCGCGTCGCCTTCGGTCATCGCGCGGCCGGTGCGGCCGATGCGGTGGACGTAGTCTTCCGGATGCTCGGGCACGTCGTAGTTGATCACGTGCGAGACGTCGGGCACGTCGATGCCGCGCGCGGCCAGGTCGGTGGCCACGAGGATCGTGATCTTGCCCTCGCGGAAGTCCTGCATCGCGCGGTCGCGTTCTTTTTGCGACAGATCGGAGTGGAGTACGCCGCACTTGATCTCGCGCCGGCCCAGGCAATGCGCCACATAGTCGGCGCGCGCCTTGGTGCGCGTGAAGACGATGACCGAGTCGACGCCGTCGCTCTGGACCACCGCGGCCAGCAGTTCGCCCTTCTGGCCTTCGGTCACCGGATACAGCGCCTGCGTCACGGTGGTGGCCGTGGAGCGCGGGCGGTCGACCTCGACGCGCACCGGCGAGCGCATGAACTCGTTGACGACGCGCTCGACCTCGGGCGGGATCGTGGCCGAGAACATCAGCGTCTGGCGCTCGGCGGGCAGAAGGCGCATGATGCGGCGCACGTCGGGCATGAAGCCCATGTCGAGCATCCGGTCGGCCTCGTCGAGCACCGCGACCTTGACATCGCGCAGATGCAAAGAGCCGCCGCCGATCAGGTCCAGCAGGCGTCCGGGCGTGGCGACGACGACCTCGGCGCCTTTCTTCAGCGCCTCGCGCTGGGTCGTGAAGCTCGCCCCGCCGATGATCAGCGCGCACTTGACCGGGGAGTGGCGCGCAAGCTCGCCCACGGCCTTCTCCACCTGCGCGGCCAACTCCCGCGTGGGCACCAGCACGAGCGCCCGCACGCGTGGGCCGCCCTTGTGCGGATCTCGGTCGCGGTCGTCGAGCAGGCGCTGGAGCAGCGGGAGCGTGAAGGCCATCGTCTTGCCGCTGCCGGTCATCGCGGAGCCGATCACGTCCTTGCCGGCCATCGACTCGGGCAGGGATTTTTCCTGGATGGGAGTGGGCGCGGCGTAGCCGAGCGTCTTGATCGCGTCCAAAAGCTCGGCTCGAAGTCCGAGGCGGGTGAAGGGCATGTGACTGCCCGGAATTATAGCAATCCCGGGGCTTCAGCCGAACAGCTCGCGCGCCGCGCGCGTCACGCGAGGCCTCCCGGCGCCTTCGCCGCGCGCGGATCGCGTGCGGCGAAGGCGGCCAGCGCGCGCAACCGGGCTTGGGCGTGGTCGACGATCGGCCTTGGATAATCGCGGCCGAGCTTCACTCCGGCCGCGCTCAAAGCGTCCTCGGGCGCGGTCCAGGGTGCGTGCCGCCAGCGCGCGGGAAGGCGAGCGAGCTCCGGGATCCAGCGGGCCACGTAGGCGCCCTCGGCGTCCCAGCGCTCGCCCTGCTGGACCGGATTGAACACGCGAAAGAAAGGCGCCGCGTCCGCCCCGCAGCCCGCCGTCCACTGCCAGCCCAAGGTGTTGGAGGCTAAATCCGCGTCCACGAGCGTGTCCCAGAACCAGCGCGCCCCCTCGCGCCAATCGATCAGCAAATCCTTGCACAAAAACGACGCCGCGATCATGCGCGCGCGGTTGTGCATCCAGCCGGTCGTCCAGAGCTCGCGCATGGCGGCGTCGACGATCGGATAGCCGGTCTCGCCGCGGCGCCAGGCGCGCAGACCGGAGGAGTCCTCGCGCCACGGGAACTTCGCGAAGCGCGGATCCAGGGGCTCGTCCGGCGTGAGCGGATTATGGAGCAGAATGTGCGCGGCGAACTCTCGCCAGCCCAGCTCGCCGAGAAATCCTCCCTTGGCCTCGGGGCGCGCGCCGCGGCGGGACGCCTCGCGCCAAACGCGCCGGACCGACAGCTCGCCGAAATGAAGACGCGCCGAGAGCCGCGAGGTGCCCGGCGCGGCGGGGAAATCCCGCGCGCGGCCGTAGTCCTCCAGGCCGTCGCCGAGAAAGCGCTCGAGCTCGCGCGCGGCGGCGCGCTCTCCCGGCTCGAAAGCCGCGGCGAGCCCCGCGTCCCAGGGGATGCGGGGAGCAAGCCAGAGCGCGTCGAGAGACAAGCTGCGAACCGGACGCGCCGGCGCGCGCAGCGTCCCCGGCTCTCCGCACGGCGGCGGCGGCGGCGGCAATTGGGCGCAGCGCCGCCAGAAGGGCGTGAACACGCGATAGGGCTTGCCCTCGCCTCCGCGTACGGCTTCGGGATCGTAGAGAAAATCGGCCTCGAAGGCCCGCGCCTCCACGCCCGCCTCGGCCAGCGCGGCGGCGACGCGCCGCTCCTGCTCGGCCGCCGCGGGCTCGGCGCGACGCGCGAAAAACACCCGACGAGCTGAGAACTCGCGCGCCAAGCGCGGCAGTTCCCGTGCGGCCGGCCCCGCTACGAGCGTGAGGCTTGAGCCGCGCGCGCGCAGGTCTTCATCGAGCGCGCGCAGGCTGCGGTGCAGCCACCAGCGCGAGGCCGCGCCCGGGGCCCACGCGCCGTCGTCTTCCGGCGACCAGACGAACACCGGCGCGACCGGCCCTTCGGCCGCCGCGGCTCGCAAGGCCGGATTGTCGACGACGCGCAGGTCCGCCCTCAGCCAGACGATCGCCGTCACGCGCGCGCCTCCCGGGCGAGTTGGGCCACCCCGTCGCTCAAATCCGGGCCGACGGGAATGGCGCCAAGGGAGCGCGCCAAAGCCGCGTGGCGCAGACCTTCGCGCCCGTACGAACTCCACGCCCGTCCACTCATAGACCGACGGTCCTGCCTTTCTCGAACTTAGGCATGATGCGCTTCATGAACCCGTCGAATAGCGGAACAGTGAACGCCGTATCCCCGTGGGATGGGCTATAGATCATGCCTTTCGAGATCAGGGTGTTCCGCATCGGCGCCACCGTGGTGACTTTCTTGTCGAGTAGATGGGCGATGTCTCCCGAACGGTGTGGCCCAGCGCCAAGTTCCGCCATGGCGCGCATGTACTTCTTCTCCGCGGGAGTCAGGCGATCGAACCGGATCCGAAAGAAGCTGTTATCGAGTTCGGCCAATGCCGCTGCCGTCGCCCGGTCCGCGTCCTTCAACTTGATCGGAGAAGCAGCGGCGAGGTTCCAACTGTGCTTTCCCCACTCCTGCAGAAAATAGGGGTAGCCCTTCGTCTGCTCGATGATCGCTCGAACGGCTTTCTCATCGTATTTTACACCCTGCTTTTCAGCGGGGACGCATAGGGCGTCTCGGGCGGCGGCGGCCTCCAGACTATCGACATGCACGAACTCAAACAGCCGCTCAGCGTATGACTTTGCCCGGCCCGTCTGGCCAACCAGCTGGGGAAGACCTGCGGCGACCATGGTGACCGGAAGCTGATTCTGGCTCGCGCGATGGAGGGCGGTGATGAGCGCGGTAAGCTGCTCTTCCTTCACGTATTGAAGCTCGTCTATGAAGAGCACGACGGCCGTGCCATTCTCGACGGCCGCCTCACCGATATTGCCGAGAAGGTCCGTAAGATCGGCTTCGAGGTTGCCGCTGTCGGCGATCCCCCTGCTCGGTTTGGCGTCCATGGCGACTTCGATGTCTTGGTACTTGAACTTCATTGCCCCGGCGAAGCTCGCGAGCGCACTGAGCGCTTTTGCGGCGCCCGCGCGGATGGCTTCTCCGGCGCTCAACTTAATGAGCACGGCGCGCAAAGCCGGCGCCAGAAGCGCCGGAAGCGAGAGGTCCTCCGGCGCTTCGATCCAGACGCAGGCGATCCCGCGCCCTTCGGCGTCCTGCCGGACTTTATTGAGCAGGACGGTCTTACCGACCCCCCTTAATCCGTAGAAAATAAAACTCCGGGCGGAACGTCGCCCCCGGATTCGATCGAGAGCAATCGCTGCGCGTTCCAAAAGATCCGCGCGACCGGCAAGTTCAGGAGGCGGCGTTCCAGCCCCTGGAGCGAACGGATTCTCTCTGGGGTTCATTTATATCAATGTTACTTCGATTTATTTCTATAGAATAATATTCCTAAACTCATAATAAATCAAGGGGGGTTCGCGATTCGCACTCAGGCCACTTCGGTACGGCGGCAGCGGCACCTTCGCCGACATCCGCATCAAGAACCTGATGCTCAGGGGCGTCCCCGGCGGCTACGCCCGGCCCGCCGCCCGCGGTCATGAGCAATAAGAGCCGCCCTTGGGCCTTTTCCCGCCACCGGGCTGGGACTTAGGGCCCAGCGCCCTCGCCCGGCGCCCCGCTACAATGCCGCCATGACCGGCGCGCGGCGGTGGTTCGCGGCGCTCTTGCTCCTGGCTCCGGCGAGAGCGCAGGTCGCGCGCCTGTCTCCGGTCGACGCGCCCGCGTTTTCCGCCGCGGCCCTCTCGCCGGTCGCCGCGTCCGGCGCCGCCGCGATCGCGCTTGCGCCGCCGGCCCTCGCCGCGCCGATTTTCTCGGCCGCGCCGCTCGCGGCCGAAATCGCGCCCGCCGCGCTTCCCGCCCCGGCCGCGCCCACCGCCTCCGATGGGGATAAGCCGCGCCCGCGCCGCGTCGTCCGCCCGCCGTCTCGGCCCGCGACGACGGACGCCGCGGGACGGGCGCTGTTCGACGGCGCGGGCGAACTGCGCACGCGCTCCGGCGCGGTCTTCGTCCCCTCGCGCGGCCGGGCGGAAGACGACCCCCGCGCGGCGAGCCTGCTGCGGCCCGCTCCGGCCGCCGCCACGAGGACCGTCGCGGGCACCGAGGGTCTGCGCGGACGCGCGCTGCTGGCGCGGCTGGGCGAGGCCGCGGCGCGCGGGCATTCGCCCTCCGACTACTACTCCGCCTCCCGCCGCCTCTTCTCGACGGCCGACAACCACGTGCTCGACGGCGAGCCCGGCGTGACCGACGCCTACACCGGCGCGTTCATCCCCGGCACCAGCCAGGAACCCGGCGACTACGCCGACGGCGGCGGAAGCGGCCGCGACGGGTGGTCGCGCGCGCAGACGATGAACGTCGAGCATGTGTTCCCGCAGTCCTTTTTCCACGGCGCCCTGCCGATGCGCTCGGACCTCCACCATCTGATGGCCACGCTCCAGCACCCGAACTTGATGCGCGGCCGCCTGCCCTTCGGCGTCGTCGACCGCGGCGCCGACTACCGCAACGCCGCCGGCGCCAAGCGCGGCGGGGGATTTTTCGAGCCGCCGGACTTCAGCAAGGGCCGCGTCGCGCGCGCGATGTTTTACTTCTATGCCCGCTACCGCCGCGAGCCGTTCTTCGACGCCGCGGCCGCGCGCTTCTGGAACGCGCAGATCGACACGCTGCTGGATTGGAACCGCCGCTTCCCGCCCACGGTGGAGGAAGTTCGCCGCAACGACCATGTCGAGGCCTTCCAGGGCAACCGCAATCCATTCGTCGACGACGCGGGCCTGGCCGATCGGGTCGGCCGCGATGCCTGGCTGGCACCCGTGCCGCGCGCGCCCGTCGCGGCCGCCGTCGAACCCCAAGCGCCCTCCCGGCGCGGCGACGCGCCGCGCAAAGGCAAGAAAGGCCGCCCCAACAAGAACAAACCGCGCCGCTTCCGCCGCCGCTCGCGCTGGGGCGGGTTCTCGCCGCGCTGACGCTCAGCGCGCCGCGGCGCGCACCAAAGACAGCAGGCGCGCGTCCTGCGCGTGCTCGTAGGCGCCGGCCCAGTCGGCGTAGGCGCTCCAGACGCGGTAGCGCAGGTGGGCGAGGTTGTCCTCGCGCCCCGCGTCCTCGGCGGCCTTCGCGTGCGCGGCCAGGACCACCAATTCGTCGGCCAAGGCATTGAGTTCCTGGGAATCCGCGGGAGACGCGGCGAAGGCGAAAAGCCAGCCCTGCGGCGTGCTCTGGGCCACGCCCAGCCGCCGCGCGAACGCGGACAGGCCGTCGTAGGCGCCGTCGGGCACGCCCAACGCCCGCGCGCGGGCGGACAGAATTCTCTCCGCGGCGGCTTCATCAAGAACCACCGGCGGCTGAGCGACGGCGGGGGCGGCGCCGCGCGCGAGCGCCTGCGCGTAGAGCGCGGCGAAGGTCAGCAGTTCGCGCGCTCCGGAGTAATCGCGCTGGGGCAAGGACGGCGACTCCAGGCCGCCGCCGACCGCGCGGTTGGCGGGCCTCTTCCAGGGCAGCGACGCGCCGCGCAGTTCGAAGGACACCACGGCCTTGCCCGCTTCCATGCCCCAATAGCGCAGGCCCACGAAGGCGTGCTTCTCGCTGTCGGGATCGTCGGCGGCGGGAACGTGCGCGTCCGGGCCCGGCTGCTCCAGCAATCGGCGCACGCGCCGGGAGCGGCCGTGATGCCACGGGCGCAGGGACGCGTGCGAAAGATTGCGTTCGCTTTCGGCGGCCGCGCGCGCGAAGAGCACGTCGTTGAAGATCTGCAGCGCGCCCTCCAGGCGGTCCATCTGCGCCAGCAGCACCCGCGGCTCGGCCTTGATGAAGACGTGATACTGCGTGCCGGCGTGGCCCGTCTCGGCGATGACCGCGCGCGTGCGCGCCAGCGCCTGCTCCACGGACGCGGCGGGGCGGGACTGGTCGCTGACGATTTCGGGCTGGAGAAAACGCGCGCCCGCCGCGGCGCGATAGGCGTCCGGCGGCGGCTCCATGTGCGGGTGCTCCGAAACGAACTCCGGCGCGGCCGCGGTCTTGCGCAGGATCAGGCTGACCTTGCCGCTCCACGCCGCCTGCGCCCCGCGCTCGGAGGAGGATGAACGCGCCGCGCAGAGGCCGGGGCGCATGCTCGTCGACAAATCGCGCGCGGTCGAACAGCTCCCGGCCGGAAAGAAAGTCGCCTTCCCCCGCATCGGCGGCAGCGGCCGAAGCGGGCGCGGCGGCCCGAGCGCTCGCGGCGCGCGGCGCGCTTTCCGCCGACGGAGCGCGCGGCGCTTCGTTCACGGCGTCCGCGGCGGCCGCAATCGGCGCGGCCGCGGCGGACGCGAGGGCGGACGGCGCCGGCTCGGACAACGCCGGAAACGCCGTCGGCACGGCCGCGGATGCGGCCGAGCCCGACCACGCGGGCGCGGCGACGGCCGACGGCACGACCGGCACCGCCAACTCCGCGGCGCGCGCGCACACCGCCGCCGCGGCCAGGAGACCGAAGAGCAACCGGCGCTTCATGCCCGGATTGTATCCGGGAACAGCCTCGCCGGCAGGGGCCCTCAGGCCCTCCTTGAATGGGTCCCGCGCGGGATGTGCTATGATCGCCACAACTTCACCAAGGAGGATTTATCGACATGCGAACTTTCGCTTGCGCCCTGGCGCTGACGCTGACGGCCGGCCCGTTGCTCGCCGCGGACGCGCCCAAAGCCGACGCCAAGCCCGCCGTGGACGCCGACCGCGCGACATACTCCTACGGCTACACCATCGGCAAGACCATCTCCAGCCTGGGCTTTTCCGAGTCCGAGCTCAAGCAAGTCCTGTCGGGATTCGAGGACGGCGCCCGCGGGCACAAGGCGCCGTTCGCCGTCGATAAATACCAAGATCAAATCCGCGAACTCATCGAGGGCCACCTGGTCGCCATGGCGGTCAAGGAAAAGGCCCTCGGCAAGGCCTACGGCGAGAAGTTCTCCAAGCATGCCGGAGTCAAGCCGCTGGATGGAGGCGGCTGGTACAGGATCGAAAAACAGGGCGACGGCGAGATGGCCACGCCCGACGACACCGTCAAGGTCAACTACCGCGGCAAACTGATCGACGGCACGGAATTCGACAGCTCCTACAAGCGCGGCGAGCCGGCGACCTTCCCGCTCAAGGGCGTGATCCCGTGCTGGACCAACGGCGTGTCGAAGCTGCGCGTGGGCGGAAAGGCCACCTTGGTCTGCCCGTCCGACGCGGCCTACGGCGACCACGGCCACCCGCCGGTCATCCCGGGCGGCGCGACTTTGGTCTTCGACGTGGAACTGCTCGACATCGTCAAGCCCGATGCCAAGACCGCGGGAGCGGGGGCGGGTTCGGGCGGCCAGTAACCCCGAGAGCCGATCTTAAAAAGCGCGGCCCCGTCCCGAGCGGACGGGGCCGCGCTCGTCGCGGGGAGGCGCTCAGCGCGCGTGCGCGCGCGAATGGCGGCGCATCAGGCAGTCGTTGGACACGACGATCAGGCCCGCCTTGCGCGCCATCTCTTCGCCCTCGGGGTGCGTGATGCCGTCCTGCAGCCAGACCGCCTTGGCCTTCTTGGCGATCGCGGCGAGGATGGGCTCCAGCGCCTCCTCCGAACGGCGGAACACGACCACGGCGTCGACGGGAAACGGGATCGCCGAAACCGACGGATAGCAAGTCTCGCCGAGAATCTCCTTGTGCCCCGGGTTGACCGGCACGATCCGGTAGCCTTGCTCCTTTAGGTAGGCGGACACGTAGTTCGCCGGGCGCTCCGGCTTGGGGGAGGAGCCGACCACGGCGAAAGTCTTCATCGCCAGCACCCGCGCCACATCCGCGTCGGGCGCGCCGCCGGAGGGCAGGCGGCAGGCGACCGTCATCTCAGGCCGCCTCGACGCCGACATTGGCCTCGCCGTCGTCGATCTCGATGTGCGCGGTGAACGGCCGGCAGCACACCGTGCAGTCCTGATCCAGGGACTGGCCGTCCATCTCCGCGATCACGTGAATCTCGGTCCCCTCGCCGCAGTGCGGACATTCGATGGGCACCCATTCGTCTAGGCGCACCACGTCGGCCTCGGCCGCGTGCTCGGCCAGAACCGTCTGCATCACCTTGTCGGCGGCGCGATGCTCGTGCGCGTCCTCGTGCTCGACGGCGGCCTTCCTGGGTTTTTCTTTTTTCGGCGCCTTCGCGCTCTTCGCCTTCACCTTCGCCATGATCCCATTGTAGAGTCCGGCCTTGCCGCCGTCAAGACCCGGAACGCGCGCGGAGACGCGGAGGCGAAATGTTAAAATCGGCCCAGACGCCCACGGAGGCACGACGATGAAAAAATCCCTCGACAGCTTCAAGACGCGCAAATCCCTTTCGGTCGGCGGCAAGACCCTCGACTACTTCAGCCTCGCCGCGCTCGGCGAGCGCGGCTTCGACCTGGCGAAAATGCCGCTGTCGATGAAGGTGTTCCTGGAGAACCTGCTGCGCCACGAGGACGGCGCCGTGGTCAAGAAGGCGGACATCGAGGCCGTGGCCAAGACGGTCGGCGTCAAGCCCGCCGAGCGCGAGGTGTTCTTCATGCCCGCGCGCGTGGTGATGCAGGACTTCACCGGCGTGCCCGCGGTCGTGGACCTGGCCGCCATGCGCGACGCGATCAAGAAGCTGGGCGGCGACGCGGCGCGCATCAACCCGTTCCAGCCCGTGGA
>JAJZQS010000003.1 GCA_021806745.1 bacterium
TCAACACCGACAAGGACTGCCCAATGATGCAGTTGGCCAGCGTCTCGGTGCAGGGCGACTACGCCGAGCTCGTGCCCGCGATCACCGCCGAGATCAAGAAGCGCCGGGGCGCGCCGGTCGCGGCCTAAGCCTTTTTCGGCTGCGGGCGGTTTCCGTCCGGGAAAATCCAGCGCGGGATCATCCACTCCAGCGCCGCGGTCAGTGTGATGGCGGCGGCGATGACGCCCATCGCCACGGGCATGCTCAGCCAGTCGAGCATTAAGCCGGCCGCCAGCGCACCAGCGGCCGCGAAGAGCATGTCGACCATCGAGAACGCACTCTCCACGCGTCCGAGCTTGGAATCGTCGATCTCTCGGCGCACGATCGGAGCCATCACGATGCCCACGGGCGCGTGGAATATCTGCATGCCGAACTGGACGAGCAGCATCGTGCCAAGGGCGATCCAGAACATGTGCGGCGCCAGGAAAGTGGGCACGGCCCAGGTCAGCCAGAACAGCAGCGAGGAGACCGCCGCCATCCGATAGAAGCGGCCGTGGCCGAGCTTCTCGATGAGGCGGTCGCCGCGCTCGCCTTCCATGCGCCAAGACGACAGGAAGCGCCCCAAAGACTCGGCGCCCAGAAGCAGCCCGAAGATGCCGCCGGCGGTGGTCAAGAGACCGCCAATCAGCGGCAGGGCCAAGTGCGGGCCCGTGCCGACGACGAGCTTGATGTAATTGGGCAAGACGACGAAGGGCATCGCGTCGCCGAGAAAGGCCTCGACGGCGCCAACGGAGATCAAGGTCGACAAGGTCTTATTGCGCAGGATGTAGGAAAAGCCCTGCGTGGCCTCGTGGGCGTCGAAGGCGCGCGCCAGGCGCTCGCGCCAGCCGAGGTCCGCCGGTGCCGCCGAGCCGGCGCCTCTCTTTTTGAGAAGGTCGCGCAGTTCGCGCGCGATCGACAGCGGCGACAGCGCAAGGCCCTTGAGCAGGGCCCACAAAAACGACCCGGTGCCGCGCAGGAATTCGACGAAGCCGCGCAGGCCCATCTCGCCGTGATCGCGCGCGTCGCGGACCATCAGCCAGTAAAACGGCACGGAGGCGACGAGCAGCGCGGCGTAGACGCCGTAGGCCAGTGCGTAGCCGCCCATGCCGAAAGCGCTCACCAAGCCCGCCACCGTGGCGCCGGCGGCCAGCGGCACGAACACCTCGACGAGCGCCGACCACTTGCCCAGCACCGCGCTGGCCTCTTTGTTGAGTTTCTCGTCCTTGCCCAAAAAGGACATGCGCGCCGCGCCGTCGGCGACGATCATCGTGCTTTGGAACAGCGGATTGATCGCGACTATGGCCACGAGCACCGCGAAACTCAGGTGACCGGACAAAAACAGAATGGGGATGGCGCCCATGAGAGCCGCGCGCGCCAGCGCCATGCTCACAAAGAGCACTCGGAAATCGGTCTTGTCGATGAGCAGCCCCACCGGCAGGAGGTTGACCAGCGACATCGAGCCCATGTGCACATTGCGCACAAATCCCATCACCGCCAGGCTTTTCTTAAGCGCGTTCATGACCAGAAACGGCTGGCTGATCATGTGCAGTTCGATGCCGGACACGGTGAGCAGGTCGTGCCCGATGAACACGCCCCACAGCGAGCGCGGCAGCTTGGTCTTGCCGCCCTTGGGGGCGGGAGCCAGTGGAGCGGCGGGTGCCTTCGCGTCGCCGGGAACCGGCGCCGCCGCCGGAGCGTCCGCGGGCCCCGAGACTCCGTCGAAGATCTTGCCTGATCTGTCGCCGGAATCCGCCGCGGCCGACAGGCCGACGAACGCCCGGCGCGGCGCGGCCGCGGAACGCGAAGCCGCAACGGGAGCGCCCGCGGCGGCTGCGGCCCACGCCGAAGGGGCGGTCCCGTAACCGTCGAGCTCAGGTGCGGAGGCGGGCGGCGCCGCTTCGACTGGTGAGGCCGCGGGGGCGGCCAAAATCGCGGCGCGAGCGGCCGAGGGAGCCGCGGCGCCAAGAGCGGGCAGGGCGGGAGCGGCGGCGGCCGGAGCCGCCAACGACGACGCGAGCGGCACGGAAACCACCGCGAGGGCCGGTGAAACGGGGGTCGCCGCGAGGGGTGCGATCTCCGCGGGAACCGCCAGTCCCGCCGCGGAAGCGACGCCGGCCGCCTCGGCCACGGCCGCATACGCGCGCGGACCCGGGCAGAGGGCAACCACGGAAACGGCCGCGACCAACGCCGTCAGACGAGCGCAAATCCGCATCACTCGTCTATTGTCGCGAGTTTATATGTGGGACACGAGGGCCGATCGTCCTAGACGAGTCGCAACAACTGGCCCAATGTTAAGCCTCCATTGTTGGGGGAAGCGACGGCGGCGGCGCAGGGGGCGCAGGGGGCGCAACAGGCGGGTCGCCCAGTTTCATTTGCATTGGAGGGTCGTCGTTGATGCCTTTTAGTTGCAAGGGGTTGTTTGTCGCGCCGTTTTGCGCGGCAGTTGTGCTCTGGTTTTGAGCTACGTTCTGAGAAGCATTTTGCTCCGCCTGGGTCGTCTGCTGAGTTGCTTTATCCTTGGCGTCCGCTTCTTTTTCCATCGCCATCTTCACACCCAGAACGACGAAGATCATTCCCAGCGCCATGAGCAGTCCGCCCTGCATGGTCTGACCGAACTGGTGCTGGATTTTGGACCCAACCATGACCAGCGCCAGTCCCAGGGCGGCGACGGTGAAGCCGATGATCTTCTTCGCCTGCGTTCCGGGAAACTTGACCATGCTGCCGAGAGCCAAAAGGCCTCCCGCCAAAATCACCAAAAGCGTGGCAAGGTTGATGTCACCCTGCCACGGCGTCGCGTTCACTGCGGCCGGCGTCGGAACATTGGCACTCGGAGAGTAGCCCTCGGCGTAATTATAGGACAGCGGAACGGTGCCGGAATTATAGGGGACGACCGGCGCGCCTGAACCAGAACTGTCCACGTTCGCGGCCGCAGAGGCGTTGTCGTAGGTGCGTCCGGCGCCGGCGCTCGTCTGCGCGTGCGCGTTGTCTCCTAGGGCAGCTTGGGCCTGGGCACGGGTTTTGTCGGCCGTCGCCCGGCTCGTGGAAAACAGAAGAAAAAGGGCCGCGAACGCCAAGAGGGTTCTCTTCATAATCGGAAGTATCGAGCTAAAACCTCTCCTTGTCAAGGCGCGCGCCCGCGAATTACCGAACTTTAATTTTCGGCCTATTCGCGAAACGGCCAGCGGCGCTCGAGCGGGTCCAGGCCGAGGCTGGCCAGGAAATCGGCGGCAACCTTGTCCTCGGTCTCGCGCCAGCGCTCCTCGGGCGCGGCCTCGCCGACCTCGCGCGAACCGCCGGCGATCATCGCGTGCCCCCCGCCGCGATTGCCGCCGCCGAGAAGCCTCTTGAGCAGGCGCCCCGCCCCGGCGCCGGGATCGTTGGAACGCAAGGAGACATGCAGACGCCCGTGGAAGCGCGCGGTGACGATCGACCAGCGCATGCCCTCGAGCGTCAACAGAAAATCGGCGATCTGGGCCACGCGGTCTGGAGTCTCGACTTCCCCCAGATGCACGCCGACCACGCGCCCGACGACGAACGCCCCGCGGATGGCGCGCGCGGTCGTCGCGAAGAAAGACTCCGAGCGCTGCGGGTAGGAGATGCGCCACAAGGCCTTCATGCTCGCCTTCGGCCAAAAAGCCTGGTAGGCGTCCATGTCGCGCGGCGTCGCCTCGCGACCCAAATTCTGAGTCTCCGAGCCGATCCCGTAGACGATGCCCGTGGCCATGCGCCGCGGCACGCGCACGCCGGCCAACGCCAGCGCCTCCACCAGGACCGTCGTCGTCGCCCCCACCGCCTCGTCGATCAGCGCCAAGCCGGCCTGGGTGTCGGCGTGGCGGGGGTGATGATCGACGATCAGATCCGGCACGCGGCGCGGCGGGCAGCGGTTGTTCTTGAACGGAGGCTGCGTGTCGACCAGCGCCAGGTGCGGCGAGGCGGCGAGTTCTCCCTTGCGCAGAGGCCGCGCCGGCACGAGCAGACGCTCGGCCATCATCCGATTTTCCGCACGACCGATGGCGCCGCCGTAGACGACGCGGCAGCGGATCTTGCCCAGATGCTGCGCCAGGTGCGCCAGCGCCCATGCGCTGGCCAAGGCGTCGGGATCGGGATGGTCGTGCGTCAGGATGGTCAACGGCGAAAGCGCGCGGCCCTTCTCGGTCAGGAACTTGACCAGTCGCCGCGCGTGGAAACCCGGAGTCATCGGCCCCCGCCTCCCAGCCCCACGAACAGAAACCAGAGGATGATCGAGGCGGCGGCCGCGCCCAGCTTCTCGCGCCAGTTCTCGGTGAAGAAGCCGACGACGACGCCGCGCGACGGATCGGGCATCAATCGATTGAGGAACATCCCGATCTCGTCTTGCAGTTCCTCGAGGCCCGACAACACGCGCAAATCGCCGCGCCGCGCCACGGAGATCGTACCGTGCTCCTCGCTGACCACCAGGCACAGCGCGTCGCAGCGCTCCGAAAGCCCCAGCGCCGCGGCGTGGCGCGTGCCCATGTTGGTGATCTTGGAAAAATCCTTGGACAGGGGGAGTTGGACGCCGAAGCGGCTCACGCGCCCCTCCTCCACGACGAAAGCGCCGTCGTGACCGAGCGAGTGCGAATCGAAGATGCTCTTGATCAGGGCCTCGGACAATTCCCCGTGCAGGTCCCAGCCGCCCTCGACGTGCCGATCAAGCGGGTCGAGCCCGCGCAAGACCACCAGAGCGCCGATGCGGTCGCGCGCGAGATCGCCCAGAGAGCGCACGAGGATCTCGACTTGACGATGCGACGGCGCCGCCTTCACCCGGCCGCCGGTGAGACTGAGCACCGCCAGGCGCTCGAAGGCCGAGCGTATCTCCTCCTGGAAGATCACGATCACCGCCACGATGAACACCGCGAAAAACCCCTGGAACAGGCGGATGGTCATGTACATGCCGGCAAACAGCGCGATCACGTAGACGACGATCATCAAGAACAGCCCCAGCGCCACGAAGGCCGCCTTTGTGCGCTTGAACCAAAGCAAAAGAGCGTAGATCAGCGATCCGACCAGGAGCATGTCGAGCACGTCGGGAACGCCGATGCGTTTGAACGCGAACATCGCGGCTCAGTATGGCGCGCCGGTCGCGCCGGCGTCAAGAGCGCCCGGGCGCGCCGCGGTCACCGGTCCGCGACCGGCGCGGACGGACGCTTGGGCTTGTCGCCCATGAGTTCGGCCATGTCCCAGATCATGTCCTTGCGGCTGTAGCGCGAGGTGTCGACGTCGTCGGCGTCCATGTGGATGGCGTCCACCGGGCAGGCCTCCACGCAGTAGCCGCAGTACACGCACATGCCCAGGTCGATCTGGAAGGTCTTCGCGCGCTTCTCGATCATCGCGTCGGGGGCGTTCTCGGCGGTGATGCGGATGCACTTGGCGGGGCAAATCGTCTCGCAGAGCAGGCAGGCGGTACAGCGCGGAGCGCCGTCGTCGCGCTTGAGCAGGCGGTGGCGCGTGCGCGCACGCCGGCCCAGCACGGCGGGATCCTCGGGATATTGGATGGTGACCGAGGCGTCGGGGCGGCGCAGGAGATGACGATAGAGGTTGACGAACAGATGGCGGAAGGTGATCGCCAGGCCTTTCCAGACCTCGATCAGGTAGATCTGGGTCGCCAGCGTGCGCTTGGGCCGTTCGACGGCCTTTACGGTCATCGCCACAGGTAAATCCCCCACGCGGTCACGAGGAAGTTCAGAAGCGACAAGGGCAAGAGGTTTTTCCAGCCCAGGTCCAGCAACTGGTCGAAGCGGAAGCGCGGCAGAGTCCAGCGGATCTGCATGAGCAAAAACAGCAGCGCCAGAACCTTGACCGTGAAGCTGGCCAGCATCAACACGCCGCCCAGCAGGCCCATCGAAGGCAAGTCCAGGCCCGGGATCAGCCAGCCGCCTAGAAACAGCGCCGCGGTCACGCCGCAGATGACGATCGACTCCATGAAGTCGGTGATCAAAAACATCCCGAACTTCATGCCCGAATACTCCACGTGGAAGCCCACGATCTCGCTTTCGCCCTCGGGCAAGTCGAAAGGCGTGCGCTTGGTCACCGCGGCGCCCGCGGTCAAGAACAAGATGAAGGCCAGCGGCTGGAACACGATGCCCCACGCATGCGCGCTCTGCCAGGCCACCGCCTGCTGGAAATCGAGCGTGCCGTAGAGAAACAAAAGGCCCGCCAGAGACGAAGCCAAGCAGACCTCGGAGGCCACCATCTGCGCGGCGCCCCGCAGGCCGCCGAGCATGCCGTAATTGGAGCCGGACGCGTAGCCCGCCATCATGACCCCGTGCACGCCGAAGGCCAGCGCGGCCAGCACCAGCGGCACGCCGCACGAGCACTCCAGCGGCTGCAGGCTCCAGGCTCGCCCCAGAAACTGGATCGTGCCGCCGTAGGGCAGCGCGGCCAGGCAGAAAAGCCCTCCTCCCATCGCGATGACGGGAGCGATCGTGTGCAGAGGCTGGACCACCGAGGAGGACACGAAGTCCTCCTTGGTCAGCATCTTGATCGCGTCGGCCAGCGGGTGAAACAGACCCAGGATGCGAAAGCCGAAGATGTCGGCGCGGTTGGCGCCGATGCGGTCTTGCATGACCGCGCTTTGCTTGCGCTCGACCCAGCCCAACAGCCCCGCGATGTTCATGCCGAAAGCCACGCCCGCGGCGACCTTGACCACCGTCCAAATCGCGTCGACGAAGTTCATGCCGCCACCTCCCGCCGCGCGGCGGGCGCTGCGGCCGCGATGAGGCGGAAAATCTCCGCGTCGGGGCGAGCTTGGCCGATGGGCTCCAGCGCCTTGCAATAGGCCTGGACCTTGCCCTCGAAGTTCGTGAAGTGGCCGCTTTCCTCCACATAAGCGGTCGCGGGAAGCCGGAAGTCGAAAGACTCCGAAAGCTCGTTCTTGTTGGGGCCCTGGTAGACGCGAAACGCCGCCTTGGCGATCAGCGCCTTGGCGCGCTCGGCGCCCCAGATCTTGGCCAAATCCCGCTCGACGACGTAAAGCGTCTTGACCTTGCCCGACTCCAGGTCCCGCGCAAGTTCGTCGAAAGAGCCGCTCTTGAGGCCCAACGCCTCGGCACCCTTGAGGTTGGGCACCTTCTCGCGCCGGCGCAGGAAGTCGTCCTCGACGCCGATCTGGTCGGGCTCCGGACAGAAGTAGAGCTTGGCGCCCGCGAACAACTCCTTGGCCGCGGCCCAATCCTCGTTGGAGAGCATGCCGGAAGCGACGAACGCGACGCCGCCGGCCTTCAACGCCTTGGCGATCTCCTCGGCCGCCGACTCCCAGGACGCGTCGCGGCGCTCGGGCGTGAGCTTGAGCACCCGGCCCAGACGGCCGGAGTCGAGCGCGCCGATCCCGTAACGACCGTCGTCGCACATCCAATGGCCGTTGACGTCGTGGTTGTGGCGGGGCTTGAGGCGCGCCACGCGCTTGCCGTCGTTGTGCCACGGGCGCTTGGTGTTGGTGTGCACGGAGATGTTGCAGCCGCGCGAGCAGCCGGTGCAAATCGAGTCGGTCTCGTCCAGGTACCAGACGCGGACCTTGTAGCGGAAGTCGCGGTCGGTCAGCGCGCCGACCGGGCAGACGTCGACGACGTTGCCCGAGTACGCGTTGTCGAGGATCAGGCCCGGGGTCAGTTCGACTCGCTCGGAATGGCCGCGCCGGAATATGCCGAGTTCGTGGGTCTTGGTCACGTTGTCGACGAAACGCGTGCAGCGCGTGCACAGGATGCAGCGCTCTTGATCGAGCATGACATGGGGGCCGACCTCGATGCGCTTGCCCTTGTGATCCTTGTTCTCGCGAACCTGGCTCTGGTACTGGCCGATCTCCATGTAGTAGTTCTGCAGACCGCACTCCCCGGCCTGGTCGCAAACCGGGCAGTCCAGCGGGTGGTTGACGAGGTGAAGCTCCAGCATCGCCGCGCGGGCGCGCTTGATGGGCTCGGATTCGGTCTTGACGTCCAAGCCCTCGCGCACCGGGGTGCGGCAGGAGACCTGGGGCTTGGGAGCCCCCGCCACCTCCACGACGCACATCCGGCAGTTGCCGGGATTGCCCAGCGCCGGGTGGTAGCAATAATGCGGGATGTTCACGCCCGCGTCCTTGGCGGCGTCGATGACGAGGCGGCCCTCGTCGGCCTCGATCTCGCGTCCGTCGAGCTTGAACTTAACTTTTTTGGCCATCGGGGATCCGTTTCTTGAAATCTTCGGGAAATCGCTGGAGATAGGCGCGCGAGACCATGCCCACGGTGTCGCCGAGGGCGCAGATCGTCTTGCCGGTGACGTTCTCCCCCAGGCGCGTCAAGTTCGGGATGTCCTCGCTCACGCCGCCGCCCGACATCACTCGCTCGAGAATCTCCACGGTCCAGACCGCGCCCTCGCGGCAGGGCGTGCACTGGCCGCAGGACTCGTGGGCGAGGAAGCGCTCGATGTTGTGCGCGACATCGACCGCGTCGGCGGTCTCGTCGAGAACGATCATGCCGCCCGCGCCCAGGAAAGTCCCCGCGGCGCGGATCTGGTCGAAGTCGAGCTTCAAATCGAGGTCTTTCTCCATCAGCGGCGGCATCGAGGTGCCGCCGGGAATCACGCACTTGAGTTTGTGGCCCTCGCGCACGCCGCCGGCCTCGGCCAGAACCGCGCGCAGCGTGCTGCCCATGGGCACCTCGTAAATGCCCGGGTTGCGGACATGTCCGGAGACGGAAAAGACCACGGTTCCGCCGTTCTTGGGAGAACCGATCTTGGCGAAGGCTTCTCCGCCCTCGCGCAGGATGAACGGCAGCATCGACAAAGTCTCGACGTTGTTGACGACCGTGGGCTTTCCCATCAACCCGGCGACGGTCGGAAAAGGCGGGGGCTGGCGCGGCCAGGCCTTCTTACCCTCCATGGTTTCCAGAAGCGCCGTGTCCAGACCCGAAATGTAGGCGCCGGCGCCGCGCATCAAATCGATGGAGGCGTGCTTGGTGAGTCCGGCGGCGTTCGCCTCATCGATGGCGCGGCGCAAGACGTCGTACTGATTTTGGTATTCGCCGCGGATGAAGATGTAGGTCTCTTTGGCCCCGAGCGCGTGGGCGGCGATGAGCAGGCCCTCGATGAGTTGGTGCGGCGCGCGCGTGACGAGCACTCGATCCTTGAAGCAGCCGGGCTCGGACTCGTCGCAATTGACGACCACGTAGCGGGGACCCGGAACCTTGTCGACGGGAGGCACCGTGCCCCACTTGGCTCCGGTCGGGAATCCCGCGCCGCCGAGGCCGCGCAGGTTGGACTTGAGCACCTCGGCCGTCACCTCGGCGGGAGCCATCGTCAGCGCCTTGGCCAGGCCCTTGTAGCCGTCCAGGCGGCGGTAGGTCTCAAGCTCGTGGAGCTTGGGCTCGTCGAAATGCTTCGTGAGGATCTTGGTCACTTCTTGCCTTTTTTAAGCGCGGCGATCGCGGCCGCGTCCGCGCGGCCGATGAGGCGGTCGTTGACGAGCAGGGCCGGCGCCTGCTCGCAGGCGCCCAGGCACTCCATCGCCTCCCAGGAAAATTCCCCGTCCGCGGTGCAGGTCTTTTCCGGCACGCCCAAAGTCTCGCGCAGCGCCTTTTCGGCCGCGTCGGAGCCGGCCAGCCAGCACGACAGGCCGTGGCAGAGGCCCACGCGCTTGCGCCCGGTCTGCCACTGCGTGAAGCTCGGGAAAAAAGTGGCCACGCCCCAGACGCGGTTGAACGGCAGGCCGAAGATCTCGGCCACGCGCGCGGCGTCGGCCTCGGTGATGCGGCGGTGCCAGTCCTGGACCGCGCGCAAAGCCTCGACCAAGCCCATGTTCGAGTGCGGGTAGCGCTTGGTCCAGGCGACGAGCTCCTTCTCCTGCTCCGGCGTGAACGGCGTCTTCGACTTGGTCGCGGTCGCGCTCATCGGTCCAACTCCCCGGCGATCATGTTCACCGAGCCGAACGTGGGGATCACGTCGGCGATCATCGAGCCGCGCAGCAGGTGCGGCAGCGCGGCCATGATGTAGAGGCACGGCGGCCGGCAGCGCACGCGGTAAGGGCCGTCGGAGCCGTCGCTGACGATGTGAAAGCCCAACTCCCCGTTGCCGCCCTCGACGGCGAAGTATCCCTCGGACGGCGGGATCTTGATGCCCCAGCTCCACATGACCAGCTCGAAATGGTTCATCAAGCCTTCGATGTTGCCGTAGGTCTGCTCCTTGGGCGGCAAGGTCGCCCAGCGGTCGGGGGCGCGCACCACGCCGAAGGTGTCCTTGCCCATGCCTTCGAGAGTCTTGTCCACCTTGGCCGAGTACTTCTGAAGCAGGGCGGTGTCGCCGCGCTTGCCCATGTCCTCGAACTCGTAGGCGTATTTCATCTCGGCCGCCGAAAGCGAGTGCGGGCCCTCGGGAATCTGCTTGAGCGCCTGCTCGATGATGCGCAGCGACTGCTCGATCTCGGCCATCCGGCACAGGTAGCGGTCGAAGTTGTCGCCGGTCGTGCCGACGGGAATCTCGAAGTCGAAGCGGTCGTAGATCAGATACGGGTGCGCGCGGCGCACGTCGTAGGGCACGCCGGAGGAGCGCAGGAACGGGCCGGTCACGCCGAAGGCGAGGGCGTCCTCCTTGCTCAGCACGCCGGTCCCGTCCACGCGGTCCATGAAGATGCGGTTGCGCGTCAGCAGTCGGTCGGACTCTGAGACGGCCTCGCGCACCTGGGCCGCGACGACCGCGAATTTTTCGGCGAAATCGGGCGGCAGGTCGCCCTTGACGCCGCCCACGCGCGTGAACGCGGTCGTGATGCGGGCGCCGGTCAGTTGGTCGACGAGTTGATACAGGTACTCGCGCGCCTTGATCATGTACAGGAACACCGTGAAGGCGCCCAGCTCCATCGCCGAGGCGCCCACGCAGGTCAGGTGGTCGGTCACGCGCGAGATTTCGCAGGCGATCACGCGTATGTACTGGCCGCGCTCGGGGACCTCGATGCCGGCCAGGCGCTCCACGGCCAGCGCGTAGCCGACGTTGTTGATCAGAGGCGAGACATAGTTGAGCCGGTCGGTCCAGGGCACGACGTTGTTCCAAGTCTCGGATTCGGCGTGCTTCTCGAAGGCTCGGTGCAGGTAGCCGATCTCGCAGTCGACGTCGACGATGCGCTCGCCTTCGAGCTCCAGCATGAGGCGCACGACGCCGTGCATGGCCGGGTGCTGGGGACCCATGTTGAGCATGAAGGTCCTGCGGTCGCGTGCGGCGGGAGCGTCGGCGGTGGTCGTGGTCATGTCAGAACCTGATCTTGGGCAAAGTCAGGAAATCTTTCTTGAAGCCCGTCTCGGTGTTGCGCATGCTGATGGTGCTGCAGCCCGCCGCAGCCAGCGCCAGCGCGAGGAGCAGACCCAGGGGAGCGATCATTCTCATTCCCCCACGACCGTCGGGCGCAGAATGTTGAACGACGGGCTGTCGGCCTTCTCGCCGCTCTTGGGGCCGATCAGCGGCTGGCGCTTGGCGATCGGATAATCCTTGCGCAGCGGGTGGCCGACGAAGGATTCGTACATCAAAAGACGCTTGATGTCGGGCCGGTCGATGAAACCGACGCCGAACATGTCCCAAACCTCGCGCTCCAGCCAGTCCGCGACCGGCCACAGGTCGCGCACCGAGCGCAGGACCGGCTCGACGCCCACCGCGCAGTGGACCTCGACGCGGCCCAGATCGCGGCCTTCGGCCGCGTCGAGCTTCATGACGCGATAGATCACATCGAAACGCGGCTCGCGCTTGAGCGCGAGATAGTCGACGCAGGTGAGGTCGACGAGCACGTTGTAGCCCTCGGCCTTCAGCGCGGCCATCCCATCGTGGAGGTCCGCCGCGGCGATGTCTCGCCGCTCGCCCGCAATCGCCGCACCGCTCATCCCAGGACCTCCGTGGTCCGCCGCGGCCGTCCACCGGTCTTTTGGATTTTCTCCTGAAGAAGAACCAGGCCCTGGATCACGGTCTCGGGACGCGGCGGGCAACCGGGGATGTAGAGATCCACCGGCACGATCGTGTCGATGCCCTGCACCGTCGAGTAGTTGTTGTAGAAGCCGCCGGTGCACGTGCACACGCCGAAGGCGATCACCCACTTGGGCTCGGCCATCTGGTCGTAGATGCGGCGCAAGACGGGCGCGATCTTGTGGCTGATCGTGCCCACCACCATCAGGCAGTCGGCCTGGCGCGGCGAGAAGCGCGGGAAGCCCGCGCCGAAGCGATCCAAATCGTAATGGCTGGCGGCCGTGGACATGAACTCCATGCCGCAACAGGCGGTCACGAACGGGTACTGGAAGATCGAGTACTTGCGCGCCCAGCCCAGCGCCGCGTCGATCTGAGTGGTCATCGTGCCCGCGGGCGCGATCGTCTCTTCTAGCGGCATTCCAGGACTCCCTTGCGCCAGAAATAGGCCAGCATCATCAAAACAACGACGGTGAAGGCCGTGATCGCCCAAAGCGCGGCCAAATCCAGAGAACCGCGGTTGAGCGCCCAGGGCAGGAAAAACGCCAGGTCCACGTCGAAGACCACGAACAAGACCGCGAAGCGGTGGTAGAGGGCGGTCATGCGTTCGTGAGCCGGAGACAGCGGCGGCATGCCGGTCTCATAGGGCATGTCCGCGTCCCCGCGGTGAACGGAGTGCGGGCCCAGGAGCTTGCCGGCGCTGATGAACACCCCGGTCAGGCCCAGCACGGCCAACGCGTCGACGGCCAGAGCGAACAGCGCGATCGAGTTCACGGGCGAATCCTCAACAGCGGCGCCAAACCAAGGACGACGGCGCCAACCGCGCACGCCAGCACCAAGATGCGTTCCCGCGCGCGCGCGGACGCGTCGATGGGAGCGCAGTTCGCGGCCGGGACTTCGAAATACATGTCGCGCACCAAGCCCAGATAGTAGCCCAGAGACACGATCGAGGCCAGCGCCGCCAGCGCGGCCGGCCAGACGAGGCCGGCGCGCAGGGACTGCCAGAACACGAGCAGCTTGGCCATGAATCCGCCCGTGGGCGGGATGCCGCCCAGAGCGAAGAGCAATGCAGCGAAAGCCGCCGCCGTTCCACCCGAGCGCGCGGCCCACCCCTTGAGGTCGTCGCGCGTCTGCACTCCGGTCGCGGCGACGAACAAAAACGCGCCATTGCTCATCAGCGCGTAGGCGGCCAGATAGAACAGGATCGCCCGCAGAGCGTCCGGATCTCCGCCAAGACGCGCCCACGCGCCCACGCCCAGAACCAGCAGTCCCGCGTGGGACAAAGACGAGTAGGCGAGCAGGCGCCGCAGGCCCTTCTGGCGCAGCGCCAGCGCGGCGCCGTAGAGCGCGGTGGCCGCGCCCAGCCACGGCAGAACGACCGCGAACATCGGATCCGGCGCGATCTGAACCAGCCGGACCAGGAAGAGCACGGCCGCCGCCTTCATGGACGTCGACAGAAAACCCGAGACTTCCGGGGAGGCCGCCTCATACACGTCGGGCAGCCACCAGTGCAGGGGCACCGCGCCGATCTTGAAAAGCGCCGCCGCGGCCATCAAGGACACTCCCGCGCGGCCCAGGCCGCCGAGCGCGCCGGCGCCCGGCCCCAAACGCCCCGTCTCGCCGTAGTAGAGCGCGAGGCCGAACAGGAACAGCGCCCCGGCCATCGCGCCCGCGAAGAAGTACTTGACCGCCGCCTCGAGCCTGCGCGAGCGGCCCTGCGCGCCGGCGCGCGCGACCAAGAGGTAGGCCGGCAGCGACATGAACTCCAGGCCCACGAAGAGCATCACCAAATTCCCGGCCGCGCACAACAGACCCATGCCCAAGGTCGCGCCCAGAAACAGCGCCGTCTCCACGTCATCGCCGGACGAGCAAATCGCCAACGGCAACGCGCCCGCGTAGATGACCAACTGCCAAGCCAGACCCTTGAAATCGACGTCGACAAGCGGCGGCAGATAGGCCGGCACGACCAAGCGCAACGCCGCGAGCGCGGCCAGCGGAGCCAGCACGGCCAGCGCTCGCGCCCACATCGGGCTTGGCCGCGCCATCAGCCCCAGACCCAGCGCGCCGAACACGCCCGCGGCCAAGACCGCCTGCGGCGCCAACGCGATCGCGAGTCCGGTCATCGCACAAGCCCCTGCAGCGACGGCGCCAGCGTCGCCAGCCACGGCTGCGGCGCCAAGCCGATCCACAACATCAACGCGCACAGCGTCCACAGGATGGCCGACTCGCGCCCGCCCAAATCGAAGACTTTCGGACTGACGGAATTGGGCCCCTCGGCCGCCCAGAACACGGATTGGAACGCGGGCAACGCGTACGCGGCGGCCAAGGTCACGCCGATCGCGCCGATGAGAGCGTAGAAAGGAAGGCCGCCGAAGAGAATCGGCGACTGCGCCGCGCCCGACAGGCACATGAACTCGCCGACGAAGCCGTTGAGCCCCGGCAATCCGATGGAGGCCAGGATCGAGAAGCCGAAGAAGAAGGCCATGCGCGGCGCGCGCGTGGCCAGCGCACCGAAGTCGGAAAGGCCGCGGCGGTGAGCGCGCTCGTAGAGGAAACCCACGAGCAAAAACAGCGCGCCCGTCGTGACGCCGTGGTTGATCATCAGCAAGGCCGCTCCGGCCAGTCCCTGAGCGGTCCCGGAGAAAACCCCGATGAGGCAAAAACCCAGATGCGCGATCGATGAATAGGCGATCAGACGCTTGAGGTCGGTCTGCGCCATCGCGCACAGAGCGCCGTAAACCGCGTTGACGCCGGCAAGCAGCGCCAGGATCGGCATCCACGCCGCGGCCGCTCCCGGCACCAGCGGCAACGCCACGCGAATGATGCCGTAAACCCCCATCTTGAGCATCACGCCGGCCAGCATCACCGAGCCGGCGGCGGGCGCTTCGGTGTGGGCGTCGGGAAGCCAGGTGTGCAGCGGCACCATCGGCACTTTCACGCCGAAGCCCGCCATCAGCGCCAGCAAAATCCACGGCGCGCCCGCGCCCAAGTCCGTGCCGGTCAGTTCCGGCAGGCTCCAAGTCCACACGCCCGTCGCGCGCTGATGGGCGATCACGACGGCAAGCAAAGCCAGCAGCATGAAAATCGAGCCGGTGAAGGTGAACAGGAAGAATTTCAGCGCCGCCTTGCGCCGGTTGTCCGAACCCCAGAGGCCGATGATGAAGAACATCGGAATCAACGAGGCCTCCCAGAACACGTAGAAGAGGAAAAGGTCGCGGGCGAGGAAGACACCGTTGACCGCCGCGGCCAGCGCTTGGAACGCCGCCCAGTAGCCGGCGGGAACCTCGAGCTCCCAGGACGCGAACGCGCAGATCAGGTTCAGGAACGCGGTCAGCGCGACCAGCGCCAGCGAAAGGCCGTCGGCCGACAACGAATAGGAAATTCCAAACAACCCCGACGCGCCGCCCTCCACGAGCAGGCCCGCGCCGTGGGAGACCAAGATCGGCCTCAGCGCGGCCATGGAAAGTCCCAACGCGGCCAGGCTGAAAACGAGCGCGGTCCAGCGCGCCGCGCGCCCCGACAGCGCGCACGCCGCAGCTCCCAGCGCCGGCACGGCCCACAGCGAGGTCAACAGGCTCATCGCGCCGCCCCCAAGGCCAGCAGCAGCGCCGCACCGGCCGCCATCCACCACAAAGCCTCGTTCAACCGGCCGCGTGCGGCGTCGGAAAACAACGAGCCCGCGGCCTGCACGACGCGGCCGCTGCCCTCGATGGCGCCGTCCCACCACTTCTTGTCGAGCACGCGCCCGACGAAATCCGCCAGCGACGACACGCCGCGCGCAAACCAGTCCACCAAGGTCTTCCAGCCGAAATCGGAGTCGAACACGCGCTCGAGCGCCGGCGAGGACTTGCGCCAGCGCCAGTCCCAGCCCGCGTCAACCATCGTCAGCGCGTAGGCCGCGGCGGCGCCCAGAGCGGCCATGCCCATGCCGATGAGCAGCGCCTTCAGCGCGACGCCGGGAATTTCCGTGGAGCCGGGAAGATTCATCGTCTGCGCGTAGCCGGGAATGCCCACCGGCAGCGCCGTCCAGCCGCCGGCGACGAGAGTCTCGACGACCGGCCGAGCGGCGCCGATGACGACCGCGCCCAACGCCAGCAGCCCGACCGGCGCCAAAAGGCCAGAGCCGGACTCGTGCGGGTGCGCCGAAAGGCCTTTCTGCTCCGGACGCTCTCCGTGGAAGGTCAAGAACAGCATCCGGAAGATGTAGAACGCCGAGCCCGCCGAGATCAGCAGGCCCGACAGCGCGAACAACCCTCCACGCTCCATCGCCGCATCGACGATCGCGTCCTTGCTGAAAAACCCTCCGAACGGGAAAATGCCGGCCAGCGACAGCGACGCCGCGACGAAAAACACGTAGGTCCACGGCAGGGCCTTGCGCCAACCGCCCACCTCGTCGACGTTGGCCGTGGGCTGGTGAATCGCGTGGCCGACGTTGCCCGCGCAAAGGAACAACGCCGCCTTGAAGAATCCGTGCACGATCAGATGGAAGATCGCCACCGACACGCGGCCCAGCCCCAGCGCCAGCATCATCAGGCCCAGGTGGCTGACGGTCGAGTACGCGAGGATGCGCTTGAGGTCCTTGCGCGTGCCCGCGACGATCGCCGAGGAGACCGCGGTGAACGCACCGATTCCGGCCACGAGGTCGGGCAGGCCCGGCACCGCCGCGATCAGCGGCCAGGAGCGCACGAGCAAAAAAACGCCGGCCGTCACCATGGTGGCCGCGTGCATCAGCGCCGAGGTGGGCGTGGGGCCTTCCATCGCGTCGGGCAGCCAGAAATAGAGCGGGAACTGCGCGGACTTCGCGCACGCGGCCCAGATCAACAGCAAACCGATGGCCGGCAAGAACTGCGGCGCATGTCCCGCGGCCGTCGCACGCGCAACCAGGAAATAAAGGAGGTGGAAGTGCGTGATCTTGAAGGAGTCGATGATCAGCAGGATGGCCAGCAGGAAGCCGAAGTCACCGACGCGGTTCGTCAGGAACGCCTTCAGCGCGGCCTTGCGCGCGCTTTCCTTGTGGTACCAGAAACCGATGAGCAGATAGGACGCCGCGCCGACCAGTTCCCAGAAGAGGTAGAGCTGAACGTAGTTGTTGGCGGTGAGAAGCCCGATCATCGCCAGGAAAAACAGATGGAAGACCAGCATGAAGCGAGAAAAACCAGGGTCTCCCTCCATGTAGGACGCCGCGTAGAGGTGTATGAGCGAGCCGACCACGGCCACCATCGACAAGACGGCCACCCCGGGGCCGTCGATGCGCAGGCCGAAGTCCACGCCCCAGGAGCCGACTCCCGCCCAACGGTAAAAATTCAGGTCGAAACTTCCGCCCATCAGCACGCGCTGAAGCAGCAGCAGCGCGCAAACGGTCACGACCGCGCAGGAGGCGAGAATGGGCAGGTGCGTCCACTCGGGTTTGAGCGGGCGCACGACGAACATCCCGATCAAGATCGCGCTCACGGGCGCCAAGAAAAGCAACCATGCCGCCCACGGCACTTGAGCGGCGTTCATCCGCGCAACTCCGAAAGCTCGCCCGCGTCGAGGCCACGCCCCGAGCGCAAAACGCGCAGGATCAGCGACAAGCCCACCACCGCCTCGGCCGCCGCGACGGCCAGAACGACGGCCACCGCGGCCAGCGCCTCGGGGTCCATGAAGCGGCAGGCGCCCCGCACGAGCGCCAAGTCGGCCGCCGCCACCATCAACTCGACGCCCAACAGCATCGCCAACATCTGGCGGCGCAACACGACCGTCGCCAGGCCCACCGCGAACAGAGCGCCCGAGGTCGCCCAAACCGCGCCGCTCACGACGGCTCCCGGTCGGGCAGAATCGCCAGCGACGCCAAGAACATCAACAAGGTCACGGCCTCCGTGGCCAACGCGTACGCATGAAAGAGGTTCGCGCCAAACGCCGCCGACAGCCCGGCGGCGGCGGGCGTCGGCGCCGACGCGCGCGTCGACGCCAGAGTCAGCGCCAGCTCGACGGCCACCGCGAGCACGCCGAGCGCGGCCAGCGGGCGCGGCAGGGAGAAATCGGCGAAGCGCTCGCCGGAGGGACCGCCGCCGGAAGCCATGATCGTGACCACCGCCAGCACCATCACGGCGCCCGCGTAGATCATCACCTGCAGCAGGCCCAGCAGCGGCGCGCCCAGCAGCATGTAGATCAGCGCGGTCTGAAGGAGAACGGCCAGCAGGCACACCGCACCGACATACAGCGACCGGCTCCACAGCATCGCAAGCCCGAACGCGACCGCGCCAAGTCCCGCCGCCGCAATGGCACACTGCGTCATAACGCGGCCATTGTACTCTTTCGCCGCGCGCAAGTCCAATTTTACGGCGCGATCAGCAGGCTGCTCCCGTCGGGAGAAACGGAGACGCTCGCGGGTTGCCCGCCGTGAAGCTGCACGCGTCGATATCCGGACTCCAAGTCCGACAGCAGGAACCGATAGGACTCGAAGCTCCCGTCCGGCGCGTCCGCGCCGTCGTAGACCAGGCAGATGCCGACGGCCTGAGACGGAAACACCGTCGAACCGCCGGCGGAAGGCAGACGCGAGACGAAGAGTCGGTAGGGCGCGCCGAAGAGCGTGACGGCCTCGCCCGCGGCTTCGGTGCGGCGAAACAAGTCGATGATGCGGCTGCGCCACAGCGTCCGGCCGCCGTCGGCATCCCTGATCACGAAGAGGTTGTTGAGGCGCGCGCGAAAGATGCTGACGTCGAGATACATCTCGTAGTTGCGTCCCCCGCAGGTCCAGCGCGCCGACATGCCGCGCTCGACTTTGATCATCATGGGCTTGAGTCCGGGCGGGCTGACCACCAGCCACGGCGTTCCGGAATAGTCGAGCGTACCGGCCGCGTAGGTGCGCCCCGAGGAGTCGTCGAACCAATCGACGCCCGTCCAGTGCCGGTCGAGCAACCCCGCCAGCGCGACGGCCTGGGGCTCGAAGGCGACGCGCGCCGGCGGCGGCAGGCGCGGAGCGATGATCGCGGGAAACCCGCCGCTGGGCAGCGCGAAGCCCGCGCCGGCGGCCTGAGCCGCGAACGAGTCCATGTCCAGCGGCGCGGCGCTTGCCGGGCGAAGCCACAAAGCCGTCAGCGCGGCCAGGAGGGCTGTCTTCATAGCGCGTATCATACTCGCGCCGGACCGCGCCGGGCGGCCGCGCACGCCCGCGCCGCGACGGCAAAAGACCTGGACGCGAACTAGGCCTTATGGTCCCTGTGATCGCGCAAATCGCGGCTCAGGTCCGCCGCCTCGCGCAAGACGGCGGGCTCGGAGACCTTCAGGCCCCACAGCACCAGCACGCTCAGCAGGGACGGGACGACGTAGTAGCACAGGCGAAACAGCAGCGCGGCCACCAGGGACGCCCCCGCATCCACGCCCATGCCCGCCATCAGCGCGGCGATGGAGCCCTCCGCCGCGCCCAAGCCTCCGGGCAGGACCGGAATCAGCGTCGCGGCCTGGCCCGCGGTGAAGGCCGCCACCAGCGCGGCCGGCGGCAGGTGCACGCCGACCGCGCGAAAGCACAGGCCGAACGCCGTCATCGCGAAGCCCCAGTCCAGGCACGTGTAGAGCACGGTCGCCGTCAGCCGGCCCCGCCCGGAGCGAATGCGGGCCAAGCCTTGGGTCAATTGCATCTCGAAGGCCGTGAAATCCTCGGGCGGGATCTCCCTCTGGGACAGCGAGAAGGCCGCGCGATTGGTCATGCGAAAAAGCCGGTGGGTCAGGCGGCCGCGCGCCGTGCGGTTGAAAAAGGCCGCCAGGATCATCGCCGCCAGCGCCAGCAAGACGACCAGCCCGAACGCGCTCTCCAGCACCGCCACGCGCGCGCCGCCGGCGCGCAACAGCAAGGTCGCCAAGCCCTGCGCCAGGATCACCGCGAGCACCGCGTAGAGAATGGCGGAGGTGACGGCCGAGGCGGTGATCGTCGTGGCGATGGGTACGCGCCGCTTGTGCAGAAGGTGCGCCTTCAGCGCGAAGCCGGTCGCGCCTCCGGCCGAGAGCATGTAGTTGGCCGTCGTCGACACCAGCGCGATGCCCAGAACCGTCGGCGCGCCGAGCGCGTGGCCGAGCACCGCCAGCGTCTCCGACAGCGCCAGCCCGGCCATCGCGTGGCCGATCAGCGCGCAGACCAGCGCGCCCGCGACCCAGGCCCAGGACACGGCCTCGCCGGCGCGAAGGACCTGGTCCAACCGCGAGCCGACGACCGCGCCCAGCAAAAGCAACGCCGCTGCGGAGCCAACGCCCCAGACGATCACGCGCCGCCACTTCACGGCGCCGTCCCCGCGGGCGCGGCCGTCGACGAGACCGCGCTCCACGCCGCCGAAGACGCCGTGACGGCGAACGCATACGCCCGGCGCTTCTGATCGGACGTCGCATCGCCGTTGAGCACCGCGAGTAGCGCCTGGCCCGCCGCGGGATCCATCCCGGAGGCCATCGCGCCGGAGGCGAGAGAGCTCATGCGCGGCAGAGCGCGCGGAAGCCACACGCCCAGAGCCAGCGACGCCGCCGCCAGCGCCACGATCAAGAACGCGGAGAGGGCCGCGACAAGACCCGCCAGCCACGACGGCGGGCGGGCGTCGGGACTGGCCGCGCGCAGGTCCTCGGCCAGGCGCGACGTCGCGACCAGGCCGAAGGGCGCCCAGAGCATGGCCAAAAGCCAGCCGATCACGGGCACCAGGCCGGGCAGCCACGCCAGAAGGCCCGCGGTCAGCAGACGCAGCGCCGCCGGGCCCGGGCGCGCGGACACCCGCGCCCAGGACAACCCGAGCGCCTCCACCCCCGCGGCCTCGCCGGAGACCTCATAATAAGGAGCGAAAAACAAAAGGCCGCTCAAAAACAGTCCTGGAATCACGAACAGCGCGAACGCGCCGCCGACGGCCAGGCAGGTCAAGGTGACGACCCAGCCGAAAGAGGTCGTCTGCGCCCAAGCCCGCGACAGGCTCTCAGACGCGCTCTCGTCGAACCTCGCCGCGCGCAGGGCCGCGGCCTGTCCCCAAGTCGACATCCAAAACGCCGCGCAGAGAGCCGCCAGAAAGCCCCCGCCCAGAACCAGCCACGGCGGCCCCACGCGCAGAAACGCCAGGACGGCGGCGACCGCCATCGGAAAGGCGGCCGCGGCCAGGGACGCGGCGCCGGCCGCGCCGATCACGGCCATCAGCCGTCCCCAGACGCGGCGATAGTCCTCCCACGACGCGATGAGCCAGTCGCCGAACGACGGCATGGCGCGAAGAATAGCATTTCGCCGTTGACGCCGCGCCCAGGACCGGCTACACTTGGCGCGGTGAAGAAGATCGTGGTGGTCGATGACGACGAGGACATGCGCCACATGATCGCGCACGTCCTGCGGGAGCGCTTCGAGGTGGAGGTGGCCGAAGACGGAGAGGCGGGTCTGGCGCTGATCCGTCGCGAGAAGCCGGACCTGGTCGTGCTGGATCTTCTGATGCCGCGCATGCACGGCTTCGAGGTCTGTCGGCGCGTGCGCGCCGATTCGCAGCTCAAGCACACGAAAGTCCTGATCAGCTCCTCCAAGTCATACACCCACGACGTGAAGACCGCCGTCGAGGAGGCGGGCGCCGACGGCTACCTGATCAAGCCCTTCCGCGTGGCCGACCTGCAAAAGCGCGTCGCCGAGCTTCTCGGCGAACCGGGATGAAGGTCCGCTTCTGGGGCGTGCGCGGCTCGGTACCCTCCCCGGGACCGAACACGGTGCGCTACGGCGGCAACACGCCGTGCGTGGAGATCCGCGCCGGCGGCCGTCTGATGATCGCCGACGCCGGCACCGGCATCCGCGCCCTCGGGGAGGCGCTGGTGCGCGAGCGCGCCGGCGCCCCCATCGAGGCGCACGTGTTCATCGGCCACACCCACTGGGACCACATCCAGGGCCTGCCCTTCTTCGCGCCGCTCTATCGCGCCGAGAGCCTGATCACTCTTTACGGACTTCCCGGCACGACCAAGGCCTTCCAGGAGGTCCTGGCCGGCCAGATGTCGTCGGCCTACTTCCCCGTGAGGCCGGAGGATTTGGCGGCCAAACCCGTCCATGTGGAACTGCGCGGGCCGGTCCCCATCGGCGACGCACGCGTGACCTACCATTATTTGAACCATCCGGGCGTGACCGCGGGATTTCGCTTCGAGCACGCGGGCCGGTCGGCGTGCTACCTCAGCGACCACGAGCCCTACTCGCGCCTCAACGCCGGCGGAGAATTCATGGATAAGGAGGACGCCGCCGTCGCGCGCTTCGCCGCCGACGCGGACCTCATGATTTGCGAGTCGCAATACACCCCCGACGAGTACCGCCAGCGCCGCGGCTGGGGCCACAGCGCGTTCGAAGACGTGCTCGAGCTCGCGCTGCGCGCGAAAGTCCGCCGCCTGGCGCTGTTCCACCACGACCCGGCCCACGACGACGCGAAAATAGACGAGATCGAGCAAGCCTGCGCGAAGGCCAGCGCCGCCCGAGGCGGACCGGAAGTCTTCGCGGCTCGCGAGGGTCAGGAACTCACGCTGTAGCAACGCTCACGGAGCGTCCGCCGCCGTCGGCGCGACGCTCGCGGGAAGAGACCGCCACCGCCCGTCCTTGCCGTACAGGTAGTACGCGCCGCGGTAGAAAAACGTCTTCCACTGCGAGCTTTCCGACAGGAAATCGGTCTCAGGCAGCGACGCGACCTCGCGATCGAGCCTCGCCGCGTCCGCGCCGAGCGTCGGATCGGCCGCCAAGTCGGCGACGAGTTTGGCCAACGCCAGGTAGCTGACCGGGCGACGGTCTTGCCTAGAACCGGCCCGCGCGAAAACCGGCCCGATCAGACGCACGGCGACGGGAACGCGGGTGATCGCGGGCAGCGGGATGTCGCGAAGCTCGCGGGCCTGGACCGGCGAGCCGCGCAGGGCCGCGCCGTGCTCGGGCACGATCAAGACGACGGCGCTGCGCCCCGAGGAGACGACCTCCTTGCACAACGCGTCGACGGCCTCGCCCAGGCGACGAAGCGTGCGCGCGTAGAGCGCGTTTTCCGGCGTCTGCCACCATCCGCTGCGATCCGGATGCGCTCCTCCGTGCAAGGACACCGTGTTGTAGAACAGCATCGCGCGCGGCGCGCCCGAGGCGAGGCGAGCCGTCCACCAGCGCCGGAGCAGCGCCTTGTCATCGTAGATCGGGCGGCCGTCGAAGTTCAGGAGCGCGACGGGCAGGCCGGAGACGGGAACGGGCTCGTCGAGCCCCGCCGTCGCCTGAAGCTCCTCGGTCATGCCGAAATAATTCGGCTCGGAGTTCAGCGCGGCGTAGGTCTTGAAGCCCGCCGCGCGCAGTCCGTCGAGCCAACGGCATTCCTCGGGCCAAGGACTGCGCAGCGAGGATTGCGGGATTTGGCCGCAGGGCGCCCGGAGCAGGCGCAAGGCCGCGGGCGCGCTGTAGGATGAGGCCGAGTTGAAGCCGTGAAGAAGGATCGACGCGCCTTTCAGCAGCCGCGGCGAGGAACGCCCGATCTCGCTCAGGTCGTCCCAGGACAGAGAACAGACCTGCAGCACGATCACGTCAAACGGTCTGCCCGCCGCGCGCGGCGTCAAGACGCGCCGGCCGCTTTCGGCGGCGTAGAATCGTTCAACCGCCGCCGAGACTCCTTCGTCGGCGCGTCCCCGCGCCAGCAGCGGCGACGCCAAGAGAAAGATCAGCGCCGCCGGAGCGGCGGACAATCCTCGCCGACCCAAAGCCATGAACACGCCAAAACTCGCCGCGACCGTCGCGAATCCTGAAGCGCTGGTCCAAAACCCGGGGAGGAATCGACCAAGAAAACCGCTGGTCAATACGCCGGGGTGCGCCCAAGCAAAGCCGACCGATTCACTCAGCGGCGGGAGGTAGGAGTCATACCACAGAAGGGTAAATCCAGCGAGAGCGGCGGCGACGCGCGCGACGCGCGGAGCGGGCAAAAAGCGCCGCCACGGAACATAAACGAACGCCAGGAGAATCGCGTTCCAGGCGAAATGGACGCGCAGCGATCCGTGCCACTCAAGAAGCAGCTTCAGGAAGAAATAATACGCCCACAACCACGCGCTCGTCGTCGCGCCGCGCGCGCGCGCGCCGACGCGCGTCACGCCGACCCGGCCCGCCGCCAGCGCAGCGCCAGCGCAGCGGCCGAGGCCAACGCGATCAGAAGTCCCGTGTAGAACGAGTAAGGAACATAGCGGAAGCTCGCCGTCGAGCGCCCCGCGGGCACGGCCACGGCGCGGAAGCAGTAGTCCGCACGGCGCAGGGACGCGGGAGCGCCGTTGACGGTGACGCGCCAGCCGGGAAACCACGAGTCCAGAAGAACGATCCACCCGGGACCGTCGCCGTCCGCCTCGACGTCGACGCGGCCGGGGGAATCGTAGACGATGCGCGCGCTCCCGCGCGAACGCGGCGCCGACGGCGGCGTGAACCAGTCGTCGAGAAGAACGGCCCGCGCCGGATCAAAGCGCGGATCGCGCGCCAGCCTCCAGGCGGACTCGGACGGCACGGACAGAGCCTCCGGCACGAACAGAGCGCGCGGCGCGGGCGCGTCGGCGCGAAAGACCCGCAGCGCGCCGTCGTGTACCAAGGTCCACCCGGGCACGGCGGCCGGAGCGGCCTCGCTCGCGGCGGCGAAAGCCGTGATCGCCAGCAGACGGCGCGAGGCGGGAATGCTCTCGGCCGAGCCGAAAAAGCCGAAGTCGCCGACTCCGCCGCGCACCAGGCGCTCGTAGCGCGACGGCGTGGTGAAGTCCTGGCCGCGCGCGTCGCGAAGCCCCCAGACCATGCCGACGTCCGCGGGCAGCGCCGAGCCGAGCGCGATCATCCGGTCCGAACCCGCCGCTTGAGCCAGCGCCGCGATGCCCGGCGTGACGGGATAGAGCGCGGCCTGCGGAGCGCTCGGGTTGACGCCCCAATCCAGGCGCATCAGGAACGCGGCCGCGATCAGCGGCGCCCAGCGCCGCGCCCGCGGCCGGACGACGAGCGCCGCGGCCGCCGCGATCTCGACGAGCGCCATGACCAACTGGCCCGCGCAGAAGCCGCGCGCCGCCGCGGGAAGCAGGCTCCACACCGCGCCGTAGACGAACGCGCAGGCCGCGGCGAAGGCCAGCGCGACGCCCAGGGCGGCGGCCGCCAAGCGCCTCTCGTCGCCGAGCTCGGGCGCGTCGGCGCCGAGTCCCGCCAGCGTCGCCGCGCCAAAGCAAAACATAAGCAGAAGTCGGGTCGGGTTGGCCGCGGAAAGTCCCGGCACGAGGCGCCAAATCCACGGCAGCGGCGGCAGACCGACGGCCGCCGCCAGCCCGAAGACCGCGAGCGCGAGGTGAAAGCGCGTCTCGCGCTTCTCCCAGCCCCGCCGCACGGCCAGAGCCGCCAGCATCAGCGCCGGAATTCCGACCCAACCCGCGCGCTCCAGGAAATTCGACGAGAAATCCAGCCCGAAGGCCGCCTGCAAGACGGGATCGGAGTTCGTCGCGGTGCCGGCCGACAGCGGCAAGATCAGATGCAGCGGCAGCGACCACGGCAGGTGGAAACGCCAGCGCGCCAGCGCGGCCGCCGCAGCGGCCGTCGAACTGAACTTCAGATACTCCGCGTAGGGCAAAAGCGCCGGAGCGGCCAGCCCCGCACCCAACAGCGTCGAAATTCCCGCCGAGGTCAACAAGCTCCGGCGCAGCGGCGCGGGCTTGGGCCAAGATAAAAACAGCGCGTACGCGGCGCCGGCCCCCAGAACATGCAGCGCCGTGGGCGGATGGCCGCCGAGAAAAATCAGCCCGACGACCAGCGACGACGCGGCCCAGCGCCTCGCAGAAGGCGCGTCGACGGCGCGCCCCAGCGTCCAAAACAACGCGGGCAAAAGACAGGCGACATTGGTCTGGGGATGTCCAAGCCAAGCGATCATGAAGCCCGACAGGGCGAAGACGACGCCCGCAAGCGCCGCGCCCGTTCTTCCCGCGCCCAGTCGTCGGGCATGCAGCGCCGTGAAGATTCCCGCAGCCGCCAATTTCAGGAACGCCGACGCCATGCTCCACGCGGCCGCGGGCAGCCAGGCCAGGCCGATCTCCGTCGGAAAAAACATCGCCGCCTGGGCGCAGCCGGCGAACGGCACTCCGGCTTCGATGAGCGGATTCCAGAGCGGAAGACGCCCCGACAGGATCTGGGCGCGAAGAAAAAGCCGCCACGGCCAAAACTCGAGCACGGGGTCCGACCACAGCGCGCCCCGGCCCGGCGGGAAGTAGCGGCTCCAAGGGGCGTAAAGCGCCAGCGCTCCTGCCGGGAAAAGCCCGCGTCCGCGCAACAAGACCGGCGCCAGGAAAAGCGCGACGGCCGCCGCCACGACCGCGGCGGCATAAATGGCATCGGGCACTGGACGCCGACCCGGCTTCATGCCGCCATGATAGGAAATCCGGCGCAAAATGGACGCCGGCTCGCGTCAGGCCGGAACGATGTCGCGATATTGAAAGCGCCCGTCGCGCGCGAACGCACCGCCCAATCGCACGCGCAACGGCCGGGGAAATATCGGTCCGGCGTAGACGAGCGTGTGGTATTCGCCGCGCTCGCCGCAAGGATCGGCGGACGCGGGAAGCTCGCGCAGGAGCTTCTCATCGAGTTCGCGCCCGGCGAAGGAAGCGTCGAGCGCGCGCGTGTCCACGCACGACAGCACCGCGCGGAAACGCCGGGAGACGAATTCGCGCGCCAACGCGGCCGTGTCCTGTCCCCAAAGCGGATAGAGTCCGAGGAATCCGGCCTTGGCCAGGCGCTCGTCACGCCAGCGCCGCAGGTCTTCCAGAAAGATGTCGCCAAACGCCGCGGTCCGCACGCCCTCGGCGCGCAGCTCCTCCAGGCACTCTCCCAGGCGTTTCTCATACAGGGAGTCCGGACAATCGCGCGCGATCGGCATCAAGCGAAGCGGCAGGCCCAGCCGCAGGGCCTGCGCCCGGATGAGCTCCGTACGCACGCCGTGCATGCCGACGCGGTCTTCCCCCTCCACGACCGAGGTGACCAGCGCGGCGACGCGGTATCGTCCGCCGGCCGCCAAGCGGTCTAGGGCCAGCGCGCCGTCCTTGCCTCCGCTCCAGAACAGCGCGACGCCTTCGCGTCCCGCGAGTTTTTCCTCACGGGCTTTCGCCAGGCGCTCGATTTGCGCGCGGGCGCAGTCGGGGCAGGCGCAATCGTCGCCGGTGAAGGGGAGGGCGTGCGGCAGGTCCTCGCACCAGCACGACGCGCGGCCGTCTTGCGGGCCGCAGACGAATCGGCGTCCGCACGACGCGCAGATTTTCTCTTTCGGGCGGCGATGATCGGAAGCCATGATTTAGAGCGGCGGCTTGACGCCGCCAAGACCGAGCGCGCCGTAAACAATGTCCGCGAAGTTAGGCCGCATTTTGTCGATGACTCTCCCGCGCACAGCGTAGTCCGTCTTCGCGCCATTCGCAAGTGCGCTTGACTCGCCGCGAAGACATGCGATCCGGACCGCCGTCCTATTCCGCATCGATTTCGCTTGAGCGTCCAACATGAAAATGCGATCTTGACCTTTCATGGAATCAAACCCTCCACTTCGCGTTCTCGGCGGCGCCGCTTTTGCCGCCCTGGGATTAATGGGGGCCGGTTGCGGCATGCCCGTGCTGCGAGTCCCCACTCATTACACGGCGGAACAATTGCCGGTCGCCGAAAAACTCCCTCTGCGCGTCGGCCTCCTGATCCCCGAGTCGACGCTCGACTATCAGTATCACGCGTCATCCGAAGTTGCATATCAGTTCGGCCTGAATCTGCCCGAAGTTTGTCGTCAGATATTTCTGCAGGTTTTCGACAGCGTCGTTTTCGTACAGGAGCGGGACTACCGATCGTACGATTTGATCATCGAACCCAGTTTCGACGATGCGAAGACGCGCATCGATGCCCCGCCGTTATTCGCATTCTCGCGCGCGACCCACGCGGTCATCGGCATGACCTTCGAAGCCGGGAATGCCTCCGGCATGAGGTGGCGCAAAAGCTTCGTCGAAGACATGACGACGGGTGCCGACGGGATGTTTCAGGGCTCGGCCGTTTCAAAAGCGGTGGCCGCGGCGGCGCTGGCGTTGCGTTCCGAACTGGCCTCGGCCGCGTCGGGGGCGAAGTAGCATGCGGCCCTGGATAATGCGATGAGAACAGAGCCCGCCGCCGCATTCCTCATCGCGGCACTTTCCGGCTGCGCCTTCAAGGTCACGACGCCGGGCGTTGCCTTGAATGCTCCTCCCCCCCAATCGCCGACCTTGTCGATCGGAGCCGTCGCGTCCGGCATCGATGTCTCGGACGCGGAACAGCCGAACGACTACTTCAGTTTCCGGAACGACTTCTACTCGACGCTGACCACCGAATCGCACGGGCTGATCACCCCCTATACCCACCAGCGGCTCCATTTGTACGCGGCCATTCATTGCCAGTACGACGAGCTCGGCATGGGAAGCATGCTTTGGGATACGCTCACGATGTTTATCCCGCCCCTCGGCTTCATTCCGGTCGCCAGTTCGGAAAAATACACCATCACTTATTCAATCCGGGACCGTGATGACCGCGTCGTCTATTCGCGGTCGCTCAAGGGTGCGGTGGGAGGCTCCATCAAAGGCTGGTATCTCGGGCAAATCAATGCTTATGAAGATCTCCTGGACGCCGAAGGGCCGCTCATCGCAAAAAACGCGGCGCGTCTCGTCCTTCAAGACGTGTTTGAGAACGCCGCGGTGATTTCCGAGGACGCAGCTCACGATTTGCGCGAGAAGGCGGCCGCGGCGCCCACCAGCGAGTAAAAGCCACTCCACGCGCCGCAGGCGCAGAGCTTGCGTTCAAAACGACAGCTTGACGCCGCCGTAGCCGGCCGCGCCAAGCGTACCGTAGCCCTCCACCTGCTCGTAGCGCTTGTCGAACATGTTGTCGATGCGCGCCGTCAGCGTGAGATGCGAGGCGAGCTGATACTCGGCCGAGGTGTGCCAAAGCCCGTAGCCCCCCAAGGTCACCGGCGTGGCCGGATAGTTGGAGTAGTTCATGTCTTGGCTCGGCCCCGTGTAGGTCGCGCCGATAAGCCACGACAGGCCTTTGACCGGATGCAATTCCAGATCGCCGCCGAACTTGATCGCCGGGCGGCGCAACAGTTCGGTGTTGTTGTCGAGATCGCGCGCGTCGGTGTAGGTGAAGTTGCCTCGGACGGTAACCGAGGACGCCGCCAGGACTTGGCCCGTCAGTTCGACGCCTTGAGAGCGGCTGCGGCCGACGTTGTAGTAGACGTTGGTGGCGGAATTGAAGTCGATGAGGTCGCGGACGTCTTCGTGGAAATAGGTCGCTCCCAGGCTGGCGCGTTTGTCCCAGAAGTCTTGAGAGATCCCCGCGTCGTAGGAGAAACTGCGCTCGGGCGAGAGTCCCGCGTAACCGTATTGGGAGTAGAGCTGATAGATCGACGGCGCCTTGAAGCCGGTGCCGATGCTGGCCTTGAGCTGCGTCTGAGTCTCCGGGATCAGGAAATTCGGCGAGACGCGGTAGGTGTCGGCCGAGCCGAACTGGGAGTTGTCGTCGTGGCGGCCGCCGATGGAGATGAAAAATCGGTCGTCGTATTTCAGCAATTCCTCGGCGAAGGCGCTTTTCGTGTAGATGTCCTGGTTGCCGAAGATCGAGTCATAGGGGCCATACGAACTCACCGAGGTGTAGGATTCGTGCGCGCGCTCCTCTTGGGATTCCACGCCCGCGGTGAGCGTATTCCAAGAGGCGGGCTTGGCGACTATTTGATAGCTGAATTTCGTCGTCTGGCCGTAGGTGGATTCGTTGGATTGGCTCGTTGGATTGACATAGGAGGGATTGTCCAGGAACAGGCGGCTGGTCGTGGACTCGCCCGCCAGGACTTTCTGCACGAGTCGGCCGTCGAAATCCGAAACCGTCAAATGGGCGGACAAGTCCGTTTCCCGGAAAGCCCCGGTGTAGGCCGGGTCCTGTCCGCCCGCTCCGCCGTAATCGGCCAAGCCGTAAAACGAGTTCGAATCCCGCGCGTCCAAATCCAACCGGACGCCCTTTGCAGGCTTGATTCCCAAGGACCCCGACAGCGTCGTGTCGCGATATGGATCGCGGATCGTGTTGCCGTAGTCGCTGCCCGCGGCGGGAATGCTTCCGGTCGCCTGGCGTGACGCCGAGGCCGAGTAGTCGAGAAATTTCGACCCGCCGTTCAAGTCCCCCTTGTAAATGTCGGTGTTGTAGGAGCCCCACTCGGCCGAGACGGAGCCTTTCGCCTTCCCCGAGCCCTTGCGCGTGACGATGCTGATCACGCCGCCGATGGCGTCGGAACCATACATCACGCTCTGCGGACCGCGCAGGATCTCGATGCGCTCGATGTTGTCGGTGGTCATGTTGGCGAAGTCGTAGGAAGCCGAGGTGCTCGCGGCGTCGTTGACGGGCATCCCGTCGACGAGCACCAAGGTGTGGCTTGAATCCGAGCCGCGGATGAACACCGAGGTCGTCCCGCCCGGCCCTCCGGCCTGCACCACGTCCACGCCCGGCACCGTGCGCAGCAGGTCCGCGAGAAACGGCTCGCCGCGCAGTTCAATCTCCTTGCGGTCGATGACGGTGGCGTCGTTGCCCACCTGTTCGAGCGTCTCGTCGATGCGGTCCACGGAACTCAGGTGAGTGGAGGCGGGATCGACGGCGAGCGCGGAGTCTATTTGGGCCCGGGAGGATGCGGCAAGAAGGAACGCGGCGGCGGCGGCGGCGGCGACAAGACGGCGATGGTCCATGGTCTTCCCTCGAAGTTGCGGACTCGAGTCGGTCGACCGGACTGATCGCTTGCGCGAATCACCGTTGCGGGGCAGCCCCGGAATCTCACCGGGTTCCTCCGACTCTGAGGAGTGGACCTTATCATTTGCGCGGGATTACGCGCAACGGCTCGGCCGGCCCCGGGATGGGACTGAAACGAAACCATCTCAAATCCAACGCCGAAAGCCCCAAGCCTTTCTGGGCCCATCGGCACGCGCGTCTAGGACGATGGCCCCATGTCCCACCATGCGGGAGGCCGCTACGCTGTGCGCATGAAATACCTCCTCGCCGCGCTTGCGACCGCCGCGGCCGCCTCCTCCGCCGCCGCTCAAAGCGCCCCCGACGCGCGCATCGAAGCGTTGCTGTCGAACACCGGCTCTTTCGCGCAGCCGCTGGCCCTGCCCGCCGCGCCGTCCGCGGCGCCGCCCGCCGCGGCTCTCGCGCCCGCGCCGGTCGCCTCCGGTGCGCTCGTGCCTCCAGGGCTTTGGTCGACGCTGTCGGCGCCGGACTCCGCCACGCTGGCCTGGCTGGGCGCGCGAATTCCCGGGCTGGACCTCGGCCGGGTCCGCGTGCTGACCTTCGCCGACGCCGACGCGATCTTCGCCACCGCCGCCGATCGGCGGATGTCGCCGCTCGACGTGTTCTCCGATTCGGCGTTTCGCGGCGCCGAAATCTACTACATCCCCAAGGAGGTGATCGTGGAGATCTTCGCGCGCTACGAGATACGCGTGCTGACCCCGATTTCCGGAACCTCCACGGACGGCCGGCCGTTCTCGATGCAGGCGCTTGTGCTCGGCGGCGGACGCGTCGAATCGCTCTACGATCTAAGCGATTTCGACGCGAACAACCCGATGTTCCCGGACTACACCTACAAGTTCTCCGGACGCGTGACCGAGACGATCAACGGCCCCGGCGACCTCGGCATCCAGGGCGTCTGGGTGCGCGACGGGTTCTTCACGCCGCGCATCGAGCGCATCGTGAAGATCTCCCCGACCGAAGGGCGCGTGGAGACCAACTACGGCAGCCGCGTCAAGCCGGTAATGCCCATCAGCCGGCGCTGAATCAGCGCGACTCGCCGGGTTTTGCCGACAAGAGGAGCTTGGAGCCGACCTCCGGACCGATGACCACGGTCTTCGCGTTGGAGGAATCGGCCAAGCGCCCCAACTCCTGGATGCGGTCGAACTGCAGGATGTCGGCGCTGAGGCTCTTGGACACGATCGCGTTGTAGTCGGCGATGCCGGAAGCCTCGACGCGCTTCTGGTCCGCCTGCGCCTGCGCGACCTGGAGCACATACTTCATCTTCAGCACGTCCTGCTCGGCGGCGAGCTTCTCGTCGATCGCGCGACGGATCGCGTCGGGAAGCTCCACGTTGCGCACGAGCACGGCCTCAAGCGCGATGTGCTTGCCCGCGAGCTTGGCCTCCAGGCCCTCGCGGATCTCGCGCTCGATGACCTCGCGCTTGGTCGAGTAGATCTCTTCGGGCGTGTAGCTTCCAAACACCCGCCGCGCGTCGGAGCGTAGCAGCGGCGCAAGAATTTTATCGTAATACTCCGGCCCGATCTGCTCGTGCAGCGCGACGATCTGGTCGCCCAGCAGGTGGTAGCGGATGGTCGCGTCGATGTTGATCTGCAGTCCGTTGCTGGCGATGACGTTGAGCACCTCGTCATTGCTCATCGTGCGCAAATCGTAGACGTAGAGTTCGTTCCAGGGCGCCACGACGTGGCGTCCCTCGCCCCAGGTGCGCTGCTGCGTGCCGCCGACGCTGTCCCACATCACGCCAATGCGACCCGGACCCACGCTCGCGCAGCCCGACGCCAACGCCGCCGCGGCGATCGCCGCCAGACCCGCGGAATTTCTCGTCTTGATCACGGTTCCACCTCCACCAGATTCTTATCGCCGTTTTCCGACGCCAACACGACCGTCGCCGGGGAGTTCAACAGACGCTGCCACGCGCGGCGGTCCTCGTCTTCCAGAATGTCGGCCGTCAGCGTCGGCGCCACGCGCGCGTGCGCGTCCGCGGTGCCGCGCGCCCGCTGCCGCCTCGCGTCGGCCCGCCCCCGGGCCAAAGCCACGTCCTGACGCGCCTGCAGGGCCTTCTGCTGCCACACCGAGGTGTCCGCGATCGCCGCGTTGGCGCCCGGAAGGTCCAGGAATATCCCGCGCAAAACCAACGCGTCCAGCGCGACATGACGCGGACGCAGGCGGGCCGCCGCCGCCTCGGTGATCGCCTTTTGCGCGGCCAAGACCGCGCCCGGGTCCACGAGTTCGCGCCAGCGATAGCGCGCCAGCACCCGGCGAACCTCGGACATCAAGATGGGCCTCACCAAGACCGCGTAGTAGTCCGTCCCCGTCTCCCGCTCCAGAGCGACGAGTTCCCCGGCGACTGGCCGATAGGAGACCAACGACGAGCCCGCCGTCACCGGCGCGCCGTCGGCCGTCAACGCGTGAAGGTCCTCGTTTCGCTCCTGCTCGCGCACGTCGTAGAGCCGCGTCATCGACAGCGGGGCGATCGGCGCCTCGCCCTCGCCCAGTTCGCTCATCGCGCCCGTGGGCCCCATCACCACCGCGCGGCGGCCCGGCGGCACGCTCACGCAGCCCGCCAAGAGAAAAATCGCGCAGACCGAGGCGAGGCGCAGCAACTCGATGCCGCGTGCGGCCGCCGAGACCATCGCCGTCTTGCCCGCCACGCCCGCGTCCGTCATCGCGCAATTATAGATCATCGCGGGGGTCCGAACGGCGCCGGACAAAAGTGTTAAAATTCCGCCCATGTCCGAAAAGACCAAGTCGGGCGCCAAGGCCGCGCCCGTCTACGCCGGAGACTGCGCCAAGCCCGTGACCACGGCTTCGCTCGTCGACATGAAGCGCAAAGGCGTCAAGATCACGATGCTGACCGCCTACGACTGTCCGACCGCGCGCGCGGCGGAGGAGGCCGGCATCGACGCCGTGCTCGTCGGCGACTCGGTGGCGATGACCAAGCTCGGCTACGAAAGCACTCTGCCCGTGACGATGGAGGAGATGCTCCACCACGTGAAGGCCGTCAAGCGCGGGCTGTCGCGCGCGCTGCTCGTGGCCGACATGCCCTACCTCAGCTACGAACTCGATGCTAAGGAGGCCGCGCGCAACGCGGGCCGATTTCTGAAGGAAGGCGGCGCGCACGCGGTCAAGCTCGAGGGCGGCCTGGAGGTCGCGCCGATCGTCAAGGAACTCGTCAAGGTCAACGTCCCCGTTTTCGGACATCTCGGACTCACCCCCCAGGCGGTGCACCGCCTTGGCGGCTACCGCGTCCAGGGGCGCAAGCCCGAAGACGCCGAGCGCATCGCCACCGAGGCGCGCGTGCTGGAAGGCGCCGGAGTCTGCGCCATCGTGCTCGAATGCGTGCCCGCCGAACTCGCGCGAGACATCACCCGCCGGGTCTGCGTGCCCACCATCGGCATCGGCGCCGGAGCGCACTGCGACGGCCAAGTCCTGGTCAGCGACGACATGCTCGGTCTGACCGAAGGCGGACCGACGAAGTTCGTCAAGCGCTACGCGGACCTGCGCGCTCAGGCGGTGCGCGCCATGGCCGACTACTGCCGCGAGGTGCGCGAAGGCCGCTTCCCCGGACCCGAGCACTCGTTTACGAATCCTTCATGATCTGGGCCGTCGCAGGCGTCATCGCGCTGTCGGCGGGCGTGCTCGGCCTGTGCTGGTGGGGCTCGGGAATCGTCATGCACCCGCCGGCGATGTCGCCGATGTGGGTTTTCCCGGAGCAGTTCGGCCTGCGCTACGAGAAAGTCTCCTTCAAAACCCGCGACGGGCTGGAACTTAGGGGCTGGTTCATCCCCTCGCCGACCGGCGACCCGCGCACCCTGGTCATGTGCCACGGCTGGGGCGACAACAAGGGCGAACTGCTCAAGATGACCGGCTTTCTCAACGAACGCCCCGGCCTCAACCTCCTCTATTTCGACTTCCGCTCCCACGGCGAGAGCGAGGGCGAGTTCACCACGATCGGCGGCCTGGAAACGCAGGACTTCGACGCCGCCGTCGAATGGCTGCGGAGAGAAAAGCCCGGGCTCGCCGCGCGCGCGGGCGTCTTCGGACTGTCGATGGGCGCGGCGGTGGCCGTGGCCTCCTTGCCCAATCACCCGGATCTGCGCTGCGCCGTGGTGGAAAGCCCGTTCTCGGACTACGCCGGCGTCGTCGAGCGCTGGAGCTGGAACAACCTGCGCATCCCGCGCTTTCCGCTCATCGACATCGCGATGGTGCTGCTGCGGCTTCGCGTCGGAAACCCCCGCGTGGATCGCTTCAACCCCGTCGAGGCCGCGCCACGCATCGCGCCCAGGCCCGTGCTGATGATCGCGGGCGAAAAAGACGACCTGATGCCGGTCTGGGACGTGCGCCGCGTCTACGAGGCCGCGCGCGAGCCCAAGCAACTCTGGATCGTGCCCGACGCCCGCCACGCGAAATGCCGCGAGACGGCAGGTCTGGAATACGACACTCGCGTCGCGGCGTTCTTCGACAAGCACCTATGAGCCGAAGCGCCCCTCTCCTCAGAACCAAGCGCGAGCTCCGCGCGCTCGTCGGAGGCTGGAGGACGCGCGGCCTGTCGATCGGCTTCGTGCCGACGATGGGTGCGCTGCACGCGGGTCACGCCGCCCTGATACGCCGCGCCGCGTCCGAGTGCGCGCGCGTGGTCGTGTCGGTTTTCGTCAACCCGCTCCAGTTCGGCCCCGGCGAGGACTACGGCCGCTATCCGCGCGCGCTTGCGGCCGACCGCAAACTTTGCGCCGCCGCAGGCGCGGCGGCGGTCTACGCTCCCTCGGCGGGGGAAATGTACCCGGAAGGATTTCGCACCCACGTCGAAGTCGAGGGGTTGTCGCAGCTCTACTGCGGCGCCTACCGCCCCGGACACTTCCGCGGCGTGGCGACGGTCGTGCTCAAGCTCTTCAACCAGGTTCGACCCGACCGCGCGTATTTCGGCGAAAAGGACTTTCAGCAGGTCGCGTTGCTTGAGCGCATGGCGCTCGATCTCGACGTACCCTGTCGGATCGTGCGCGTTCCGACGGTGCGCGAAGCCGACGGCCTGGCGATGTCCAGCCGCAACGCCTACTTGAGCCCCGAGGAACGCGCCGCCGCTCCGACCCTGCGCGCGGCCCTGGCCGCGGGAGCCGCGGCCGCGCGGCGCCCGGCCGCGACGCCCGCGAGCGTGACGGCCGCCGTGCGCCGCGCGCTCGCGCACGGCCCGCTCAAGCTCCAGTACGCGGCCGTCGCCGACGCGCGCACGCTTGAGCCCGCGCGCGACCTGCGCGGCCCGCGACGCCTGCTCGTCGCCGCCCATCTCGGGCGCACGCGCTTGATTGACAACCTCGCGCTGGGACGGGTAGGATAGCCGCGATGCACTCCAAGCCCGCCGCGACGCCGCCCCAGCCCTACAAGCGCCAGCAGTACTGGATCGACGCGCCGCTGCAGCTTCAGATGGTCGCCTACGTGCTGACGCTGATCGCGGTGAGCTTGGGCCTGAGCGCTTTCAGCGTCTACCAGGGCCTGCAGGAGTCCTCGCGCCAGTCCGAGCAGATTTTCCACTCGATGGATTGGATCGCCGCCGCGATGCGCGCGCCGCTGATCCTGTCGGCCTCGATCAGTCTGCTGGCGGGAGGCCTTCTGACGCTGTTCTGGTCGCACCGCTTCGCCGGGCCCCTGCGCGTGCTGGCCGCGGGCATCGCCCGCGTTCGCCACGGCAATCTCGGGGTACCCGTGCGCGTGCGCTCCGGCGACGCGCACCAGGAGCTCGTGCGCGAATTCCAGCAGATGCAAGACGAACTCAAGAAGATGATCGCCGCCGACCGCGAGTGCGTGGCCGAGGCCGTCGCCCAACTCGAGACCGCCGAAAAGACCCTGCACGCCGGTCAAGCTCGCGAGCACGTCGAAAAGGCGATCGCGCGCCTGCGCGGCGCCTGCGCGCACTACCACCTTTAGGCCGCGCCCGCCGAAGCCGGATCGATCAGGGCGTTTCGTAGACCGCCAGGCCTTTCATCGAGTCGTTTTCATCCGGGCGGAACAGTCTTGAGAACGCGACGATCGTCCGGGGCGGGGCCGCACCGCCCGGTCTTGGCACGATCAGGAAAGCACGCCGATTTCCTCTCAGCCTCGCTCGGAGGTCGCCGGAAAAATACGAACCGTAATCGCGAACCGTCTCGTTTCGCTCGCAATCGAATGGATACGCTTTCCCCAACAGAGACAGGCGCGCTGCGGCGACCTTGAACGGCCAGGCTCTCTGTGAAGTTCCCACGAGCACCAGGTCGGACGGCAACCGCGCGGCCAACTCCAACGCCGCCTCATCGCGACGAGAGAGCGAGAGTTCGCTCCTTTCCCGCGCGAACGCAGACAAGACCAGCGACGCCGCGATCGCTCCCAGCAAGGCCGCACGCGAGCGCGGGCCTCTCACTGCGGCGCTAATCCCGCGCGCCGAGATCAGAGCGTAGATGGGCAACAGATAGAAGAAGTTGCGCGCGTGGCCGAAGCGCGGCGTGCATGCGCCGATGAACGCGTACGCGACCGGGGGAAGAACGAACACGACGAGGAGAAAAACGCCGTCGCGGTTCTCCGTCGCCCGTGCCGCCGCGCGCCGGGCATCAGCGAGAATGGACGCGGCTCCAATGAGGAATAGTCCCGACAGCGCCGATTGCGCCGCGGCTTCAAGGCCCACGATCATCTCATCCTTCCACCCGGATCGGCAGGCGGACGATCGCTCGCACCAGGTTCATCACCGTCGGCGGCATCCACCAGGAATGTGCGTAATTTCCCTGGGCCGCGTTCGCCGCGATGAAGACCGCCAAGAAGATCACGGACAGAGCCGAAGCCGCCGCCAGCGGCGTGAACGCCCGACAACGGCGCCGAGCCGACCAGAGCGCGACGGACTGCGCCGAAAGAACGACGGCATAGTGGTAGAAAAGAAGAAGGCCCGCGACGTTGACCAGCGCCAGCGCCGCGGCTCGCGCGGCACGCGGCCGCCCCAAGACCGCCCGAAGCGCGAGGAGAGTCATCACGCAAACGAGCGCCTCGAAAATCGCCGGAACGGCGCGCGCCGAGTACTCCGAATACGCCGGTGAACATGCGATCAAAAGCGCGGCCGCCGAAGCCGCTTGCGCGCCGAAAGCATCGGCGCCGCCGACGAGCACGATGAAAATCAAAGCCGCGCCGGCCGCCAACGGAGGGATGCGCATCGCCGCAGGCGAATCGCCGAAAATTTCCGTCCAGGCCCGGTAGAACCAGTACAGCCCGGGAGGATGGATCGCGAGTTGACGCGACCAGTCCGTGTCCCAACGCTCATACGGTCGTGCCGCCGCCTCGCCGTTGGTCGCCGCCGCGATCCCGGTGAAATAGGCCGACGAATAGTATATTTCGTCGTGAGTCAGCGGTCTTGTGAGCAGCGGCGCGCATAGGGCAAAAAACATCCCGAACGCGAGCGCCGCGCGAAACGACGATCCTCGCACGGGCTCGTTCATTTCGAGTTCGGATGAGGTGCGCACAGCGCCGGGGCCGTCATGCGGTCCAGCCACTCGGCGATCCGACGGCGGTCGGAGTCCTCGAATCGGCCCAGGCCCGCGCGCAGGCTCTTAAGCGCCTCGGCGACTTCGGACTCCGATCGGCGCGGCAGCGCCAAAGCCGCCGCCTCGATGACGACCGCCGGTTCGTCGTCGCGCAGCGCGACGAGCAGATGCGGCTTGAACTGCTCCCAAGGTCCGGACGCCAAGCCGTAGAGCGCGATCTCCCGCGCAAGCGCGTCCCGGGACTTCGACAGCCGCGCGAAGGCGGCGCGGATCGCCGGCGTCGAAGGCCGTTCCGAGAGATCCCCGGCCAAGCGCCCCAATTCGCTTCCCGAAGACGCGGCGACCGCCGCGATCAACTGTGCGTCGCTCAGCGCGGCCTGCGCCAATCCGCGGCGCAGGCCGTCGACGGGCGCGGCACGCGCGTCCGCCGCCGCGCGCGGGCCACGCACGATCCGCGTCCGGCGCGAGAACGACGCGGGAACCGTGACCCCCTCCGGCACGACCGCGTAGGCGACGTCGTCGAGAGTCACCGGCCCCCAGATCTGCGCCTCGCAGTAGTTGACGCAGGAGTTGTGATCGCGAGGGCGACGACGATAGGAAAAAGAATGCGGCAGAACCGAATTGGCCTCTCCCTCGGGCTCGTAGAGTCCGGCTCGGCGCCAAAAATCCAGGCTGTCGGCGTAGGTCCAAGTCGCCCGACTCTCGACTTCGGACTTGAGCACGAGTTCGACGCCTCCGTAGCGGGTCGGCGGCGACGGATTTCCCAGCGCCTCCGAGCTCAAGAACGCGTATTTGGGCAGAAGCGCTCGGCCGCGCGCGCCGTAGGGCAGGCGCAACATCGCCAACTCCTGCTCCGCCTCGAAACGGACCGCGGGCGCGATTTTGCCTCCGCCGGAGGCGGTCTCATGCTGGTTTCTCAAGCCGAATTCGGCGATCGAGCCCAGCGCCGCGGCGGGAACCATCACCGAAATCCGAACCCCCGCGCCCAGCGGCGACGGACCGACCGGCGCTTGGGCGTCGTCGCAATCGGTCTTGATGCGCGCGACGATCGCGCGGGCGAGCGCGCGAGGGTCGGCCGAACGCACCTCCTCGGCCGACAACGAAAGTCCGACGATCGCCGGCGGCCGCCCGGCCCAAGCGCGGGCCCCCGCCAAACAGACCGCGGCGCAGACGAGAACAAATCGCGGCACGCGCGCCTCAGCGCGCGAGCTCGGCCAGGAGTTTCTGCGCGTCGCGGAGGTCCTCCGGGTACTGCGCGGGATCCCGCGGGGACTTCACCTGCGAGACCGCCTTCAGGACGCGGATCGCGTCGTCTTTTCGGCCGAAATGCAGGTAAGCCTCGGCGAGGACTTGATAATTGGCCGTGTAGGACGGGTCCAGGCGCACCGCGGTCTCGTAGTCCTCGAGCGCCTTTTTCTTGTCGCCGCCCGCGAAGCCGGGAATCTGCCAGAGCATCTCTCCGAGAACTCGATAGGCTCCGCCGTGATTGGGGTCGAGCGCCAGCGTCGCGTGCATCTCGCGCCGGATGGGCTTGATCAAAAAAAGGGACTTGAGCACGCCCTGCGTCTCGCCGCGGCGTCCCATCGCCACTCCATACCAGAAATGCGCGTCGACGCTCTTGGGGTCGGCGGCGACCGCGCGCGAGAGGGCGTTCTCGGCGGCGAGGAAGTCCGCCAGGCGCTCTTTCTTGGCGGAGAGATCCTCGCCGCGGCGCACCAGCGCCCGACCTTCGCGCCACAGCAGCGCCGGGTCGTCCGGCGAACTCGCCAAACCGGCGCGCAACTCGTCCAGGCACCGTTCCAGATGGCCCGGCTTGTCCCTGCTCCAATAGAGCGCGTCGACGGCCGACAAATCGCCGGCCGCCCTCGCCGAAGCGGCGAGGGCGGCCGTGATCAGCAGGGCGCGCAGGCCCCGATTCATCTACGGATACATTCCCCGGATCGTCGCGGCCTTGCCCAGCCGGCGCAACCCCACCATGAACGCCGCCGTGCGCATGTCCACCTTTTCCTTCAAATGCACGTCGTAGACCTCGGTGAAGGCGCCGACGATGATGTCTTGCAGGCGCGCGTTGATCTCCTTCTCGCTCCAGAAATACGACTGCATGTCCTGCACCCACTCGAAGTAGGAGACGGTCACGCCGCCGGCGTTGGCCAGGATGTCGGGAACGACGACCACTCCCTTGTCGTGCAGGATGTGGTCGGCGTCGTTGGAGGTCGGGCCGTTGGCGCCCTCGATGATGTACTTGGCCTGGATCCTGGGCGCGTTCGCCTTCGTGATCGCGTTTTCCATCGCCGCGGGAACAAGGATGTCGCAGGGCAGTTCCAGGAACTTGTCGATGGGCATGTGCTCGGCCTTGTCGTAGTCGGCGATCGAGTCGTGCGTGTCGCGGTAGTGGAGGATGTCGTGCAAATCGAGGCCCTTGGGATCGTAGAGCCCGCCGCCGACATCCGAGACGCCCACGACCTTGCAGCCGTGCTCGGCGAAGATGTTCGCGGCATTGGAGCCCACGTTGCCAAAGCCCTGGACGATGATCGGCGCCTTGCGCAGGTCGAAGCCGCGGCGGGCGGCCAGTTCGCGCGTGACGTAGAACACGCCTCGGCCGGTGGCCTCGCGGCGGCCCAGCGAGCCTCCGATCTCCAGGGGTTTGCCCGTGACGACTCCCGGGCACGAGTAGCCCAGCGTCATCGAGTAGGTATCCATGACCCAGGCCATGACCTGCTCGTTGGTGTTGACGTCGGGAGCGGGGATGTCCTTGTCGGGGCCGATGATGATCGAAATCTCGGCGGTATATCGGCGCGTCAAGCGCTCAAGCTCGCCTTTGGACATCTTCTTGGGATCGCAGATGATGCCGCCTTTCGCGCCCCCGTAGGGGAGATTGACCACCGCGCACTTCATCGTCATCCAAAAGGAAAGCGCCTTCACCTCGTCGAGCGAAACCTGCGGGTGATAGCGGATGCCGCCCTTGGCCGGACCACGGTCCATGTTGTGCTGGATTCGGTAGCCCTCGAAGACCTCCACGCGCCCGTCGTCCATCTTGACGGGGACCGACACGGTCAGGATGCGCTTGCAGTGGCGCAGCCGCTCCAAGGCGAACGGCTCCAGCTTCATCGCGCGACCGGCGCGGTCGAGTTGCTCCATCGCCTGGCGCCAGGGATTGCCGTCGTGGGCTTCCATGTGCTCGGCGACTTTGACGGGTGCGGGGGACGGTTTGGGAGTGGTTTTGGTGTCCATGGCCGGATTCTATCACCCCCGACGCCCGTCCACAAGAGGCGAGATTACGGCGTGGGCACCCAAAAATACCGCCCGGTCGTGTCGATGTAGCCGCGCGCGCCGTTGAGCAAGACCGGAGCCAGCGCCATCGCCGGATCGAAGCGCGGCGCGGCCACCGCGCTGTGCCCTCGTCCGAGGAATCCGTTCAGCGGCCGGCCCGAGCGGGCGTTCGCCTCCCCTAAATCCGGCGTGATCACCACGTTGCCGGACGCGTCGATGTAGCGGTAGTCCCCCCCGTCCAAGGCCAGCGCGAGACCGCTCGAATAGGCGAAGACCGCGTCGAACGACGCCGGCACGATCTCGCGGCCGCTTTTGTCGATGAAGCCCCACTTGTCGCCGTCCATGACCACCGCGCGGCCCTTGCTGAAGCTCAGCGCGGCTCCGAAAGTCGCCGAGACGGCCATGTTCCCGGAGCGGTCGATGTAGCCCCAAGACCCGCCCGCGGTCTCGACCGCCGCCAGCCCTTCCGAGAAGCCCAGCGTCGCGCGATATTGAGCCGGGATGACGAAGACGCCCGCCTTGTCCACGAAACCCCACAGGCCGTTCATGCGCACGGCCGCCAGGCCCTCGTTGTAGCCGAACGTCGCGCCGTAGCGCGGCGCGATGACCGTGGCTCCCGACTCATCGATGAAGCCCCAGCGGCCGTCTTGCTCCACGCCGGCAAGACCTCCGGCGGAAAACCCGGTGGTGTTGTCGTATTGCGTGTCGATGACCACGTCCCCGGACTCATCGATGAAGCCCCACTGCCCGTTTTCCCGGATGGGGGCCAGCCCCTTGTAGAAGCCGTAGGCGGCCTCGAATTGCGGAGCAACCACGAGTTGGCCCGTCGTGTCGATGAAGCCCCAGGCGCCGTCCGACTTGACCGCGCACAACTGCTCCGAGCAATTCCACGCCGATTCGTATTCCGGATCGACGACCGTGGCGCCCTGCGCGTTGATGTAGCCCCAGCGCCCTCCCACGCGCACCGCCGCCAGGCCTTGGCTGAAGTCTCCGGCCTCGGAAAACTCCGGGGCGATGACGATGGCTCCCGACGCGTCGATGTAGCCGTAGCGGCCGTCTATGCGGATTGCCGCCAGACCCTCGGAAAAACCTCGCGCGAAATCGAAGTGCGCGCCGTGCTTGCGGGCGCCGACCGGCGCGTATGCCGTGCGCCCGCCCAACGCGCTGCGTCCCACGGCCGCGTATTCCGAGGCCAATCGTCGTCCGTCGCGATCGATGTAAAAGGTCTCGCTTCCTAAGCGCACGCGAGCGCGGCCGTCTTCGAAGCTCGAGGCGTGGTCGTAGCGCAAGGGTACGGGCCAGTTCGCGTGCGCGTCGATGAAGCCCCAATGGCCCCGCGCGCGCACCGCCGCGCGGCCCTCGGAAAACTCCCGCGCCCGGTCGAGGTCGGGCTTGATCGCCCAACGCCCGGACTTGTCGATGTAGCCCCACTTGCCGCCCAGAGCGGCCGGCGCCAAGCCGCCGGAAAACTCCCCGGCGCCTTCGAAGCGCGGCGCGATGACCCAGCGTCCGCGGCGGTCCACGTAGCCGTATTTGCCTCCGGATTGGACCGCGGCCAGGCCTTCCGAGAAGTTTTTTGCGTCATCGAACCGCTCCCCGATGGCCAGACGGCCGTGCCGGTCCACGTAGCCGCGCTTGCCGCCGACGATGACGGGCGTCAGTTCGTCGCCGTGGACCCACTCGAAACCCGCGGGCAGATGAGGGCTCAGCACGAAATTGCCGTTGGCGTCGTGGTAGCCCCAGTAGTTGCCCGACAACGGCGCCGCGTTCGGCGCGGGGTCCGCCGCGGCCCGCGCGGCCAGCAACGCGAGCGCGAGCGCGAGCGCCGGCCGCGCGGTCACGCCCGCTCCCGGCGCGCCGAAGTCTGGGACCCGCCGCGCCACTCGGGAAGCACGAACGAGAACTCGGAACCCACGCCGAGGCGGCTGTCGATGTCCAAGCGGCTGCCGTGCGCCTCGACGATCCGGCGGGTCAGCGATAGCCCTATGCCGAAACCCCTCGGGGTCATCCGGCGCCCCTGTTCGGTGCGATAATGTCCGCGCAGAATGCGCGCCTTGTCGGCCTCGGACAGACCGATTCCCGTGTCGCGAGTGAAAACCCGCCACTCGCCCGGCCGGTTCGGCTCGGACCGTATGCCAGCGACGACGACGCCGTTTTCATGCGTGTACTTAATCGCGTTGCTGAGCAGATTGCTGATCGCCAGATTGAGAATCGCCGGGTCGGCTTTCAAAAGGGGAGCGTGGGCGGACGCGTCGAGAGTCAGCTTGAGCTTCTTGCGCAGCGCCAGCGGCTTCATGCGCTGGATCGAGGTGCGCAGTATGCCCAAGACGTCGACGGCTTCCACGACGGCGTCCAGCCGCCCGGCCTCCACGCGCGCGGAACTCAGGATGTTGAGCACCTCTCCCCCGAGGACGTCCACGTTGCTACGCACGATCTCGAACAACGGGCGTGCCTCCTCGCGCTGCTCCTCGCTCATGCGCTCGCCGAGCAGGAACGCCGCGTTGCTGATGATCGACAACGCGTTGCCGAACTCATGGCTGACCGCGGACACGAGGCTCGTTTTGAATTCATTGAGGCGCTTCTCCCGGTCGTATTGCTCGTTGAGGCGCCGCGCCATGTCCGCGAAGCGAGTCGTCAAATTTTTCAGCTCCGCGATCGCAGGAAGTTTTCCTTCGGTCCACGCCACGCCGAGACTCCAACGCGCGCTCTGCTCGTCGAGCAGGGCGATCGGACGAAGAACGAACAGATACAACAAGCCGCTGCCGATCAGAGCCGCCGTCAACTGGATCGCCAAACGCGTTAAAATCAGACGCAAGGACTCGCCACGGGCCAGCCGCAGACGACGCTCTAGATCGTCGGACGCCGCGTCCGCGATCGAGGAAATCGCGTCCAGAAACTGTTCGCGGCGCGCACGCGCCGTCTCCTGGGCCGCGCTCACCGACGGCGTCTTCACGCGCGCGTCTTCGGCCGCGACGAACGGCTCCAGCGTGGCGGAAAGCCCGGCGCACGGGCGTTCCAACGCCGACGAGGCGCAGCGCCCGGCCAATTCCGCCAGCCGCGCGCGCAGTTCGGCCTCAGCGGAAACCCGCTTGACCGGCCAGCCGGCGCCGCGCTCCGAGATCGAGAACTGCGTCAGCAGATCGAAGCGCCGGGCTTCCCCGCGGAGGTTGGGAAGAGAACTCAGCACCGCCATGTCCTGAGACAACTCGTCTTGCAGGCGCGTCTCGCGTCGGCGGTCGGTCCAGAATGTCCCCAGCGCGCCCGCGACAAGGCCCGTCGAGAGCACGGCCAGGATCACGATGTGGGAGCGCGGCGCGCCGCGGCTCAAGCGCCCATCCGCCACGGCCTCGCCTCTCCCGCGCCGTGGGGAAGCGCGAGCAGTCGGCGGACTTCCTCGCGCAGGACATGGACTTCGAAGGGCTTGGTCAAATACGCGTCGGCGCCCGAGTCCAGCGCTTCTTTGGCCGCCGTGGTGTCGTGTTCGCCCGTCAGCACCAGCACCGGTAGTTCCGGGCGCGCCGCACGCAGGGCGCGCAAAACCGCCATTCCGCCCAGGCCCGGCATCGCCAAATCCAGGATCACCGCTGCGGGAGAAAACTTAAGCTGCGCCAAGCCGTCACCGCCGTCAACGGCCTCCCTCACCTCGCAGAACTCCGCCAGCGCCAGGCGCACCACCCGACGCAACTCAGGATCATCGTCGACGACGAGAATCGGTCTCTTCACGCTCCAGGCGCGCCGCGCGCTACGGCTTCTTCTTGACGATCACATACAAGGCGGGCAAAAAGTTCAAGGTGAAGAACGTCGCCGCGAGCAGGCCGCCGACCACCGCGCGCGCCAGCGGCGCGTTGACGCCCGACAGCGACGAGGGCAGAAGCGCGATCACCGTCGAAATTGCCGTCATCAGGATCGGGCGCAGGCGCGTCATGCCCGCCTCGCGCATCGCCAGGTCGGCCGGAATGCCGGAGGCCATGCGCTCGTTTGCGAAGTCGGTCAAGATCACGCTGTTGGACACGATGATGCCGATGAGCATGATCACGCCCATCAGGCTTTGGATGTTGACGGTGGTGCCGGTCAAAAACAGCATCCAGATCACGCCGAAAAAGCCCATCGGCACCGTGGCCAGGATCAGCAACGGGTCGACGAAGCTCTTGAGCTGGGCGACGATCAGCAGGAAAATCAGCACCAGGGACAAGACCATGCCGACGCCGAGGTCTCCGAACGACGCCCGCATGGCCGCGATCGTGCCGCCCCAGACCGCTTTATATCCGCGGGGCAGAGGCGACTTCTCCAATATCTTCTCCACGTCCGAGGCCACCGAGCCGATGTCGCGCCCGGTCACGTTGGCCATCACGTCGAAGGAGCGCTGGATCGCGTAGTGCGAGATCTCCACGGGCACCGTCATCATCTTCAGGGTCGCCACGTTGCGCAGCAGCGTCGGAGTCGCGCCGCTTTCCATCGCGCGCGCCGACGGGTTGATCGGGATGTTTTCGATGGTCTGGCGCGAATCGATGTCGATTTCCGGATACTGCGCGCCGATGAAGTAGTTGTTGCCGGTGACCGGGTCGTCCCAGAAGTTCAACGCGAACAGGACGCTCGAGTTCAGCGCGGTGATCACGTTTTTCATCACATCGTCCGAGGTCAGGCCCAGGTAGGCCGCCTTCGTCCGGTTGATGTTCATGTCGATGTCCGGGTAGTCCAGCTCCTGCTCCACGAACGAGTCCGTCACCCCGGGCACGCGCCGGACCTTGTCGAGCATCTGCTGCGCCAGTGCCGATCCTTTGTCCAAATCCGGACCGACGATGCGCAAGTCCAGCGGCGACAGCGCGCCGTAGTTGAGCGCCGTCGACACCGGGTCGAGCAAGGTGTAGGTGAAGTGCGTGCCCGGATAGAGCTTCGTCAGTTCCGGACGCAGCCGCTCGATGGCCTGACCCGCCGCCACCCCCGCCTTCTCGTTCATCTCGATTTCAAGCAGAGCGTCGTGCGGCGCGGAGTTCGGGCTGTAGGCCGCCGCCCAGCTCGGCAGCACGCCGATGTTCGACAGCACGGCATCCACGCTGTCCTTGGGGAGGATCGTGCGGATGCTCTTGGAAATGTCGGCCACCAACTTGCTGGTCAGCTCGATGCGCGTGCCCGTCTCCGTGCGCACCCGCATGGCGAACATTCCCGAGTCGTTGGCCGGGAAGAATTCGTTGCCGAGCAAAGGCGTCAACAGCAGGGACAACCCCAGCGCCCCGGTCGACAACACCACCACCACCTTGGGGTTGGCGATCGACCAGTCCAGCATCTGCTGATAGCGGGCGCGGAAAGCCTCCCACCCGCGGTCGAAGATCTGCACGGCCTTGGGCTTGGGACCATGCCCGTGCTCGCTCTTGGGCTTGAGCAGCCGCGCCGCCGCCAGCGGGACGATCGACATCGCCGTGAAATACGACAGCAAGATCGAGATGCACACAGTCAGCGCCAGCGGGATGAACAGGTATCGCCCCAAGCCTTGGAAAAACACCACCGGCAGGAACACGATCATCAGCGCGATCGTCGACACCAGCACCGGCAAGGCCACCTCGTCGGCCCCCTGCTCGGCCGCCACCCGCGGCTCGCGCCCGTGCTCGAGAAGGCGCTCGATGTTCTCGAGCACCACGACCGCGTCGTCGATCAAGCGCCCGGTCACCAGCGCCAGCCCGCCCAAGGTCATCAAATTCAGGGATTGGCCCAGGAAGTAGAGGCCGACCATGCAGCCGATGATCGAAAGCGGAATCGCCAAGCTCGCGATGAAGGTCGGCTTGATGTCGCCGAGGAAAAAGTAGATCGTGATCGCGGCCAGGATGATGCCGACGACGAGTTCCCGGATCACGTCGTGGATCGCGTCGCCGATGCGCGTCGACTGGTCGAACAAAATGTGGATCTGGCTGTTGGGCGCGATGGCGTCGAGGATGTCGGGGATCTCCGCCTTGATTTCGGCCACCACCGACAGAGTGTTGGCCCCCAAGCTGCGGAAAATCGGAATGAAGGCCTGCTCGACCCCGTTGACCTGCACGACGTTGGTCTGGATCGCCGACGCGTCTCGCGTGTGGCCGATGTCCTTGATGAAGATCGGCGAATCGCGCACCACCTTGACCGGCAGGGTGTCGAAATCCGCGACCGTGGGCACCATGCCGTTGGAGCTGATGCTGTAGTCGTAGCGGCCCATCTTCGCGTCGCCGGTCGGGATCATCTCGTTGCCCTTGGACAGGGTCTTGACCACGTCCATCGGCGACAAGCCGTAGCCGGCCAGCTTGCGCCGGTCCAGGAAGGTCATGATCTCGCGCAACTTCCCGCCGAACACCACCGGCGCCACCGCCCCGGGCAGCGCGTTGAGCATGTTGCGCACGATGTAGTTCGATTCGTCCCAAATCTTGGCCTGGCTGAGGTTGGGCGTGTAGATCGTCGACACGGCCACCGGCAGGGCCGCGGTCGGATCGTATCCCATCACGATCGGCGGCAGGGTTCCCGGCGGCAGGTAGTGAAGGTCCGACATCACCAGCGTGCTGATCTGCGCCAGCGCGTTGTTCGGATCGAACCCCGGGGTGAAAAAGCAGTTCAGGATGCTGACGCCGATCATCGAGCGAGACTCGATGTGGTCGAGGCCCGACGCCTGCGCCAGCCAGCGCTCCAGGCGGTTGGTGATGTCCATCTCCATCACCTCGGCCGGCATGCCGGTATAGGTGGTGACCACCATGACCGCCGGAAGGCGGAACGCCGGCAGAATGTCCATGGGCAGCCGCAACATGCAGAACACGCCCAGCACCATGATCATCAGCGCCACCACGATGATCGTGTACGGCGCGCGGAAGGCGAACTTGACCATGGCCTATTTCTCCACGGCGGCGGCGGGAGCGGCCGCCGCGGGCGACTGGACGTCCACCTTCATCCCGTCGGCCAGGGCCGCGCCGCCTTGCAAGATGACCTGGTCGCCGGCGGAAACGCCGGAAACGACTTCCACATCGGTGATGGTGTTGAGGCCGATCTTGATCGGCGCGAGATGCGCGACGCCGTTCTTGGCGACGAAAACATACTGGTTGTCTTCCTCGCCTTGAACCGCCTCGCGCGGGAGGACCAAGGCCTTGTCCTTGTGCTCCAGCACGAGCTCCGCGTTGGCGAACATGCCCGCGTGGAGTTTCCCCTGGGGGTTTTCGATGTCGACGAGCACGCGGCGGGTCTTGGTGTCTTCCTTCATCAAGTCGTCGATGCGCGTGACGTGGCCGACGAAGACATCGTCGGGAAACGAATCGACCTTGATGTTCGCGCGCGAGCCCAGGTGGACCTCGCCGACGTCGACTTGCGGCACGTCCAGAGAGACGCGCAGGATGCTCTCGTCGACCACGATGAAAATGGGTTTGGCGGACTGGTTCTCGGTGGCTTTGGTGATCAAATCGCCGGGATAGTTGAAGCGGCGCGCGACTTGGCCGTCGAACGGGGCGGTGATGTGCGTGTAGGCGAGGTTGGCCGCCGCGTTCTGAAGCTGGGCCCGGGCCTCGGCGGCCTTGGCGACGATGTCCTCATACTCCTGCTCCGAGATCACTTGGCCTTTGACCAACTGCTCGTAACGCAGCCTGGTGGCCTGCTGGAAGTCGTCGTCGGCCTTGGCGCGGTTGTAGGCTTGGACCACGTCGGGGGCGTCGATGTCGGCCATGGGCTGCCCCGCCTTGACGGTGTCGCCCTCGTCGACGTAGAGCTTCTTCAAATAGCCGTCGACATGCGCGTAGATGCTGGCCTGGCGCAGGCCCTCGACGTCGGCCGGAAGCTTCAGCACCCGGTCCATGGGCTGATAGCGGGGGGTGGTCACGCTGACCATGGGCAGGTCGCTGGTCTTGTGGTCCAGAGCCGCGCGCGTGATCGCCACGCGCACGACCACGAGCGCCGCCATGACCGCCAGAACGGCAAGTCCCGCCCGAGATCCAAGCAGCCTCAAGGTTTGGGCCTTCCAGTCCGGGGCCACGCCTCGGGGGGTCATGTCTTTATGCTCCGCTTCCACGTTCATTTCATGTTCTCCAACGGAAGATTGACCGCGGTTTCCAGCGTCTTGACGGCGGTGGCCAGGCCGTAGACGGCTTTAAGCTCCTCGGCCTCGGCGTTGAACTCGGAAGTCTCCGCGATCAAAAGCTCAAGGATCGTGCCCACGCCGGCGGCATAACGCTTCTGACCCAGGTCCAGGTTTTCCTTGGCGTAGACCAGCGCCTCCTCGGCCACGTCGCGATTTTGCTCCGCGCGGGAGAGGTTCAAGTAGGCGTTGGAAACGTCTTCCTCCACGAACAGGCGCTCTTTCTCCAACTGCGCGCGCGCCGCGTCGCGCCGCGCCGAGAGTTCGCGGATGTGGAAAGGCGTGTAGAGTCCGTCGAAGAAATTCCACGAGGCGGCCAAGCCGATGTTCCAGACCTTCTCCA
>JAJZQS010000004.1 GCA_021806745.1 bacterium
ATCGCCATTCCGCAGTACTTCAAGGTCGTCGAGAAGGGCAAGGTCTCGGAAGCGCTGTCGACCCTGGACTCCATTCGCGGCGCCCAGGAGCGCTACCTGGCCAAGTACGGAAATTACCTCGGCTCCGCCTGGACCACCCCCGGGTTCGACCTCCAGATCCCGCTCATGGTCAACTTCAACCCGCCCACCACGCCCACCACCGGCGCCGGCCCCAACTGGTCAACGACGGTGACGCGCAACTCCTCGCCGGCGCTCTACGGCGCCTACACGATCACCTACGCGGTGACCGCCGGTACGCCGCCGACCATCACCTGCAGCCAGGCCAACTGCCAAGCCGACCTGATGCCGCAGTAAGCGCGCCGCTCGCATCGCATCGAAGGCCCCTTCCTCGGAAGGGGCCTTCCTTTTTCGGCGGCGCGATGCTAGTATTCGGCCTGTGTCCCGCTACCTCGTGCTCGGCGCCGGCTTCCAGGGCCGCGCCTGCGCCTACGACCTGAGCCGCAGCCCCGGCGTCACGCAAGTCGCCCTGGCCGACGCGTCCCCGCAGGCCCTGGCTTCGGCCGGCGCGTTTCTGCGCAAGGCGGCTCGCGGAGCGCGCGTGCGCCTGTTGCGCCTGGACGCCGCGCGCCCCGCCGAAATCGAGCGCGCGGCGCGCGAAGTCGACGCGGTCGTGTCCTGCGTCCCCTACTTCCTGAACCTGCCGCTGGCCGAGGCCGCCGTGCGCGCCGGGACGCACTTCGTCGATCTCGGCGGCAGCACCGACATCGTGCGCCGCGAATTGGCCCTGCACGCCCGCGCCAAGCGCGCCGGAGTCTGCGTTCGCCCCGACAACGGTCTAGGGCCGGGCATGATCTCGACTTTGGCCGTGGCCGCGATGAACCGCCTTGACCGGACCGACGAGGTGCGCATCTACGACGGCGGCCTGCCGCAAAATCCCGTGCCGCCGCTCAACTACATGCTGACCTTCTCCGAACACGGGCTCATCAACGAGTATGCCGGAACCGCCGTGGCCCTCGTCGGCGGCCGCGTCGTGCGACGGCCCGCGCTCTCGGACCTGGAGACCGTCGAGGTTCCGCTCTTGGGACGCCTGGAGGCCGGACACGCGGCGGGCGGGCTGTCGACGCTGGCCGAGACCTACGCGGGCCGGGTGCGCACGATGTACAACAAGTTCTTGCGCTACCCCGGGCACATCCCGGCCATGGAGGCGATGCGCGAGATGGGGTTTTTCGACGAAACGCCGCTCACGCTGCGCCCCGGCGTCAGGTTCGCGCCGCGGGAATTGGCGGCCAAGCTCTTTCGCCGCCACTTCGAGCGGCCCGGCGAGCGCGACCTCGTCGTCATCCAGGTCGTCGCGCGCGGAGTCAAGGACGGCGCCCCGGCCGAGGTGGTCTGCGACATGCTCGACCGCTACGACCCCAAGACCGCGATGACCGCGATGATGCGCACGACCGCGTTTCCCGCCTCGATCGTGGCCCAACTCGCGGCCGGCGGCCGGCTCGAGCCCGGCGCCTTCCCCGTGGAGACCGGAGTGCCGCCGGACCTGTTCCTGGCCGAGGCCGCCAAGCGCGGCTTCAAGCCGAAGTGGACGCTCCGGCGCCCGGCGCTCAAGCCCCGCGCGAAAGCCTAGGCCGGCGCCGCAATCCCGACAGAGCCAGAATCGCGCCGCCGAGGATCGTCCCTCCGACGGCGAACGGCGCGCCCGCCGCGGCCGCGCCAAGCAAGGCCTTCCAGCGCGCGCGCTCGGGCGTGTCGCCGCCGTAGCGCAGCTGGACGCGCCGCACGACCGCGAAACAGGCGGCAAACGACGCCGCGCACGCCAGCGCCAAGGACACCGGGCCGAACTCCCAGCCCAGGCCGAAAAACAGCCAATCGATCCCGAGAATCGCGACGCCGCTGAGCGGATGGAAGAACTCTCGGCCGGGCGCGGCCGCCGGTTCGCTCACGGGCCGCCGTCGACGGACTTCTCGGCCGCCTTCTCCTGCGCGCGCGAGACGGCCTGGCGCAGTTGATCGTTTTCGGCCACCATCTTCTCCAGGGCCCGGCTCAGGTTGTCGAGCAGTGAATTGACGGTCAAGACGGTCTTTTTGAGCTCCGGGTCCAACTTCTCGTCGATCTCGAGTCCCCAGCCGCCGTTGGCCAGCCGCTCCAGCGCCAGCCTCAACTCCAAGGTCTTCGCCCGTCGATCGCCCGCGCGCACGCGGTGGGCCATGACCGCGGTGAAGAAGGCCACGATGTAGAAAAACACGAAGCGCAGCAGGAGGTCCTCCAGCGGCACGCCCACGGCGGCCTTGCCCTCGAACCAAAGAGCCGCGTAGGTGAGGCTTGAGACCGTGCCGATGAGAAAGCTCTGGCCGACCTGGGTCATGAGGCCCGACATGAACATGATCAGGAAATACATCAAGTACAGCTCGTTGTCCAATCCCTCGCTGGTGTAGACCAGCCCGGTCACGATGCCCACGTCCCAGAGATAGGCCAAGCCCTGCGCCAACGGAGTGTTGAGACGGGCGTCGCGCAGACGCCACAAGAGCAGACTCGTGAAGAGGTAGAAGACCGCGGCGGCGTAGGGGCCCGGCCCCACGGGCGCCTGATGGTAGCCGCTGTAGGACAACATCAGCACCAGCGACGCGAACACCAGAACGCGAAACGCGAAAACGGCCGACTTATCGTCCAGGGAAAACGACTCCATTTGAATCAGTGTGCCCCCCCCATCGACGCTTGTAAAGACCCATTCGTGAGAATTCAGAATGAATTAATCAGCCCGTTAGAATAATGATAATTTTGGGCGCTTCACGAGCGGGGCGCAATCTGTTAGACTGCGCCCATGCCCACGAAATCCTTCGCCGTGCTCTTTTGCGCCGCGCTGCTTGGCGCCGCCGCCTGCGACAAGAAATCTCCGGCCGCCTCCTCGTCCGCCCCGGTCCCAGCACCCGCCGCGCCGCCCCCGGCCGTGCCCATCCCCGCTCCGGCCGCGCCCGCGGCGGCGGCCTCCGCCTTGATGTCTCCCGAAAACGCGACCGCGAAGGCTCCCGACGTCTTCAAGGTCAAGCTCGTCACGACCCAGGGCGACATGGTCCTGGAAATCCACCGCGCCTGGGCGCCCAACGGCGCCGACCGCTTCTACAACCTGGTCAAGATCGGCTTCTTCGACGGTTGCGAGTTCTTCCGCGTGCTCGACGGCTTCATGGCCCAGGTCGGCATCCACGGCGACCCCGCCGTCGCGGCGAAGTGGCAGAACGCGAACATTCCCGACGACCCGAATGTCCCGTCGGTGTCCAACACCCGCGGCATGGTCAGCTTCGCCACCGCGGGGCCGAACACGCGCACGACGCAGTTCTTCATCAACTTCGCCGACAACTCGACGCTGGACTCGCAGGGATTCACGCCCATCGGCAAGGTCGTGTCGGGAGATGCGGTGCTCGACAAACTCTACCGCGGCTACGGCGAGGGCGCGCCTCAAGGCAACGGCCCCGATCAGGGCCGCATCCAAGCCGAGGGCAACGCCTACCTGAAGTCTCAATTCCCCAAGCTCGACGCCATCGTCAGCGCGCGGCTGATGCCCTGACGCCCCGCCCTCCGGGCGCCTAGGTCCAACGGCCCAGGCGCCCAGGGGGACTTTTTGCTAACATGTCGGGGATGCGACGCGCGTTCGCCGTCGTCACTTGGTCGGTTCTCGCGCTGAGCGCGCGCGCCGCCGTCCCGGCCTTCGTGCCCGCGCCTTCCTCCGTCTCGGACGGCGACGCGCTCTTCGACGGCCGCGCGCCGCTGGCCGCGGCGGGCCTCGACGCGGGGCAAGACTCCTCCGCCGGCCTCAACGCCTGGCTCGACATGGAGCGTCAAGTCGCCCTGCAGAAAATGGAGGCCAACATCTCGCCGCCGGGCGCCGCGCCCGGCGCCGTGGCCGCCTCGCCCTCCCACGCCGATCCGGATTACTGGTACAACTGGCGCAGAGACGCGGCGCTGACCATGGACGAGGTCGTCACGCTCTACAATCAGGCCGCAGACCCCGCCCAACAGGCCGCCTACGGCAAGATGCTCGACGACTACGCCGCCTTCGTGCGCCGCGAGCAGACGGCCCAAACGCTCACGGGGCTCGGCGAGCCCAAGTTCAACATGGACGGCACGCCCTTCAACGGACCATGGGGCCGCCCGCAAGACGACGCTCCGGCCGAGGAAGCCAGCGCGCTCATCCACTACGCCGCCGCGCTGATCGCTCAGGGCCAGACGGCCAAGGCCAAAGCCCTCTACGGCGACTTCCAGACCGGCATCAAGGCCGACTTGGAGTATGTCTCGCACCATTGGCAGGAGACCAGCTTCGACGTGTGGGAGGAGGTCAAGGCTCACCATTTCGACACCGAGATGGCCCAGCGCACGGCGCTGCTGGAAGGCGCGTGGCTGGCCGACCAGCTGGGCGATCCCGGGGCCGCGGCCTGGTACAGCGAGCAGGCCTCCGCGCTCAAGGACGCCATCCGCGCGCATTGGGATCCGCAAAACGGCTACATCGACTCCGCGCTCGACCAAGACGGCGGACTCAACTACAAGTCCAGCGACCTGGACTCGGCCGTGATCCTTGGCGCCATTCATCGCCGCAACCTCGACGCCCAGGCCGAGACCGGCGCCCAACTCCAATTCTTCGCCCCGGACGACCCGCGCGTGCTGGCCACCGCCGAGGCCCTCAAGTCCAAATTCCGCACCGAATACCCGATCAACGCCGCAGGTCCGGGCGTGGCCATCGGGCGCTACCCCGAGGACCAATATTTCGGCGGCAACCCCTGGCCTCTGCTGACCGCCGCCTACGCCCAACTCGAGTACATGGCGGCGCTGGATTTCCTCCAGCAGGGCTCCATCCCCATCGAAGGCAAGGATTTGGCTTTCTTCCGCGATCTTCCCCTGTCTTCGGCCGACAAGGCCGCGCTGTCGGCCGGGCAGACCGTCGCGGCCGGAGATCCGCTGTTCCTGCGCCTGATCACGGCGCTGTCCGATGACGGCGACCAGGAACTGGCCTGCATCCGCGCGCACGCCTACCCCGACGGCTCCCTTTCCGAGCAGATGGACCGCAACAGCGGCTACATGACTTCCGCCAACGATCTCACTTGGAACTACGCCGCCATGCTGACCGCGCTTCAGGCCCGCGACGCGCTCGCCGCGGCACGAGGCGCCCTGCCGTTGGCCGCCGCCCGCACCCACCGCTGAGCACCGCGCCTCTGGCACAAGCGTTGCCTTACTAAGGGGCGCATGCCCGCCAACAAATCCATCCTGGACGGCAACGCGGCCGTCGCCGACGTGGCCTACCGCCTCAGCGAGGTGGTGTCGATTTTTCCGATCACGCCGTCGTCGGCCATGGGCGAGTGGGCCGACCAGTGGTCCGGCGAGGGACGCGCCAATCTCTGGGGCGACGTTCCGCTCGTCTGCGAGATGCAAAGCGAGGGGGGTGCGGCCGGCGCCGCGCACGGCGCGCTGCAGGCGGGCGCGCTGGCGACGACTTTCACCGCCTCGCAAGGCCTTCTGCTGATGATTCCGAACATGTACAAGATCGCCGGCGAACTGACCTCGGCGGTCTTCCATGTCGCCGCGCGCAGCGTCGCCGCGCACGCCCTGTCGATCTTCGGCGACCACGGCGACGTGATGGCCGCGCGCCAGACCGGCTGGGCGATGCTGTGCTCGCACGACGTCCAGGAAGCGGCGGACATGGCCGCGATCGCGCACGCCGCGACGCTGGAAGCGCGCGTGCCCTTCGTGCATTTCTTCGACGGCTTTCGCACCAGCCACGAGATCGCCGACATCTCCCTGCCCGATGACGCCGTTTTGCGCGCGCTGCTGGGGCCGGACGCGGGCCGCGCGCACCGCGAACGGGCGCTGACGCCCGACCGGCCGGTCCTGCGCGGCACGGCGCAAAATCCCGACGTCTTCTTTCAATCCCGGGAGGCGGCCAATCCCTACTATGACGCCGCGCCGGATGTCGTGCGGCGCGCGATGGCGCGCTATGCGAAGCTGACCGGCCGCGACTACGGCCTCTACGACTACCACGGGGCGCCGGACGCCGAGCGCGTGGTCGTGGTCATGGGCTCGGCCGCGCAGACCGTGGCCGCGACCGTCGACGCGCTCAACGCGCGCGGCGAGAAGGTCGGAGTGGTCAAGGTCCGACTCTACCGCCCCTTCGACGCCGCCGCTTTCGCCAAAGCTTTTCCCGCCGCGACGAAAGCGGTCGCCGTGCTCGACCGCACCAAGGAGCCGGGCTCGGTCGGCGAACCGCTGTTTCTCGATGCGCTGGGCGCGCTTGAACGCGCGCTGTCGGCCGGAACGGCGCCGTTCGCCTCTTTGCCGCGGCTGATCGGCGGACGCTACGGGCTGTCGTCCAAGGAATTCACGCCGGCGATGGCCAAGGCCGTCTTCGATGAACTCGCCGCGCCCAAGCCGCGCGCGCGTTTTTCCGTCGGCATCCGCGACGACGTCACCGGGCTGAGCCTGGACCATGACCCTTCTTTCTCCGCCGAAAACGGCGACGCGTTCCGCGCGGTGTTCTTCGGCCTGGGCTCCGACGGCACGGTCGGCGCCAACAAAAATTCGATCCACATCATCGGCGAGGGCGCGGATCAGCATGTACAGGCGTATTTCGTCTACGACTCCAAGAAGTCGGGGGCGATGACCGTGTCCCACCTGCGCTTTGGCCCCAAGCCGATCCGCGCGCCGTATCTCATCGAGCGCGCGGACTTCTTGGCCTGCCACCAGGACTCCTTTCTGGGGCGCTTCAAGATGCTGGAGCTCCTGGCGCCGGGGGGCGTGTTCCTGCTCAACACCTCCGTGCCCGCCGAGTCGGTCTGGGCGAGCCTGCCGCGCGCGGATCAAGAACTCATCCGCGCCAAGAAGCTGCGCGTGTTCGTCATCGACGCCTACGCGCTCGCGCGCGAGCAGAAGCTCGGCGGACGCATCAACACGGTGATGCAGACCTGCTTTTTTGCGATCTCGGGGGTGATCGCGCGCGACAAGGCGCTGGCCGCCGTGCGCGACTCCATCCGCAGAAGCTACGGGAAAAAATCCGAGGAGATCGTGCTGCGCAACCTCGCGGCCGTCGACGCGACGCTGTCGCGTCTGCGCGAGATCAAAATCGCGGGCGAGATCAACGGCGCCGCCGCCGCGCCCTCGGGCTTCGACGCGCACGCGCCCGAATTCGTCTCGCGAGTGCTCGGGCGCATCTACGCCGGCGACGGCGACGCGCTTCCGGTTTCGGCCCTGCCCGCCGACGGCACATTCCCCACCGGCACCGCGCGCTACGAAAAGCGCGCGCTGGCGCAAGATGTGCCGGTCTGGGATCCGGCCTGCTGCATCCAGTGCGGCAAATGCGCGCTGGTCTGCCCGCACGCCGCCATCCGCCAAAAGGCCGTGCCCGAGGAACTGCTGGCCGGCGCGCCCGCGGACTTGCCTTCGGCGCCGGCCAAGGACTTGGAGTGGAAGGGACACCGCTACCTCCTCCAGGTCTCGCCCGACGACTGCACCGGCTGCGGGCTGTGCGTGGACGCCTGTCCGGCGCGCAACAAGTCCGAGACGGGGCTCAAGGCCATCAACATGACGCCGATCGCCGCCGTGCGCGAGCGCGAGAGGCGGCGTTGGGCCCGCTTCGTCGAACTGCCGGAGACGGACCGCGCCCGCATAAAACCCTCGGCGATCCGTTCCCAGCAGTTCCAGCAGCCGCTGTTCGAGTTCTCCGGCGCCTGCGCCGGCTGCGGCGAGACCCCCTATTTGAAGCTGCTCAGCCAACTTTTCGGCGATCGGCTGCTCGTGGCCAACGCCACCGGCTGCTCGTCGATCTACGGCGGAAACCTTCCCACCACGCCCTGGGCCAAGAATCCGGAAGGCCGCGGCCCGGCCTGGTCGAATTCACTGTTCGAGGACAACGCCGAGTTCGGCCTGGGCCTGCGCCTGGCGCTCGACCACGCCGAGCTGTCGGCGCGCGGCCTGCTGGAAGCGTTGGCCGACCGCCTTGACGCCGACTTGGCGCGCGAAATTCTAGGCGCGCGCCAAGACGACGAGGCGGGAGTGCGCGAGCAGCGCGCCCGTCTGGAACGCTTGAAGCCCGCGCTCGCCGCGCTCGACGATCCGCGCGCGAGGCGCCTGGAGTCGAACCTTTCGGCGCTTTCGCGCAAGAGCGTGTGGATCGTCGGCGGCGACGGCTGGGCCTACGACATCGGCTACGGCGGCCTCGACCACGTGCTGGCCTCCGGACGCAACGTCAAGGTGCTGGTGCTCGACACCGAGGTCTACTCGAACACCGGAGGCCAGAAGTCCAAGGCCACGCCGCGCGGCGCCGTCGCCAAGTTCAGCAACGCGGGCAACCCGTCGGCCAAGAAGGACTTGGGGCTCATGGCGATGTCCTACGGCGGCGTCTACGTCGCCTCCGTCGCCATGGGCGCGCGCGACGAGCACACGCTGCGCGCGTTCCTGGAAGCCGAGTCCTACGACGGCCCGGCGCTGATCATCGCCTACAGCCACTGCATCGCGCATGGAATCGACATGGGCCTGGGGCTGCGCGCGCAGAAATCCGCGGTCGACACCGGGCGCTGGCTGCTCTACCGCTACGATCCGCGCCGCGCCGCGGCCGGCGAGCCCGCGCTGGCGCTCGACTCCAAGGCGCCGCAAAGCGCCGCGTTCGCCGCGCGCCTGGCCGACGAGGGGCGCTTCCAGATGCTCGCGCGCGCCCACCCCGCGCGCGCCAAGGAGCTCTTCGCGCGCGCGGCCGAGGACGCGCGCGCGCGCCGCGCGCTGTTCGAGTATTTGTCGGCGCGTCCGTCGGGGCCCAAGGAGGGCTAGCGTGGACCTGAAATCACGATATTTGGGTCTTGAGCTGCGCACGCCGCTGGTCGCTTCGGCCAGTCCTCTGTCGGAGACCATCGACGGCGTCAAGCGTCTGGAGGACGCCGGCGCGTCGGCGATCGTGCTGAGCTCGCTTTTCGAGGAGCGCCTGCGCCGCGACCGCGAGACGATCCTGGAGCGCCTAAGCTCGCACACCGACAGCTTCGCCGAGGCGCAAAGCTTCCTTCCCGCGCTGCCGGACTTTCATTGGGGTCCCGAGGCCTACCTCGAGCACATCCGCCGCGCCAAGCAGGCCGCGCGCGTGCCGATCATCGCCAGTCTCAACGGCGCGACGCTCGGCGGCTGGACCGCCTACGCGCGCGACATCCAATCCGCGGGAGCCGACGCGCTGGAACTCAACATATACGCGATCGAGACCGATCCGGAAGTCTCCGGCGACGACGTCGAGCGCGCGCACGAGGACATTCTGCGCGCCGTGAAGACGGCGACGACCCTGCCGGTGGCCGTGAAGCTCTCGCCGTATGTCACGAGCCTCCCCCACCTCGCCCGGCGGCTGGTGCGCGCCGGCGCGCAGGGGCTGGTCTTGTTCAACCGCTTCTATCAGCCCGACTTCGACCTGGAGCGCATGGAGCCGCGCCCGCATCTTCTCTTGAGCACGCCGCAGGACCTTCGCCTGCCGCTGCACTGGACCGCGGTCCTGCGCGGGCGCGTCGACGCGTCGCTGGCCGCCGGCGGCGGCGTGCACTCGGGCGCGGACGCGCTCAAGCTCCTGCTCGCCGGCGCCGACGCGACGATGCTGGCCTCGGCATTGCTGAAATACGGCGTCGAGCACTTGCGCGTCGTCGAGCGCGAGATGGTCCGCTGGCTCGAGGAAAAGGAATACGCGTCGGTCGATCAACTGCGCGGCTCGATGAGCCAGTGGAAGTGCGCGGACCCCTCCGCGTTCGAGCGCGCGCAGTACATCCGCACGCTCGAGTCCTACGCCGCGCGCTGAGCGTCTCTCAGGCGCCGTGCTTGGCGCGCAGGTATTCCAGGTAGGGCCGGGACGAGATCGGACCGCCGCAGGCGCGCGCGACGACCTGCTCGGCGGCCAGGCGTCGGCCGTGGCGGTGGACTTTGTCCCGCAGCCAGCCGCGCAGCGGCGACGCGTCGCCGCGCGAGAGGCGCTCCGGGATTTCGGGGCGGTCTTTGAGCGCGGCCGCGTAGAGCTGGATCGAGATCATGTTGCCGATCAGATAGGTCGGGAAATATCCGAACAGTCCCGCCGACCAGTGAACATCCTGCAAGACGCCGCGCGCGTCGTCGGGCGGAGTCAGCCCCAGACGCTCGCGCATTCCCGCGTTCCATGCCTCGGGCAAATCCGCCGGGCGCAGGTCACCCGACAACAGCCGCCGCTCCAGGCCGTAGCGCAGCAGAACATGCTGTCCGTAGGTGAGCTCGTCGGCCTCCACGCGGATCAGCGACGGCCGCGCGCTGTTGACCGCGGCCAGCACGTCGTCAAGGCTCGCGCCCGCGGCACTCGGGAAGGCCTCGCGCAGGCGCGGCAAAAACGCGGTCCAGAACTCGCGGCCGCGGCCGATCGCGTTTTCCCACAGCCGGGACTGCGATTCGTGCAGCGACATCGTGCCGCCCGCGCACAGCGGCCCGTCGGCCAGCGCCGGATCGATGCCCTGCTCGTAGAGCCCGTGCCCGGCCTCGTGCAAGACGGTGAAGATGTTCGAGAAAGGATCGCGTTCGTCGTAGCGCGTGGTGATGCGCACATCGCCAAGCGCCGGCGCGGAAGTGAACGGGTGCGCGGACTCGTCGAGCAGCCCGCGCGAGAAGTCGAAGCCGATCAGGCGCGCGGCCGCCTCGCCAAGCCCGCGCTGGCGCTCGATCGCGAAAAACCCGGTCAACGCCGGGTGCCGCTCCCGACGCGGCCGCGCGATCGCGCGGGCGGTGATTTCGGCAAGTCCAGGCTCGAGCTCAGCAAACAGCCGGTCGGCGTCGGCCGCACGCATGCCGGGCTCGAACTCGGCGAGCCAGCCGTCGTAGGGGTCGCCGCCGTCGTCCAGGGCGCGGGCGGCCTCGCGCTTGAGCTCGAGCACGCACGAAAGCTCCGGCAAAAACATCGCGAAGTCCGAGCGCCGGCGAGCTTCCACCCAGACATCCTGCGCGCGCGCGGTCGCCCGCGAGGTCTCCTCGACGAGCGCCGCGGGCAGGCGCGCGCGGCGCGCGGTCTCGCGCTCGGCCCAGCGCCAGAGCGCGGCGGGCTCGGACTCGTCGCCCGGATCGGACAGGGCGGGCCCGAGCTCGTCGACGAGCCCCCTCGTCTCGGGCGCGCACAGGATTTCGTGGGCGGCGCGCGCCACCGCGCCGCACTGAAGCGCGCGCGAGGCGGCGCCGGGGCGAGGCATGCGCGTCTCCATGTCCCAGTGCAGGACCTCGGCCGCCTTGGAAAGGGCGTGGAAACGCTCCAGGCGCTCGCGCAGGGCCGCGAGCGCGGCGGCGTTCATGCGCCGCGCAAGGGCTGCGCCAGGCGCACGCGCTCCATCTTGATGGGCGAGCGCGGGCGATCGGCGCCGTCGCGGGGCGCGTCGCCGATCTTGACGACGACCTCCAGGCCCTCGATGACCTGGCCGAAGATCGAGTGCAGGTCGTCGAGGTGCGGGGTCGGACCGTGGGTGATGAAGAACTGCGAGCCGCCGCTGTGGGGCGCCGCGGTCTTGGCCATGGAGACCACGCCGGCCTTGTCGTGGCGCAGCTTGGGATGGAACTCGTCTTTGATCGTGTAGCCGGGGCCGCCGCGGCCGGTGCCGGTGGGGTCTCCGGTCTGGATCATGAAGCCCGGGATCACGCGGTGAAAGACGATGCCGTCGTAGTAGCCCTTGGCGGCGAGCTTGAGGAAATTGTCGACGGTGCCCGGCGCCTCGCGCGCGAACAACTCGATCACGACTGGACCCATGGTCGTCTCGATGACGACCACGGGATTGTCGGTGGGGTAGGGGCGGTCGGTCATGGTGTCTCCCAATCGGCGGCGTGAACTTGGGCCATTTTAGGTTATTCTCGACCGCAAATCTAAAGGCGGGCGAGAAACCGCTTGATCTCGTCGTGAGTACCGACCAGAAGAAACTCGATCTCGTCCCCGGCGCGCGCGAACAAGACCCGGTCCAGAAGGCCGGCGCGTATCTCCCAAAGGCGCGGCCGCAGTTCCTTAAGCCCGAGACCTTGGGACAGCGTCCCGCGCGCCAGCGCCGCATCGAAAGCGAGGATCGCCTCGTCTACTCGGGACCGGCGGTCCGGCGGCAATTTCCGATACAGCCGCGCGAACGCGGCCGAACGCGAATACCTCACGGCCGCGTCTTCAGGTCTCTCAGCAGCCCTTCCGCCGTCTTGAAGCCGCGCCGATTTTTCGCGCCGCGAAGCTTCTCGATCTTGCGCAGCTCCTCTTTGGTGAACTCCGGATCCACGAGAACGGACTCGACGCGCGCCAGGCGCACGACGCCGGCCTGCTCGTCGACGAGAAACCCGACCGACTCGCCCTTCAGGCCAACGCCGAGGGCGGCGCGGACCTCCTTGGGCAAAGTCAGCTGCCCCTTGGAACTGAGCGACGCCGTCAACAGTTTCGTCATCGTCATTCCCGGATTCAAGGAATCCTTACTTCCAGGATAACAGGAAGCGCCTGAATTGTCAAGCTGGGGGCAAACTCGCCCGAACGGCGCCGACCTTCAGCCTTTTTTAAAGCAGCGCCGGCAGCGCGCCTCGTATTTGTCGGCGGCGCCCACGTCGATGACTTTCTTTCCCGGCGACAGGCGCCGGGAGCGGTTGGCGGGGTTGCCGCAAATCGAGCAGATGGCCAGGTTCTTGGTCACGAACTCGGCCACTCCCATCAGCCGGCAGGTCACAGGGAAGGGCTCGCCGCGGAAGTCCTGGTCGAGGCCGGCCACGATCACGCGCCGGCCCTCGTCGGCCAGGCGTTCGCAGACCGAGACGATCTCGTCGTCGAAGAACTGGACCTCGTCGACGCCGATCACCTGCGCGTCCGGCTCCACGCGCGAAAGGATGTCGCGCGCGCGCGCGACGGCGATCGACGGAGTCTTGGAGAGGTCGTGGCTGACGATGTGGTCCTTGGCGTAGCGCACGTCGAGCGCGGAGTTGAAGACCTGGACTTTCTGGCGGGCGATCGCGGCCAGGCGCAGGCGGCGGATGAGCTCCTGGGTCTTGCCCGAAAACATCGAGCCGACGACGGCCTCGATCCAGCCGCCGCCGTGATGGCCCCAGGACACGGGCGCGGCCGGGCGGTGGCCGTTGCGCACGACCTTGGCGCGGGGTCTCATCGGCGGCGGTATTGCGCGCAGTAGTAGGACTTGTAGCCGCCCTCGACTTTCAGCGGACGCCACCAGCGCTCGTTGGCGCGATACCAATCGACGGTCTCGCGCAGGCCGCGCTCGAAGTCGTAGGCGTGCTTGAATCCCAGGCGCTTGAGCTTGCCGCAGTCGAGCGCGTAGCGGCGGTCGTGGCCCTTGCGGTCCTCCACCCTCTTCACGAGGCTCGCGGGCTTGCCCATCAGGCGCAACACGCGCGCGATGAGCTCGCGGTTCTCGCAGGTGAACGAGCCCCCGATGTTGTAGACCTCGCCGAGTTCGCCGCGGTCGAGCACGGTGAGGATCGCGCGGGCGTGGTCGACGGCGTGAAGCCAGTCGCGGACCTGGCGGCCGTCGCCGTACATCGGGAAGGGCTTGTCCTCCATGAAGTTGGTGATCATCAGAGGCAGGGCCTTCTCGGGATATTGATAGGGGCCGTAGTTGTTGGAGGCTCGGGTCGTGATCACCGGCGCTCGATGAGTGACGAAATAGGAACGCACGAGCAGGTCCGAGGCGGCCTTGGAGGCGGCGTAGGGGCTGTTGGGCTCAAGGAGATCGCCCTCCTTGGAGTAGCCTTTCGCGACGGAGCCGTAGACCTCGTCGGTGGACACATGGAGAAATCGGCGCACCTTCAGGCGCAGGGCCGCGTCGAGCAGAACCTGGGTGCCGATGACGTTGGTCTTCAAGAACGCCGAGGCGTCCAAAATGGAGCGGTCCACGTGGGTCTCGGCGGCGAAATGAACCACCAATTCGCAGCCGCGCATCGCCCGCTCGACGGCTTTGGCGTCGCAAATGTCGGCCTTGATCCAGCGATGGCGCGAGCGAGGCAGATCGGCGACGTTGGCGGGATTGCCGGCGTAGGTGCGCTTGTCGACATTGACGACGCTCCAGGAGGACTTGGCGGCAAGCGCATGGCGGATGAAGTTGGAGCCGATAAAGCCCAAGCCGCCGGTGACGAGAACTCTCACTGGCGCCCCGCGACGAACCACGCCCAGGTCTCGCGCATGCCGGTCTCGAAGTCCTTGACGGGCTTGTAGCCCAGGCGCGCGCGGATCTTGCGGTTGTCGGCCCAGGTCTTGCGCACGTCGCCGGCGCGGCGCGGGTGGTGGCGGCGCGGCAGGCGGCGGCCGACGACGCCCTCCAGCACGCGGATCATGTCAAGCAGGGAGCGGGTCTCGTCGTTGGCCACGTTGAAGGCCTCGCCGCTGGCTTTGGCGGCCGGGGCGGTCGCGGCGAGCAGGTTGGCCTGGACGACGTTGTCGACATGGGTGAAATCGCGCGACTGCTTGCCGTCCCAGTGGACGTCGAGCGCCGCGCCGGCCAGGGCCTGCTCCATGAACTTGGGCACGACGGCCGAATACAGGGATTCCGGGTCCTGGCGCGGGCCAAACACGTTGAAGTAGCGCAAGGCCACGGCCTCCAGGCCGAAGGACTTGGCGTAGACGAGCGCGTAGTGCTCGCCGGCCAGTTTGCTGACGGCGTAGGGCGACAGCGGCTGGGGGCGCAGTTCCTCGTGCTGCGGGAAGACCTTTCCGCCGCCGTAGACGGAGCTCGACGAGGCGTAGACGAAGCGTCGAACTCCGGCGCGCCGCGCCGCGTCGAGCATGTTCAAGGTCCCGGTGGCGTTGGCGTGGTGCGAGGGCAGGGGCCGGTCCATGGACTTGGGCACCGAGCGGATGGCGGCCTGGTGCAGAACATATGTCGCCCCCGCGCAGGCCTTGGCACAGTCGGCGGGGCGGGTGATGTCGCCGCGCACGAACTCGAATTTCCCGCTCACGGCCGAGAGCTTCTTGAGGCTGCCGGTGGAGAGGTTGTCGAGCACGCGCACGCGCTCGCCGCGCCGCGCCAGATTCTCGACGATGTGCGAGCCGATGAAGCCCGCGCCGCCCGTGATCAGCCAAAGTGATTTCGCCATGGCCGCCATCTTAGCATTTCAGTTTTCGTGGGGCGGCTTCAGGCGATCTTGTGGGAGAAAATCGGCTTTGCGGCGTCGGACGGGCGTCTGTCTGGGCTGCGATCCACCTTTGAACCTGCGGGTCACGCGGATCGTGAGAGAATGTCCACGGCGCAACATCGCTTTGAACTGCTCGTGAGGATCCTGCCGGCTTCCGGCCTTGCGCAGAGTTTCCGCAGTATTCAAATAAAGGAGCCCTCGTGCATTCGGGATATCGCGACCGAACTCGTCCTCGGGAACTCCGTTTAAACAAAAATCGGGACAGGCAACCCGCGACCGCCGACTCAAGACCTCGGGCCGCCGAAGCGTATGGAGCATTTCAGCGCCAAGGACAACCCGTCCCCTGACGAGACCACATAAGGAACCGACTCGGTGTAGGGCGTGCCGCTACGGACCGGGTAGCCGTGCGGCGAAAGGCGCCAGTAACCGGCCTCCAAGCCCAGTTGGCCTCCGTCGGCGTATGCGTACTCGATGCCGGCGCGGCCGGTCCAGGCCATGGTCATCGAGTCGCCGATCGCGATAGGCAGCGCCGGACTCCCGTTGTAGACCCAGTAGTAGCCTGGCTGTTCCATGTCGTTTATTTCCATGTGCGTGTGGGCGACACCGAAGCCGCCGATCGCGTACGGACGCCAGCCGAGTTTTCTGGGACGCAGCCTCAAAACCAGCATCCCGATCTGGGAGTCGCCGTTGACTTTCGTGGTCGTGTTCAGCGGCGCGCCGGTAATGACGTTGTAAGAAGAAGCGGTGTGCACGATGTCGTGCTGGCCGCGCATGATGTATGCGCCCTCGAGTCCCAGCGCCGCCCAAGGAAGGACATCATGAAAGTAGTCCAAGGTGAACAGGTAGCCGGTCTCGCCAAAAGTCTGGCTCTTGTCTCCGGCGGCGACGCCGAAGCGCGCCGTGGGCTGAAAAGCGCCAACGGAAGCGTCGATGTCCTGGTTTCCGAACGACCGCGCCCATTGCCCCGAGGCCCCGCCGCTCTGAGCCCGCGCTCCCGAAGCCGCGACGGCCAGAGAGGCCGCAATCAATAAAAATTTCATGTCTAATGAATATCAGCCGGTCGTCCTCCTGTCAAGGCCGTTTCGATGGCGCAGCGGCGCTCGGCGATGAGGCTGGGGCGGGCACGGCCGCACCGCTGGCCGATCGTGGGTGAACGCTTCCAGAAGCGCCGCCGCGCTCACCCCAGCGCGAACATCCAGATGTAGGCCTGAGCCGCGGCGAGGGCGGCCGCCAGCGCCCAGGCCGCGACCGCACCCAAGCGGCGGTCGACGCGCGCCGCCGCGCGCAATCCCAGGATCAACCACACACACGCGGCGGGCAGCAAAAACAGCGCGTACTTGGCCTTGATCCCCCACGGATCCTGGCCGATCAGCCACCAGCCGTAGGCCGCCGCCGTGGCCAGCGTCCAAGCCCACAGTGGGCGCGTCGCGCGCCGCCGCGCCGTCGCAACCATCCCCAACAGAATCAGCGCTTCGGGCACGAAGCCCAGCCGCAAGACCAGTTCCAGAATCGGTCTGAAGACGCGCTTGCGTGGATAGGCCGCCTCGCGCGGCGTCTCGGCCGGCGTGAGGATCACCGGCGTCAACTCCGAGCCCTGCGCGTAGCCTTGCGGCAGGACCCACGGCTGATGCTCGGGCCTGGAGAAAAAAACCATGTCCGTCCAGAGCTGCGCGTGCAGAGACGACCAGACCTCGCGCGCCACCGGATAATCGATCGTCGCACGATGAGCCGGATCGCCGTAGAGGGAGACGACCGGCTCCACGCTCAAATGCCTGAAATCATAACGCGAAAGGCGCTGCCCGAAATTCCCCCTCGCGTAGGGATTTCTCAACAGCGGCGGACTCAAGAACGGCTTGCCGTACCGGCTCAGATTACCCGCGTAGTGCCAGCCGCAGACGGCCAGAGCCGCGGCCAATGCCAGCAACAGGTCGCGCGCCCGGCGCGGTCCGCGGGCGATCGACGGCAATTCCTCGCACGCCAACGCGGGAAGGGCGACGAGCCCCGAGTACTTGGTCAGCGCCGCCAGGCCGGCCAAAATCCCCAGCCCCGCCGCGCCCGACGCCGTCTTCGCGCCCGGGTGCAGTCGCCGCCGCAGGAGCAGGTAGAAAAAGGCCGACATCAACGCCGTCAAAAGCCCGTCGGCTTCCGCCGCGTAGGAGCCCATGAACAGGCACGGCAAAAACGCGGCGAACGCCAGCGCCAGCGCGCGTTCCAGCGCCGACGGCCGCAGCAGACGGACCGAACGATCGCAAAAATAAACCGTCAGCCCGGCCAACAGCATCGACGCCCACGCCAGCAGAGCCAGCCCCCCGGAAGCACGCCCGCCGTCCAGCCGCCGCCCCAGCGCGTAGAGCGGCGCGCCCGAGACGAAATACAGCGGCGGCGGATAGCACTCCCAGCAGTCGCTCGGGCGCGGAAGGCGGCCCTGCGCGCAGACCGTGACCACGCCCTCATGGTAGAGGTCCCAGGCGTAGCCGAACGGACGCGGCGCGCGCAGCCCCAGCGCCAAGCGCGGCGCGACGGCCAGCGCCAACACCAAGCCGAACGCGACTGGCCACGCAAGGCCGCGGCTTTCCGGCGAGCACACCATGCGGACATCTTAGCCAATCGCCCGCGATGGCGGCCCGCCCCGGCAGGTGATATACTGGCGCATGGCCGACGCGCGCGTTATCGAGGACGGTTGGGTGGAAGTTCCCCTGCGCGTTCTGCCCGAGCACCACGGCCTGCGCCTGGACGCCTACCTGGCGCGCCGCCTGCGCCGTCAGTCCCGCACCGGCGTACAGCGCCTGATCGACGACGGCCGCGTTCTGCGCAACGCCGGCGGCGTCAAAGCCTCATGCCGCGTCGCGCAAGGCGAGACCGTACTCGTGCGCTACCCGAAGACCGAGGAGCCCCCCGCCGCCCACGAGACACTGCCCATCGTCTTCCAAGACGAGAGCTTGGTGGTCATCGACAAGCCCGCGGGAGTGCTCAGCCACCCCACCGACAAGGTCCTGCACAACACCGTGACCACCGTGCTCGCGCGCCAGTTGGGCCGGCCGGTGTTCCTGGCCCATCGCCTGGACCGCGAGACCAGCGGCCTGATGGCCGTGACGCTGGACTCCTCGTCGGCGCGCGCTCTCTTCGAACAGTTCTCGGCCCGCGGCGTGAGCAAGGAATACCTCGCCGTCGTGCGCGGACGCGTCGCGTGGGAACGAGAACTCGTCGACGCGCCCCTGGCCTACGAGGGCGGCGAAATCAAGGTCCGCCAGGCCGTGAACGCCGAGATCGGCGCGAACGCGGTGACCGAGTTCCGCCGATTGGCCTGCGACGGCGAGCGCACGCTCGTCGCGGCCAAACCCCGCACCGGCCGACTGCACCAGATTCGCGCGCACTTGGCTCATCTCGGCCACCCGGTGCTCGGCGACAAGCTCTACCAAGATGACGGCGCCGCCTACATGAAGGCGGTGCGCCGCGAACTGCGCCCCGCGGACCTGGTCGCGCTCGGCGCCGAACGCCAGCTTCTGCACGCGTGGCGCCTGTCCCTGCGCCACCCGCGCACCGGCGCGGCGCTGAGCTTCCAGGCGCCGCCGCCCGCGGATTTCCCGCTGCGGCCGGAGGCCGCGTGAGCGCCTACGATCCGCTCGTCAAGGACGGCGTCGCCTACGCGCTGTTCGCCTACGACATCGGCCTGTCGATCGCGCTCGACGCCGCCGAGAAACGAGTCAAGACCATGACCGAGCGCACGCCGATCAAGCACCAGCGCCGCGCGCCCAAGTATTTCGACTTCCAGCCCATCCCCCTGCGCGTAACGCAAGTCTCGACTCCGCACAAGGTCGGAGCGTTCACGACCACGCCGGCCGTGGAGAGCGTGCTCTACGACTTCGGCGCGGTGTGCGTGACCTACCAGATCCCGCTGTCGGGGCCGTTTTCCGGCCTGCGCGCGCTCTCCGAGTCGCTCTACGACAACGAAGTCCTGCTGGCCGACAGCCGTCGGCTCGTGGAGGAGCTGCTGGCCGGCGTGGCGCCCGCGGTGACGCGCCCGCAGATCTCGGGCTTCTACGAGGACTACGTGATCTTCCAGGTCCGCGAGCTCGACGCGCCCGACGCGCGTCGGCGCCTGGCCGCCGAGAACCCGCTGCTCGTCGCCCAAGTCCTGCGCGCCGACGCCGACCTCAGCTCCGAGCAGGAGATACGCGACGCGTTCGACTGCGAGGTCTCCTACGGCGCCGACGACGCGACGCTGGTGGACTGGGCCTCGGCGCTGGTCTTCGCGAAGGCCGCCGAGGACACGCGCGCGGTGCTGGAGTTCGGGCAGGTGCAGCTCCTGGAACTGCGCCACCTCGACCACCAGCTCGACGCCGCGCTCGACCGCTGCTACGAGGCGCTGACGCGCTCGAGCAGGCGCCGGCTGATCGCGCTCGCGCCCAAAAGCGACGACATGCGAGAGATCGGCCAGCTTCAAGTCGAGAGCGCGATCCTCTTCGAAGGCGTCAACAACGCCATCAAGCTGCTGGGCGACCAATACCTCGCGCGCCTCTACGAGCAGGTGGCCAAGCGCTATCACCTGGGCGCCTGGGACGACAACATCCTGCGCAAGCTGCGCACGCTGGAGAGCATCTACGCCAAGCTTGAGGACGCCAACTCCTCGGCGCGCCTGGAGTTTTTGGAGTGGATCGTCATCGTCTTGATCGCGCTGGAGCTGGTCGTGCCGTTTCTGGTCAAGCGCTGAATACGCGCGAAGCGCTATAATCGTCGGATGCCGGCAAGCTCTCCCGTTTCCGCCCCGAAGCAAGTCGTTCGCGCCGCGTTCTTCGACGTGGGCAACGTGCTGCTGCGCTTCTCGTCGCGGCGAGTGCTGGCCAAGATCGCGTGCGCGGTCAAGCGCCACCCGATCAAGCTCGCCCGCTATCTGGCCTCCGACGTCGGCGAGCGCATCGAGCGCGGCGAGATCGGCGGCGAGGCTCTTTACGAGATTTTCCGTCGCCAACTCGGCTACCGAGGCAGCTTCGCGCAGTTCCGGGAGCTGTGGTGCGACCACTTCACCCTCGACCGCGGCTCGCACGCGCTGATGAAGGCCGCCGCCGAGCGCGTGCCGACCTACCTGCTCTCCAACACCAACGCGCTGCACTTCGACCACATCCGCAAACGCTATGCGTTTCCGCACCAAGTGCGCGGCGCCGTGCTGTCCCACGAAGTCGGCCTGCGCAAGCCCGACCCGGAGATATACCGCCGCGCGCTCGCGCTGTCGGGCACGCGCGCCGGCGAGACCGTGTTCATCGACGACCTCAAGCCCAACGTGGACGCCGCGCGCGATCTCGGCATGATCGCCATCCGCTATCGGGGCGCCGAGGACTTGCGCCGCCGCTTCCAGGACCTGGGCCTGGCGTAAGGGCGTGATGTTTCCCCTCGGCCATCTCGGCATCGGCCTGCAGACCGCCAAGCCCTTCGATCGCGGACTGCCGCGCGCGCCGCTGCTGCTGGGCACGCTGCTTCCCGACCTCATCGACAAACCGCTCTACTACGGCCTGTCCTGGTACACCGGCCGCCACGGCGCGGCGCTGGGGCTGATCTCGGGCACGCGCACCTTCGGTCACACGATCTTGTTCACGCTGGCGATCGCCGCCGCCGCGCGCCTGCGGCGCTCCCGCGCGCTCGCGGCCCTGGCCTTGGGCTGCGCGACGCACTTGGCGCTCGACATGCTGACCGATCTCGTGATCCGCGCGCCGGGGTTCTCGGCGCGGGCGTTTTTCTGGCCGCTGCTCGGCGCGCGCTTCCCGATCTACACCTACCGAGGCTGGCACGACCACCTCCTGCACGTGCGCGAGCCCTTCCTTCTGGCCTCGGAGATCGTCGGCGCGACGATTTTGCTCGTCGAGTGGCGTCGGCGCGCGCCGGTTCGGCCTTAAGTCGGGAGAATTTCCTTTTGGCGCCCGCGCTTGGGCGCGAGCTTGGCCAACTCTCCGGCCATCATCGCCGCCACGATCAACGCGCCGCCGGCCGCGCGTCCCGGGGAAAACGGCTCGCCGCCCAAAGTCCACGCGAACAACGCCGCGAACACCGGCTCCAGAGAGAAGATCAGACTGACCTTCACCGGCGCGACGGACTTCTGCGCCTTCATCTGCAGGAAAAACGCAGACAGCGTCGGCACGCCGGCCAAGAATGCGATCGTCGCGCCCGCGCGAGGGGAGACCGAAAACGAGCGCCTCGACGCCGCCGCGTACGCGGCGGCCAGGACCCCGGTCATCCAGAACTGGTGGAACGCGAGCACGATCACGTCCGCGTCGGCGCGCACGAAGCGGTCGGTGGCGAGCAGATGCGCGGCGTAGGTCGCCGCGGCGATGAGGGTGATCGCGTCGCCGAAGTTCGCGCGGCGCACGCCGCCGGTCAGCAGCCACAGCCCGGCCAGCGCCAGCGCCGAAGACGCCCATTGCGCTCTCGTCGGCGGGCGGCGCAGGAAAATCAGCAGAAACGCCGGCACGAAGATGACGAAAAGCCCCGTGATGAAGCCGGAGTTGGAGGCGGTCGTGTACTTGAGGCCGATCGTCTGCGAGACATAGAGCAGAAACAGCAAGACGGCGAGCAGCGCGCTTTCTTTCAAATGCCGCGCGCGCGCGCGGCGCGCCAGCGCGAACGGCGCCAACAGAAGCGCCGACAGCAGGAAACGGTCGGCGACCATGGCCACCGCGTCCACGCCGGCGAGCGCGTCCTTGACCAGGAAGAAGGTCGCGCCCCAGACGGCGGCGCAGTAGACCAGCCCCAGCTCAGCCCAGGACGGCGTCACGGGGTCGCGCGGGGCGGCGCAGCGGCGCGTTCTTGGCGCAATAGACGAGATTGACGAAGGTCATCGCGCGCGTCAACGCCCCCAGCCGGTTGTCTGGCGCGGTGGCGTAGGCCGCGCGCGCGGCGACCGCGGCGTGATCGGCATTGCCCTGGAAGGACACGTCGACGAAGGCCGCGCCGGGCTTAAGCCAGTTCGCGTCCAGCCGAAAGGAGGGATCGGGCACCGCGGTCACGACGACGTCGGCGCGACGCACGCACTCCTCCAGAACGGCTCGCGGGGTCTTGTCGTAGCACTTGACCACGGTGGCGCCCAGGTTCTCGAGCATCAGGCCCAAGGGCTTTCCCACGCGCATCGAGTTGTTGATGATCGTCACGAACGCGCCTTCCAGCCGGATGTCGGGGTAAGCCTGAAGAAGCTTCACCGCGGCCTTGGCCGTGGCCGGAACCACGCACTTGATCGCGCGGGCCTCGTCGAGAAAGCGCTTGTATTTGATCAGGTAGCCGAGATTGGTCGAATGAAGTCCCTCCACGTCCTTGAGCGGCGAAACCAAGTCCATCACATCCTCGTCGCGCAGCCCGCAGCCGAGCGGGTAGAACAGCATGAGGCCGGTGGTCCCGCGGTCCGCGTTGAGACGGCGCACCGACGACAGGAGCTCCCGCTCGTCGGCGGCCTCGACGCCGTCGGCGACGACGCCCAGGCGCGCCGCGTCCTTGGCGATCAGGTCCCGGTATTGGCGAGACGCCGGGTGAAGATCGGGCCGCAGCAGCAGCGTGGCCAACCGCGGCTTGCGCCGCATCACGGCGATCTCGCGCGCGGCCCAAGCCAGGTAGCGCGCCGCGACCGCGCGGCAATCGAGGATGACGGCCATGGTTTATACTATCACATGCCTTCGCGCGAGCGCTTGGACTCGGCCCTGGTCGCGCGCGGACTTTTCGAAACGCGCGCCAAGGCCCAGGCCGCGGTGATGGCCGGGCTCGTGCTCGTCGATGGGCGTCCGGCGGCGAAGGCCGGCCAAGCCGTGGCCGAGGACGCCGCGCTGACTCTGAAGTCCGATCCCTGTCCTTTCGTCTCGCGCGGCGGACTCAAGCTGAAGGCCGCGCTCGACGCGTTCGCGCTCGACGCGCGCGGCGTCGTGGCCCTCGACGTCGGCGCATCGACCGGCGGCTTCACGGACTGCCTGCTGCAGGCGGGCGCCGCGCGCGTCTACGCCGTGGACGTGGGCACGGCTCAACTGCACCCGCGCCTGCGCGCCGACGCGCGCGTGGTCTGGCGCGAAAACACCCACGCCCGGCTGCTGCGTCCGGAATGGTTCAAGCCTCGTCCGACTCTGGCCGTGGCCGACGTCTCATTCATCTCGCTGGCGCAAGTCCTGCCGTTCATCGCGGCCTGCCTGGAGCCTGCGGCCGACCTCGTGGTGCTCGTCAAGCCGCAATTCGAGGTCGGCCCCAAGCTCGCTCCCAAGGGAGTGGTCCGCGACCCCGCGGTCCGGCTGGCCGCGGTCGAGAAGATCGTCTCCGCCGCCGCGGCGCTGGGGCTGGCGGAGATCGGCCGAATCGAATCGCCCATCAAGGGTCCGAAGGGAAACGCGGAGTTCCTGCTGCGGCTTAAGTGCCGCGATGTGTTAGGATGACTGCCGTGAGCCGACCGCTGAAGGTGCTCGTGGCCGACGACGACGCGACCAGCCGCGCCGTGCTGCGTGCGGCGCTGGCCCGCCTCGACTACGACACCGTCGAGGCCGCCAGCGGCGAGGCGGCCTGGAAGACGGCGCTGAGCGAGGGGTGCCGAATCGTCGTCAGCGACTGGGTGATGCCCGACATCGACGGCCTGGAGCTGTGCCGCCGCTTGCGCGAAGACCCCAAGCGTCCCTACACCTACTTCATCCTTCTCTCCGGAGAGCGCCTCGGGCATCCGAACCACGCCAAAGCGATGGAGGAAGGGGTCGACGACTTCCTGAGCAAACCCGTGGACGTGGACGCGCTGCGCATGCGCCTGCGCGTGGGCGAGCGCATCGTGCGCCTCAACGAGCGCGTGCGCACGCTGGAGGGCATCCTGCCGGTCTGCGCGTACTGCCGGCGCATCCGCAACGAACGAAACTCCTATCAGAGCCTGGAGGAGTTCGTCAGCGACCGCACTCCGGCCCGTTTCTCGCACGGCATCTGCCCGGACTGCGCCGCCAAGCACTTCCCCGAACTCTCCCCCTGACCGCGCCTCGGTATTGTCGCCGCGCGCCTTTTCGTTTATACTTCGTCCCAGATGCCGTATTACTTGTTCGACGGAAAACAAGCGATCGGCCCGTTCGAGCCCGCTGACTTGGTCAAGCGGCCGGGCTTCGGTGCCGCGACGCTGGTGTTTCCCCACGGCGCCACCACCGCCGACGCCTGGAAGGCCGCAGGAACCTTCCCGGACATCGCGCGGGCGCTGACGCCCGCCGCGCCGGCCATCCCCCCGCCGCCGACCATAGCGCCGCCGCCGCCTCTGGCCGCGGCCGCGCCGCCCTCGGCCGCGATCACCCTGCAGATGCCGGCGCGCAAAGCTCCCGCGCCGGAGCCCTCCGCGCCTGCGACCGTCGCGCCCGCGGCGTCCGAGCCTCCCCAAGTCCCGCAGGCGCAGGCCAAGCCCGCCCCGTCGGAAAAGCTCGTACTGGTCGTCGATGACGACGAGAACGTGCGCAGTTTCATCGAGATGAGCGCCACGATGGAGGGCTTCCAGGTCGTGACCGCCGTCAACGGCATCGACGCGACCGCCAAGCTCGCCCAGCGTTCGGCGGACCTCATCATCACCGACTTGATGATGCCGGGACAAGGCGGCTACGAGTTCCTGCGCAGCCTCCAGGGAGAAGGCGTGGGCCGCGTGCCGATTTTCGTCGTGACCGGAAGCGCGCTGGACTCCTCGACCGTGGCGATGATCAAGCAGGAAGCCAACGTCGTCGAATTCGTCTCCAAGCCCATCAACATCGTCAAGTTCATCGGCGACCTACACAAGCACCTGGGCACCGCCCGTCCTTCTCCGCGCGCCGGCGAAAAGCGCGCCGGTTCCTGGTAGCGAAACAACCGCGCAACGGCCCGGACACAAGTCTTTAACGACCGTCGGCTACGCTGTGGGCATGGACGAGGAAAGCCCCAAAGCCGCACGCACCGCCGAATTGCGGCGCGCAGTCAACGCGACGCGAGCGCGCCTGGAGCAGCAGCGCCTCGCGGCCGCGGCTCTGCGCGATGAACTCGCCGTCCTTCGCCGCCTCGCCCGCGAGCGCGCCGCGTCCGCCCCTCGAACTCCACGGGCACGGCGCGCGGGCGCGCGGGCGCGACACGCCGCGGCCGTCGCGGCGCTCGCGCTCGCGGCGGTGATCGTCGGCCGCTTTCCCGCGCCGCCGGCCGTCGCCAAGGCCCCGCCCGCGCCCGCCGTCCGCGTCCGCCCGCCAGCGCTCCCGCGGCCGGGGCCGGAGCCTGCGCTCGCCGCGCCGGCGGGCGAGCCGCGCTCCGACGACGGCGGCGACGACGCGGCGCGCGCTCTCTTGTTGGCCCAGCGCTGGCGGGCGCCCGACGGCCTATCGCTCGACGAGCGCTTCGGCGATCCCTCCGATCCCCCCGGGGCCCCGAAGACCTGGCGGACCGAACGCGTCGGAGAGCGGCGCTACGCGGTCATCCGACGCGAACCCTCGGGCGCCGAAGACGAGATCGTCGTCGACCTCGAACTCGGGCGCGTCCAGCCCGCCGGCCGCACGCGGCGGCGCCTGTCGGGCTACCTGCTCAGCCGCCGCTGACGCGCCGGCTCACGCGGCGCCGGCGTCCTCGGCCAACTCGAACATCCTCTCGATGGGCCGGCGCGCGCGCTCGCGCAGGAAGGCCGGCACCTCCACGCGCTGAGACGCGGCCGGGCGCTCCAGCGCGCGCAGCACGCGCGATAAATCGGTCGCCTTCATGTGCGGGCACAGACGGCACATCGGCACGAAGGCCTTGTCCGGGAAGCGCGTACGCGCGAGGTCTCCCAGGCCGCACTCGGTGATCAGCATGTAGGACGGCGCCCGGTGCTCGTCGACGAACTTCATCATGTCGCCGGTGCCTCCGACGAAGTCGACGACCGAGGTCAGCCCGGGCGAGCACTCGAAATGCGCGAGTATCTTCACGCCCGGATACATCTTGCGGTAGAACTCCACCGACGCGGCGTCGAAATTGTCGTGCACCAGGCAAGAGCCGTCCCAGACGATCAACTCCTTGCCCGGCGCCTTGCCCAGTTCGCGCGCAAGGTTGAGGCCCATCATCCGGTCGGGGACGAAGATCACCGTCTCGTTTTTCTCGTAGAGCTTGCGCAAGATCTTGGGCGCGTTGGCCGAGGTCACGATCACGTCGGACTCCGCCTTCACCGCGGCCGAGGTGTTGATGTAGGTGGCCACGGGCGCGCCTGGATGGCGGCGCTTGAGTTCGCGCACTTGCGCGGCGGAAATCGACTCCGACAGCGAACAGCCGGCCTCGGGCGCGGGCAGCAAGACCTCCTTTTCCGGGCTGAGGACCTTGGCCGTCTCGGCCATGAAGCGCACGCCGCAGAAGATCACGCGCTCGGCGCGGGACTGCGCGCACAGCTTGGCCAGCTTGTAGGAGTCGGCGACGAAGTCCGCGACGCCGATGAGGACCTCGGCGCGCTGGTAGACGTGCGCCGGGATCACGGCGCGCGTCTCTTTTTTCAAAACATTGATCTTCCAGGTCAGGCGCGCGGCGCGCTCGACCTCCTCATCGCGCCAGCCGAGGCCCGCCAGGCCCCGGTCGGACAGGCGCTGCGCCTCCTGCTCGGTTTGAGACGGCGAGGGTTCGGGGGCACGAGCTTCTTTTACCGCCATAGATCGAGCTCCGGATAGTTGCTGAAGATGCCGTCGACGCCCGACCGGGCCAGCCGGTCGCGGTCCATCGGCGTGTTGACTGTGTAGACCAGGGTCTTGAAGCCGCGCTCGCGCGCGGCGCGCAGAAGACGCGCCGAGGCCTGGCGCAGACTCAGGTTCAGGCTCTCGGCCGAAAGCTCGCTCATCTCCCGCCACGCCGTCGCCGCGCGAGTCAGGCCGAGCAGGTAACCGATGCGGACATTCGAATCGAGCTCGCGCACGGAAAACAGGGCCCGGTGGTCGAAGCTCGATACGATCACGCGCCGTCCGGAGGCCTCGCCGCGCAGGAAGTCGACGACCGCGCGCTCGATGCCCGGATACACGCGCGAGCCGTGCTTGAGTTCCACGTGCATCTCGACCGAGGGCGGAACCGCGTCGAACACGTCCGCCAGGCGCGGCAGGCGCTCCCCGGAAAATTTCGGGTCGAACCAGGAGCCGACGTCGATCCGGTCGGCCTCGCCTTTCCAACGCAGGCGGCGCAACGCGCGGCGATCCCCGCCGCAGCGGCGAAGGTCGTCGTCGTGCGCGACGACGAGCTCGCCGTCGAGCGTCCGGTGGACGTCGAACTCCACGGCCCGCGCCCCCATCTCCACGGCGCGACGAAACGAGGCGAGGGTGTTTTCCGGCGCGTGACCGCTGGCCCCGCGGTGCGCGATCACGAGCATCGTCGCTCCAAAGCCTCCTCGATCGCCGCCCGGCCGACTTCATCGTAATCGACGCCGAGCGCGTGTTCGCGCCCGGTACCCGGTCCGTGATAGTCCGAACCGCCCAGAGCCAGCAGGCCGCGCGACTGCGCCCAGTCGCCGTAGGCGCGCATTTGCGACGGCGTGTGCCCGGCGTAGCGGACCTCGACGGCCTGCAGTCCGAGGCGATGGAGCTCGTCAAGCTCCGCTTGCTTGCCGGCGGTCTGCGGGTGCGCCAGACAGGCGATGCCTCCGGCATCGCGAATCAGCGCGACGGCCTCGGCCGGACTCGGCCCCATCGACTCGACGAAGCCCGGCTTGCCGCTGATCAGAAAGCGCTCAAAAGCCTCCTTGCGGCTTGCGACGACGCCGAGGCGGCGCAGCGCGTCGGCCACGTGAGGCCTGCCGACCGTCTCGTGCGCGGCGGCCCGCACGTCCTCGTAGGAAATCGAATGACCAAGCGCGCGGAGCTTATCGACCATGAGCCGCGCACGCACCGAGCGGCGCTCCCGGAACTCGCTCAGCCGTCGCTCGAAACCCGGCGAAGCCGGATCGAAGCCGTAGCCGAGTACGTGCACGCGGTCGGCGGCCCCCGCGCCCGCGCAGTTGATCTCGATGCCCAGGCGCGCGCGCAGGCCGACCGCGGCCGCGGCCGCGAAAAGCTCCGGGCCGCCGGAGACGCTGTCGTGATCGGTCAAAACCAGCAGAGACACCCCGCGCGCGGCCGCGCGCGTGACCAATTCGGCCGGCGTCAAAGTACCGTCGGAGTAGACGGAATGACAGTGAAGCTCGACGCGTCCGGCGAGGGCGGTCAAACGGCGACCACTTCCTTGATCTCCGGGATTTCCTGGCGCAGCATACGCTCGACACCGCCCTTGAGCGTGGCCGTCGAACTCGGGCAGGTGCCGCAGGCCCCCGACAGAGACACCTTGACCACGCCGCTGCTCTCGTCGACGGCGACGAGGGAAATGTCTCCACCGTCGGACTGGATGTAGGGACGGATCTTGTCGAGGACCTTCTCGACGCGCTCTCTGGTGTTCATTTCTTTCTCCCGGCCGCGGCGTTCATCGCCTCCAGCCATCGCGGCGCGGCGCCGCACGATCCCGCACTGCCGTCCAGGATCGACGCCAGCGTCACGCTCTCCAAATAACGAGTGACCGCCTCGCCCAGGCCCCGCCAGACCGGCGAGATCGAGCACGCGTCCTGGTGGCGGCAATTCTTTTCCCCCGAATCATACTTCTCGCAGACGTCCTCGAAAACGTCGCCGTCGACCGCACGCACGACCTCGGACAGCGTGATGCGCTCCGGCGGACGCGACAGCGCGTAGCCGCCCGCGCTGCCGCGGCGGCTCTCGACGAGCCCGGCGCGGCGCAGCTTCAACAGGATTTGGCTGACGTAGTCGGCCGGGACGTTGTCGGATTCGGCCAGACGTTCGGCGGCGACGGGCTCGCCGCCGTGAGCGCGGGCGAGCGCCGTCATCAGGCGCGTCGCGTATTCGATGGAGCTGGTGATTCGCATGCCGCCTCAGTACAGCCCGAGCTGTTCCTTGGCCTCCTCGGTGGCCATCGTACGGGGATCCCAAGACGGCGCGAAGACCAGGTCCACGTCCACATCCTTGACCCCAGGAATGCCCGCCAGCGCGGTGTGCGCGGACGCCAGCAGCATGGGTCCGTAAGGGCAGGCCGGAGAGGTCAGGCTCATCTTGATCTTGACCGACAGGCCTTTGTCTCCGGAGGAAATTTCGGCGCCGTAAATCAGGCCGAGGTCCACGACGCTCATGCGGATTTCCGGATCGATGACCGGCTGAAGCGCCGCCCCGATCTGGCGGAAAGTCAATCGCGGAGAGGTCGCCGTGGCCATCTCAGCGCTCCGCACCCGCGGCCGCGCTCAGGCCTTGAGCGACGGTGTTCCAGGCCAACGTCGCGCACTTCACGCGCAGCGGGAATTTCCGCACGCCTTCGAGCGCCGACAGCGCCTCCAGCTCCGGGGGCAGCGAGGAAACCGGCGCGTTTTCGAGCATCATCGCCTTGAACGCCTTGACCAGTTCGCGGACCCGCTCCTCGCTTTTTCCCTCCAACGCCTCGCCCATCATCGCGGCCGAGGCCTGGCTGATCACGCATCCGTGTCCGGCGTAGCGCAGGATGGCGAGCCCGCCGCCCTCGCGCCGCGCGGTGATCTCGATCTCGTCGCCGCAGACGGGGTTGATCCCGTGCGCGCGCACGTCGGCCGGCTCCAAGCGCCCCTTGCGCGTCGTCGATCGAAAATAATCGAGCAGCACCTCGCGGTAGAGGTCCTGCAGTTCCGCGTCTCCTTCCATGGTCAGCGCACCCCCGCTTTGGTCGCGATCTTGAAGAAATCGAGAGTCCGGCGCAGCGCGCGCCCCAGCGCGTCGACGTCGGACTCATCGTTGTAGACGTAGAAGCTCGCGCGCGCGGTGCCGCCGCACTGGAGTTTGCTCATCAACGGCTGGCAGCAGTGGTGGCCGACGCGCACGGCCACGCCCTCCAGGTCGAAGGTCGTGCCGACGTCGTGCGGGTGCAGGCCCGCGATGTTGAACGACACCACCCCCGAGCGCCGCGCCGGCTCGCGGGGCCCGAGCACGCGCACGGCGGGCTCGGCTTCCAGCATCGCGACCGCCCGCGCGGCCAGCGCCTCCTCGTGCGCGCGCACCGCGTCCAAGCCCAGCGCCGAAAGGTAGTCGAGCGCCGGTCCGAAGGCGACCGCGTCGGCGATGTTGGGCGTGCCCGCCTCGAATTTATACGGCAGTTCGTTCCAGGTCGCGCCGTCGAGCGTCACGCGCGAGATCATGTCTCCGCCGCCCAAGAACGGGTCCATCGCGTCGAGTATCTCCGCGCGCGCCCACAGCACGCCGATGCCGGTGGGGCCCAGCATCTTGTGCGCGGAAAACGCCACGAAGTCCGCGCCCCACGACGAAACGTCCAGGGCGCGGTGCGGAGCCCATTGGCAGGCGTCGACGAGCACATTCGCGCCGACGGCCTTGGCCGCACCGATCATGTCCGCGACCGGGTTGACGGTGCCCAGGGCGTTGGACACCGCGGTGAAGGCGACGAGCTTGGTCTTCGGTCCCAGCGTTGCGCGGAACTTGCCCATGTCGAGGGTGCCGTCGGGCTCCACCGGCGCGAAGCGCAGCGACACGCCGCGTTCGCGCGCGAGCATCTGCCAGGGGACCATGTTCGAATGGTGTTCCATCTCGGTCAGCGCGATCTCGTCTCCGGCTTTCAGGAACTTGCGGCCCCAAGCGTGCGCGACGAGATTGATCGACTCGGTGGCATTGCGCGTGAAGATCACGGTCTCGGGTCTCGCCGCACCGATGAACGCCGCGGTCTTGCGCCGCGACGCCTCGACCATGTTCGTGGCTTCTTCCGACAGCGTGTGGACGCCGCGGTGGACGTTGGCGTTGTGGCGCTCGTAGAAATCGACGAGCGCGTCGATGACCGCGCGCGGCTTCTGGGTCGTGGCCGCGTTGTCGAGATAGACCAGCGGACGCCCGCGCACCAGGCGGCGCAGGATCGGGAAGTCCTCGCGCACTCGGGCCGCGTTCAACGCCGTCACGCGCGCGCCTCCCGCCCCTCGGGCATGCGCTCGCGCAGCGCCGCAGACAGAGCCTCGCGCAGCGACTCCTGGCCCACGCGCTCGATCATCTCGGCGCCAAACGCGTAGACGAGCATGCGCCGCGCCTCGGCCTCGTCGACGCCGCGCGAGCGCAGGTAGAACAGCGACTCGGCCGACAGCCGCCCGATGGCGCCGCCGTGGCGGCAGGACACGTCGTCGGCGAATATCCTGAACTCCGGGTCGGAGTGGACCCGCGCGGTCTCGCTGAGAATCAGGTTGCGGTTGTAGACCTGCGCGTCGGTCTTCTGCGCCCCGGGATGAACATGGATGAGCCCCTCGAAGACGAAACGAGAGGACTCGTCGAGTACGGCCTTGTGCAGGTGGCGCGTGCGCCCGCCGACGGCCGAGTGCTCGACGACCGCGTGCGCGTCGGCGACCTCGCCCGCGCGCAGCAGGCTCAGGCCGCCGAGCCCAAGTTGCGCTCCCTCCCCGGACAGCCGCGCGTGCAGGTCCTCGCGCGCGAACGCCCCGCCGAGCTGAAATAGAAAAGACTCGCAGCGCGCCCGCGCGCCGAGTTCGGCGTCGAGAGCGTAGGTGGTCCGACCCTGTGCCGCGTCGTGCAGGACCCTGTAGTGGACGAGTTCCGCGTCCTCATCAAGATCCGCGCGCGCGAACACATTCTTCCATGAGGGCGCCTCTCCGAAGGACACGAACTCCTCGATCACTTCGGCGCGCGCGCCGCGTTCCAGGCGGATCATCACCCGCGCGTGGGAGATCTGCGCGCGGTCGGCCGCGTCGGCGACGTGGACGATGTGGATCGGACGGTCGGCTCGGACTTTCGCCGCGACGGTGACGACGACGCCGTCACGCGCGCAGGCAAACGCCTGGTCGCCCAACCCGGCCGCCGCGGCCGGAGCGCCCCCGCGCGCCCCCCCTTCGCCGCGCCACGACTCCACGCGAATTCCCGCGGGCAGGTCCAACAGCGCGTGCGCGCTCTCCCAGCGGCCGTTGACGAGCGCGACGCGATGAAATCCCACCGGGCACAGAACGCGTCCTGCCAGCGGCGTCAGCGCGGCCGGGGGTGCCGCGGGCGCGAAGCGCGGGCGCGTGAGCGCGTCTTGCGGCGTGAAACGCCAGCCGGGACTGCGGGCGTCGGGCAGCACGGCGGACTCGCTCATGCGGGCTGCCCCGCATCGATCCAGCCGTAGCCTTTCTTTTCCAGCTCCAGGGCCAGTTCCTTCCCCCCGGACTTGACGATGCGGCCTCCGGAGAGCACATGCACGAAGTCGGGCACGATGTAGTCGAGCAGGCGCTGATAGTGCGTGACCACGATGAACGCGCGCTCGGGGGAGCGCATCCTGTTGACGCCGGAGGCCACGATCTTGAGCGCGTCGATGTCGAGCCCCGAGTCGGTCTCGTCGAGGATCGCGAGCCTGGGTTCGAGCACGGCGAGCTGGAGGATCTCGTTGCGCTTCTTTTCGCCGCCCGAGAAGCCCTCGTTGACCGAGCGGCTCAGAAACGCCGGGTCCATCTCGACGGCCCGCGCCTTCTCCTTGATCAGTTTCAAGAACGGGCCGGCGTCAAGCTCCGGCTCGCCGCGATGCTTGGCGCGCGCGTTGTAGGCCGCCTTCAGGAAGTACTTGTTGGACACGCCCGGAATCTCGACCGGATACTGAAAGGCCAAAAAAACACCCTCTCGCGCGCGGATTTCCGGCGCCATCGCGAGAAGATCCTTGCCCATGTAGTCGACGCGGCCCTCGACGATCTCGTAGCCGGGACGCCCGGAAAGAATGTAGGACAGCGTACTCTTGCCCGAGCCGTTGGGTCCCATGATCGCGTGAACCTCCCCGGCCTTGACCTTCAGGGACAGGCCCTTGAGTATGGGCTTGTCGCCGACTTTCGCGTGCAGGTTTTCGATGTTCAACATCAGCCGACGCTCCCTTCCAAGGAAATGTTCATCAGTTTGTGGGCCTCCACGGCGAACTCCAGCGGCAGTTCGTTGAAGACCTGGCGGCAGAAGCCGTTGACGATCATGCCGACGGCGTCCTCGGCCGACAGTCCGCGCTGGCGCAGATAGAAGAGCTGGTCCTCGCCGATCTTGGAGGTCGACGCCTCATGTTCGAGCGTGGCGCTGGAATTGCCGACCTCGAGGGACGGGAAGGTATGCGCGCCGCACTTGTCGCCGAGCAGCAGGCTGTCGCACTGCGAGTAGTTGCGCGCCCCCTCGGCCGACGGCGCGATCTTGACCAGTCCGCGGTAGGAGTTCTGGCCGTGGCCTGCGGAGATGCCCTTGGACACGATCGTCGAGCGGGTGTTGCGGCCGACATGGATCATCTTCGTGCCGGTGTCGGCTTGCTGGCGATGGTTGGCCAGCGCGACCGAGTAGAACTCGCCGACCGACTCGTCTCCGAGCAGGAGACAAGACGGATACTTCCAGGTGATCGCCGAGCCCGTCTCCACCTGCGTCCACGAGATTTTCGCGCGCGGCCCCGCGCACTTGCCGCGCTTGGTCACGAAGTTGAAGATGCCGCCCTTGCCGTTCTTGTCGCCCGGATACCAGTTCTGGATCGTCGAATACTTGATCTGAGCGTCGCCCATCGCCACAAGCTCCACGACCGCGGCGTGGAGCTGGTTCTCGTCGCGCATCGGCGCGGTGCAGCCCTCGAGGTAAGACACCTGCGCGCCCTCGTCGGCGATCAGCAGGGTGCGCTCGAACTGCCCGGTCTCCTTGGCGTTGATGCGGAAGTAGGTCGACAGCTCCATCGGGCACTTGACGCCCTTGGGCACGTAGCAGAAGGAGCCGTCGGAAAAGACGGCGGAATTCAGGGTCGCGAAGAAATTGTCCGTGTAGGGGACGACGGAACCCAGGTATTTCTCGACCAGTTCCGGATGTTCGCGGACCGCCTCGGAAAACGAGCAGAAGATCACACCAGCCTCGGCCAGGGTCTTTTTGAACGTCGTGGCCACCGATACCGAGTCGAAGACGGCGTCGACGGCCACGTTGGCCAGCATCTTCTGTTCTTCCAGCGGAATGCCGAGCTTTTCGAAGGTCGCGCGCACCTCGGGGTCGACTTCGTCCATCGATGAGAGCTTCTTCTTGGGCTTGGGCGCCGAGTAGTAGATGATGCCGTTGTAGTCGATCTTCGGGTAATGAACCTCGGCCCAGGTCGGCTCCTTCATCGTCAGCCAATGGCGGTAGGCCTTCAAGCGCCACTCGGTCATGAAAGACGGCTCTTCTTTCTTGCGGGAGATCAGCCGGACGACGTCCTCGCTCAGGCCTTTGGGGATCTGGTCCGCCTCCACATCGGAGACGAACCCGTATTTGTATTCCTGCCCGGCGATATCTTTGACGTCTTGGTTGGTCATCGTGTGAAGTCCTGAGGCAGTGTACCATTCCCGACGGTTTTAGTCAAGAATGGCGCACCCTTGCCCTGCCGAGCGGACCATGTTACCATGTGCCCGTGGACGAGACGACTCCGTGCCCCGGCTGCCGGACGCCGTTGAAACTTTCCGACACCGGATGCCCCATCTGTTTGCGCGGTCGGAGTCCCCAGGAAATCACTCGCGGCTACACCCGGGCGCGGGCCCTGGCGGCCGAACGAAAACGACGGCCCTGGAAAATCTTGGCCCTCGTCGCCGCTTCGGTCGCGCTCGCGGCGGGGCTGAAGCGCTACGGTGGCACGATCTCCTCAGGGGTCGATTCCCTATCGCGGCGGGCCTCCAGGTTCTACCACGACAACTCCGACCCCACGGCTCTCGCCTCCGCGCCAACGGCATCCGCCTTTCAGAACCAGAGCGCGCCCGCAGCCGCTTCCTCGCTTGCGCCGCCTCCACCCGCCGCGCCGCTTGTCACCGCGCCCGCCGCGCCCGCCGCGCCAGCCGCGCCCGCCGCGCCCGCCGCGCCGCCTGTCGCCGCCGCGTCGGCACCGCGCGGTCCGAAAATCGACGCACCTGAACCAGCCCTGCCCGCCCCCCAAGAAAATTCCTGGGTTCTGCATGGACGGGTCTACGACCTATCGTCTCGTAGCCCTCTGCCCAACGCCCGCCTGCAGATTATGCGCGGGGACGCCGTCATGCAGGTCGTCGACGCGAATGGCGACGGCTGGTACTCGGTCCAATTGCCCCGCGTCAGCACCGATGGCGACGGCTACGCCTTGGAAGCAAGCTTCCCTGGTTACGCACGCGCGGCGCAATATGAGCGCGACATCCCCTACGCGCGCCTACCCGCCTCGCAGCGCCGGCGGCTGATCCAATCGGCGCGCGACGGCGACCTTCATCCCTCGCTGCTGGCCGACTCGCCCGGCGACCCGGGACTGCGCCGCGACGTATTCCTCTCGCCGCAGACCGACGCCTCCCCCGCGCATTTTTAGTATCGTCTGCCGGCTTCGGAGAAAACCCATGATTACCTTCGGCCTCCTGCTTGCCGCCGCGCTTTGCGCTCCGTCTCGCGCCGCGAAGTCCGCATCGCTTGCGCCCACGCAACCCGAGACATTGGACGCGCCCCTGCCCGACGACCCGATGCGCGTGATCATCCGCCGCCTGCCCAACGGCCTGACCGTCTACATGAGCCCCGACCACGACTCGCCGCGCGTCAGCGCGTGGATCGCCGTGCGCGCCGGTTCCAAGAACGATCCCGCCGACAGCACCGGCATCGCGCACTATCTCGAACACATGCTCTTCAAGGGAACGCGCAAGCTCGGCACGCTTGATTACGCGGCCGAAAAGCCCCACCTCGACCGCATCGAGAGCCTCCTCGAAGAGCGCGCGCAGACCTCCGACGCCTTCAAGCGCTCCCAGTACGACGCTCTCATCGATTCCGAGAACGTGGCCGACGCGGCCTACGCCGTTCCCAATGAGATCGACAAGTTCTACGCCGCCATCGGCGCCCAAGGCCTCAACGCGTTCACCTCCAACGAGGAAACCGTGTTCGTGGTGAACATCCCCGCCAACCGGCTGGAGGCCTGGGCGGCCGTGGAGTCCGAGCGCTTCCTCGATCCCGTCTTTCGGCTGTTCCCGACGGAGCTTGAGGCGGTCTACGAGGAGAAGAACCGCTCGCTAGACAACGCCGAGCAAGCGCTCGACGAGGAACTCGGACGCCGCCTCTACAAGGTCCATCCCTACGGACAGCAGACGACGCTGGGCCGAGTCGAACATTTGAAAAATCCGTCGCTCAAGCGCATGCGCGAATTCTACGAACGCTGGTATGTGCCCAACAACATGGCCATCGCCCTGGCCGGGGACTTCGACCCGGACCGCGCCATGGAGATCATCTCGCGCCGCTTCGGCGCCTGGACGCCCCGCGCGCTTCCCGCGCCCGCGACCTGGCCCCTGCCCAAGCCTCGCGGCGAGGAGACCTACGAGATCCGCTACGAAGGCCCCGAGAAAGTGGCCATCGCCTGGCCGACCGTTCCCGCCGGCGATCCGGACGCCGACGCGATCACCGTCATGGACATGCTGATGGACAACGCGACGACGGGATTGCTGAACCTGCGCCTGAATCAAGCCCAGAAGGTTCAAGACTCGGGCTCCTATCCGCGCCTGCGCAATGACGCCGGCGACTGGACGGTGTGGGCCGTGCCCAAGAAGGGCCAGACGCTGGAGCAGGCCAAGGCGCTCCTGCTGGACGCCGTCGACGCTCTCAAGCGCGGCGAGTTCGAGCAGTCCGATCTGGACGCGATCGTCACGAACTTCGAAGTCGAGCGCAAGCGGCGCCTTGAATCCGACGACGGCCGCGTCGCGGCGATGATCGACTCGTTCATCGCCGATGAGCCGTGGAGTTGGTCGGTCGAGCGCCTGGACCGCCTGCGCCGCGTGACCAAAGACGAGGTCGTGCGCGCGGCGCGCAAATACCTGGGCGAGGACCGGGTCGTCGTCTTGCGCCGGGACGCGGCCGCGCCGATCGCGCGCATCGACAAGCCGAAATTCACCCCGCTGAGCATCGATCCCGCTCGCCGCTCCGCGTTCCTGCAGGCCGCGCTCGCGCTGCCCGCCCAGCCCCTGGAGCCGCGCTGGCTCGTCGCCGGACGAGACTACACGATCGTTCCCATCGCCGGCGGCCGGCTGTACGCGGCCAAAAACCCCGACGACGACCTTTTCGATTTGAGCCTGCGCTTCGACCGGGGAGCCCGCCAGGAGCGCCGCCTGTGCCAAGCGCTGCGGCTGCTCGATCTCGCCGGCGCAGGACCCGACGACGCGGCGCAGTTCAAACGCAGGCTCTACGCGCTGGGATCGAGCCTGTCCTACGACTGCGGCGACCGCTCTTCGTCGATCGAGATTTCCGGAATCGACCGCAATTTCTGGCCGACGCTGGAGTTGATGACCCTGCGCTTCGACCTTCCGACGGTCTCCAGCGCCGACTTGAGCGGCATGATCGGCGTCGAACTGGGAGAACGCGCCGACGAAAAAAAGGATCCCGACGCGGTGTTTTCGGCGCTGACCGATTACGCGCAGCACGGCGCCGACGGGCAGGTGGCCCGGAGGCTGAGCGACCGCGAGTTGAAGGCCCTCGATTTGAACTCGCTCAAGGAGCTCATCCGCGATTTCCCGCGCTGGCAGAGGCGCGTCGGCTACGTGGGTCCGCGCTCGCCCTCTGAGGTCGCCAAGCTTCTGGAAACGTCCGCGGCGTTCAAGCCCTCGCCCCAACGCCCCGCCCTCTGGTATGTCCGGCCTCCGCGCACGCGGGTGATTTTCTCATCGCGCACGATGGTCCAGGCGCGCGTGGGGCTATTTGCCGCAGACGAGACTTTCGATCCCGCGCGGGTCGTCGACTACATGTTCTACAACCAGTACATGGGCGGGGACATGGGCTCGGTGATCTTCCAAGAGGTGCGGGAAGCCCGCTCGCTGGCCTACTCGGCCGGCGGCGGACACACGATCTGGGCGAAGAAGGGCGACGAGACGCGAGCCTGGGGCTACCTCGGTTGCCAGGCCGACAAAACCCCGGAGGCGGTGCGGTTGATGCTGACGCTGATGCGGGATTTTCCCGCCTCGCCCCAGCGCTTCGCCGCCGCCGAGTCGGCGATCGAGCAGAACATGCGCACCAATCCCGTCGCCTTCCGCGAAATCCCGGACCAAGTCATGGACTGGGAAGACGAAGGTTTCGTGGGCGGGGATCCCGGGCCGCGGCTCTTCTCGCGCGTGAAGTCCTACACGCTCGGCGATTTGCAGGCCTTCGCCTCGCGCCTGCACGACGCGCCGTTCACCGTCAGCGTGCTCGGCGACCCCGCGCGCGTCGAAACGGACGCGCTCAAGCCGCTCGGCGACTTCGAGCAGAAGCCCGTCGACGCCCTGTTCCCTTACTGAGCTAGCGCGAAGGCGCTGCGGCCGGCACCGCCGCCTGCGCCGCGGCCTGGGCGGCTTGGTAGGCCACCGCGTCCGCTTGGTCGATTGCCGCGCCGACGGAGGCCTTCTGATCCGCCGGGACATCGGCCGCCTGCACCTGCTGCTGGACGGCGCCGAGCTGCTGGATCGCCCCGGCGATCGGATCGGCCCTCTCTCCAAGGGAGCCGAAATTGTAGACGGGGCCTGCGCCGCGCTCCATCATTTGGGAGCGGTCGCTGGAGCCGTAATGGACGATCGCCGCGACGCTGGAAGTCGCCGCGACCCGAGCCGGAAGCTTTGCCGGAAGCACCCCCGCCACCGGTCTGCGCGTGGGCGCCGCCGCGGCCGAGGCGACCGCAGACGACGCCGCGGAGCCTGCATCGGCCCCGGGTCCGCCGACGATGGGTCCAAGGCCGATCGCCTCCTTCGGAGCGCGCGGCTTCAAGCGCGCCCGGGCCGCCGCGACCGACGCCGCGGAAGGCGCGGCGGGAGCGGAGGCGGCCACCCCTCCATCGCGGAACTCCTCGGCCAGCAAAGGGGCGGGCGAAGATTGCGCGCCCGCGGCGGGCGCGCGGTGAAGCGCGACCGGCTGCGGCTCGGCCATGGGCCTGGCAAAGGCGATGTGCCCAGGCGCGCCGGCCGTCGCGACCGCGCGCGCGGACATCCAGTACGCGCCCGCGCCCACCACCACCCCGAAGCCGAGAAGGCCCGACGCCGCCGCTTTCGCTCCGAATCCGGAACCCATAGGCACCCCCGAACGCCTAACGCAGTATACCGTCGGCGCCGCGGCGCCGCCAGACCTTTTTGCCGATTTTTTACCGAGGCGCCGCCTGGGAGGACCACTCCCGCGACAGAGCGCGCAACCATTCGTCTTCCGGGAATATCTTCAAGGCCCCGTCCAAACGCCGGGCCGCCTCCTCGCGCCTCCCCAACGCGATCAAAGCGCGCAGGCCGTTGGCATGGAAGGCGCGCTCTCCGGGGTATTTCGCGGCGCCAAGACCGCACAACTGAGCGCACTCCTCGTATCTCTTCGTGCGCCCGTAGACCACCGACAGGCCCAGCCACGCGAAGTTTTCCCGACCACGCGCCAGCGCCCAATCGCACAGCGCCTCCGCCTCCCCGTACATCCGAAACTCGATTTGCGCGGCGAGCATCCGCTCAGGGAATCGGTCCGAGCCGTCCGATCCCAGAATCCGCAGGCGGCGCAGGATCTGCAGGAAATGGCGGCACGGCGTCCACGCCCACCCCTCGCCCAGCGGCAGGCGCACCAGGCGCCGCGCGTCCTCGGCGCGGATGCGGCCGGCCTCGGGCATGAACATCAACCGCGGCTCATCCTCGCCCGGCCAGCCCTTCAGGCGGCCGAACGAAAGTCGCACGCCCGCGGGAATGGTCAACTTCTCCACGGGCAGTTCGTAAAGCTCGGGCGCCTCGTCGGGCAGCCGACCTTCGGACAGGGCGAAGACCTCCGTCCACGACAGGTCCGTCGACACACGCGCGTCCAGGTGCAGGCGGATGCCCGCGAAGCGGCGCACGCCGCGCAACAGGCCGAACACCTGCCCCGGCGCGTGCCCCATCCAAAGAAACTCCTTGTCCCGCGGCGCGCGCAGACCCCGCGCGGCCACGAAGTCCCGCACCCGATCGCGCGCCGGGAAAACGGGCACCCAGACGCCGCCGAGTTCCGCGTCGCGGTCGGCCCAGACCGGAAACGACGCCTGCGCGTGCGCGACCTTGCGCACCTCGCCCTGGGGCAGAGGATCGTCGACGGTCAGCAGGTAGGTCTCCGAACGCAGCAACTCCCGGAACAGCGCCGCGCGCGAGGCTCGCGGCGCGCGCGAGGCGGACTCGATGAGGCGTTCTAGGTTCTCGACCATGAGTCCAGCTTAGCCCCGACCGCCGACAGCGTCAAGGCCCAGCCGGCGGCGTCAGCGCGCGGGGGCTCGGCTGCTGTCGCGCGTCTGCCCGCGGCCGCGCACGACGAACTTCTCGCAGGTCAGGCCCTCCAGCCCCACGGGGCCGCGCGCGTGCAACTTCTGCGTGCTGATGCCCATCTCCGCGCCGAGACCGAACTCACCGCCGTCGGTAAAGCGCGTCGACGCGTTCCAGTAGACCGCTCCGGCATCGACCTCGCGCAGAAAGCGCTCGGCCGCGCGGCGATCTCGGGTCACGATCGCTTCGGCCAGGCCCGAGCCGTGGCGGGCGATGTGGTCGATCGCCTCGTCAAGCGAATCGACGACCTTGATCGAAAGGATTTTGTCCAGATACTCGGCGTCCCAATCCGCCTCGCAGGCGGCCGACATCATGCCCGGCGCCGCCGCTCGCGAGCGCGGGCAGCCGCGCAACAGCACGCCCGCCGCGCGCAGGCGGCGGCTCAGCCGCGGCAGAAGCGCTCCCGCCGCGCTCCGGTGCACGAGAAGGGTCTCCATCGCGTTGCACACGCCGGGCCTCTCGGCCTTCGCGTTGAAGGCGATCTCCTCGGCCATCGCCGGGTCCGCGGCGCGGTCCGCGTACACATGGCAGAGCCCCTTGTCGTGGGCCAGCACCGGAATCAGCGACAGGCGTCTGACCGCGCGCGTGAGCTGCGGTCCGCCGCGCGGAACGACCAGGTCGATGTCGCCGTCCAGACGCAGCAGGCGGCGCACCTCGGCGCGATCGGTCGAATCGATGAAGCCGACCGCGCCCTCGGGCAGCCCCGCCGCGCGCAGGCCGGCGCGCAGGGCTCGCGCGATCAAGGCGTTGGTGCGTACCGCCTCGCGTCCGCCGCGAAGGATCGCGGCGTTGCCGGACTTAAGGCATAATCCCGCGGCGTCGGCGGTCACGCCGGGGCGGGATTCATAGATCACCGCGATCACACCCAGCGGCACCCTCATCTTGGAGATGACCAGGCCGTTGGGGCGGCGCGCGAACTCCCGCACCGCGCCCACCGGATCCGGGAGCCGCGACACGCGCTCAAGCCCCAGCGCCACGGCCTCCAGCCGCCGCGCGTCGAGCGTCAGGCGGTCGAGGAAGGCCGCCGTCTCGCCCCGCGCCCGCGCGGCGGCGACCTCCTCCCCATTGGCCGACAGCACCGCCGCCGCCGAGCGACGCAAGGCGGCCGCCATCTCGCGCAGGGCGCGGTTTTTGACCGACGTCGGGGCGCGAGACAATGTCCGGGAGGCCGCCCGGGCCGCGCGCGCCAGTGCCTCGACTTTCGATGATGTCTTCATCTCGGCAAGATCGCCAAATGATCGCGGTGCACGACCTCGGGCCCGGCCGCACGCCCGAGAACACGCGGAATTTGAGCGCTGTGCAGCCCCGCGATGAGCTCCAGCTCCCGGGCCGCGTAGTTGACGCGCCCGCGCGCGAACTCGACGCCGCCCTCCACGAGGCTGACCGTCTCGCCCGCCTCGAAGCGCCCCGCCACGGCCCGCACGCCGGAGGCCAGCAGGCTCTTGCCTGCGCCGACCAAGGCCGCGCGCGCGCCGGCATCCACCAAGACGCGCCCGCGCGGCTGCGCCGCGAACGCCAACCATTGACGGCGCTGCGCCTGCCGCCGCGGCGCGGGCTCGAAAAGGGTGCCCACCGGACGGCCGGCCAGCGCGTCGGACAGCGCCCCGGGACGCGCTCCCGAAGCCACGACCGTCGCGACGCCGGAAGCCGCCGCCTGACGCGCGGCGCGGACCTTCGAGGCCATCCCGCCGCTGCCCCACGGTCCCGCGCCCTCGACGCGCGCGGGCAGTTCGCCGACGCGCACGCGGGCGACCAGCCGCGCGTCGGGGCGCGCGCGGGGGTCGTCGGTGTAGAGCCCCGCCTGATCGGTCAACAAAACCAGAAGCCGCGCGTCCACCAGTCCTGCGACCAGCGCCGCCAGTCCGTCGTTGTCGCCGAAGCGTATCTCCTCGACGGCGACGGTGTCGTTTTCGTTGACGATCGGCAGCGCGCCAAGACGCAGCAGCGTCAGCAAAGTCGCGCGCGCGTTCAGATAGCGCGCCCGGTCGCGCAAGTCCTCGCGCGTGAGCAGGACTTGGGCCGCCGCGATCGCGTGCGGCGCGAACGCCTCCTCCCACGCGCGCATCAGCCGGCTTTGTCCCACCGCGGCCGCGGCCTGCTTGTGCGCGGTGCTCGGCCGAAGCGGGAGCTTGAGCCGCCGCCGGCCCGCCAGGATCGCTCCCGACGACACCAGAACCACGGGATGGCCGTCGGCGCGCGCGCGCGCGATCTCCTCGGCCAGCCGCGACATCGTCGCCGCGTCCAACTCGCCGTCCGCGCCCGCCAGCGCCCCGGAACCGACCTTGACGACCGCTCGCGCGCCGCTCATCGCGCGCCAGCGTAACAGCCCGCGGCCGCGCGCGTCAAGGCGCCGCGGCCGCGCCCGCCGCCGCGGCCTTGACGGCCGCAAGCGCGGCAGCGGCCTGGGGATTTCCCGCCGCCGCCGCGGCCGTGGCGGGATCGACGACCAGACCGAGGAGGGCGGGATTGGCCGCGGCGATCTGCGCGGCGGCCGCGGGTTCGGCGGCGAGGCCGCGGATCGACGGGCACGAAGTCAATCGGCGGGCGAACTCAGTGTCGGCCGCCGCGCCGAGAAACCCCGCCGCGACGGACGGCGACGACAGGTAGGAACGCGCCATCGATATCTCCTCGGACACTCCGCCCGGACTCGCGCCGTCCATCAAATAGTTCTTGAGCTCCTCGGCGCTGGAACAGTTGCGCCGGACGAGGTCCCTGGAAAAGTACGCGTCGACCAAAGTCTTGTTGTTGAGCAGAAGACGCAGCGCCGCCGGGTGCCGCGCCGCGGCCGCCAGTAGCCGCGACAACGGGCCCTTTTTTTCCCCCAAGCCGCGCCATCCGGCGTCGTCCGCGGGCGCTCCCAGGCGCGCCAATTCATCCGTGCCGCGCGGGGGCGACGTCTCGGAGGCCTCGCCTGCGGCCGGCGCCGCACCGGCCGCGTCGCCGATCAGGGGCGTCGGCGACGACCGGCGCGAGTCGAACAGGCTCGGATTCTGATTGATCTCGCCGTCCGCCGCGACCTGGCCCGAGTCGAAGGCCGCGGAGGGAACTTGCACTTCGTCAGGGCGAGACACCCAAAGCCATGCGACGACCACCGCGCCCGCCGCGGCGCCCAGCAGGAAGCCGAGCTTGACGCCCTCCGGATCGTCCACGAGCTACTCCAGCCCGTCCGGTTCGCCGTCCTTGTCGGAGGGTTCGCCCTTGAGCAGTTCCTCATCGGAAGGCAACGGCGGCGGCGCGTCCGTCGCGGGCACGGCGCTGGAGACGACGACGCCGGGCGGCGGCGCGGGTGCGACGGCCGCGACAGTGGAGATCGACGCGGGCCCCGAGGGTTGCGCCGGGGCCGAAGGTCCGACCGCGGGCAGGGCCGCGAGCTGCGGCTCCAGGGGCAGGTCGTGGTCGATCGTGCAGTACTTGGGCACGGTCCCGTCCAAAAACGCCTCCAGGATGCGGTTGCGCCTGGGGCAGCGCGGCCCGAAGCGCAGGCCCGTCTTGGAATCGATGGCCGCGAACTTGATTCCGGGCGGGACCGGAAAATCGCGTTTGGGCAGGTCCTTGAGCACGTCGGCCATGATGTCGGTCCACCACGGCACCACGGTGGAGCCGCCGGTCCAGTCCTTGCGCCCCAGGGAGGAGAAATCGTCGTAGCCCATCCACGCCCCGGCGACGAGGTCGGGCGTGTAGCCGATGAACCACAGGTCGCGGTTGTCGTTGGAGGTTCCGGTCTTTCCCGCCAGGGGCCGGCCCAGACGCCGCGCGTAGCGACCGGTCCCGTTTTGCACCACGCCTTTCATCAGGTTGGCCACCAGATAGGCGAGTTGAGGGCTCATCGCCTCGCGCTCGGATGGAGCGTGGGACTCGAGCACACGGCCGCTGGCGTCTTCGACGCGCTCGATCGTGTACGGCGCCACCGCGACGCCGCCGTTGGCGAAGGTCGCGAAGGCGTCCGTCATCTCCAGAGGCGTGACCACCGACGCGCCCAGGCCCAGCGCCGGCGCGGGCTCCAGCGGCGAGACGATGCCGGCGCGGTGGGCCAGCGCCGCCACGGTCGGCGGGCCCACCTGGGTGATCAAGTTGATCGAGGCGATGTTGCGCGACTCCTCCAGCGCCTTGCGCAAGGTGATGCGGCCCAGGAATTTCCCCTCGAAGTCGTTGGGCACCCAGATCTTGAAGTCGGGCGAGGCCGCGAAGGGCTGGGTGGCCAGCGCGATCGAGTATTGGTCGGTGGCGCCCTCGAGCAGTCGCCAATCGCGGCCGTCGAAGTAGTAGGCCAGCGGCGAGTCCTCGACGAGGCTGGCCGGCGTGAGGCCCGAGTTCAGCGCCGCGGCCCAAACGAAAGGCTTGAAGGTGGAGCCCGGCTGGCGGCGCGCCTGAGTCACGCGGTTGAACTTGGAGTCGCGCCCGCCGATCATCGCGCGCACGGCTCCGGTCTTGACGTCCATCAGAACGAACGCGCCCTGGATCTTGGCCACGGGCCCGGTCGAAAAATCGATCGTCTCCCCCGCCGCCGTCGCGTCCTTGATCTTCTTGTCGAGATCGGACTGCGCCTGAGCGTCGAAGGCCGACAGCGCCTTCTCCATCTTGGCCTCGGCGTCGCGCTCCAGGTCCAGATCCAGCGTCGTGTAGACCTTGAGGCCTCCCCGCCACACCGCGGAGCTGCCGTACTTGCGCTCCAGACGCTGGCGCACGTGCTCGACGAAATACGGCGCCTGCGTGGACAGGCCCTGCGGGCGCGCGGCCGGCAGTGGCTCGGCGTCGGCCGCGTCGCGCTGGGCCGGGGTGATGAACCCCGCGTCGACCATGCGCTGGAGCACGACCGCGCGGCGGCGGCGGGCGTTCTCGGGATTGACGAACGGCGAATTGGCGTGCGGGGCGCGGATGAGGCCGGCCAGCATCGCGCAATCGCCTAGGGTCAGGTCCGAGATGTCCTTGCCGAAATAGTTGCGCGCCGCGGACTGCGCGCCGTAGGCTCCCTCGCCGAAATAGACCTGGTTCAAGTAGAACTGAAGTATCTCGGATTTGGAGAAATTCCGCTCGATCTGCAAAGCCAGCAGGACCTCGCGGATCTTGCGCGAGAACTTCTTTTCCGGCTTCAGGAATATCTGCTTGGCCAGCTGCTGGGTGATCGTCGATGCGCCCTGGACCACGCGCCGCGCCAGGAGGTCGCGCAACGCGGAGCGGATCATGCCTTTGGGAGAGATGCCCCAGTGGTGGTAAAAGTTGTCGTCTTCGACCGCGATGACGGCGTTCTGGAGATCGGCGGGGATCTTCGACAGAGGCAGCAACGCGCGACGCTCGATGGAAAACTCGGCGATCTCCTGACCTTTGATGTCGTAGACGCGCGTGGTCAGCGGCGGCGAATAATCCTCCAGCGCCTGCAGCGGCGGCAGGCCGATCAGCAGTTGGCGCAAGGACCAGGCGCCGCCGCCGATCGCGGCGAACGCGAACGCGACCAGCAGGTAGAATCGAGACCGCGACACCGGCGGATTCTATCATTTCGCCGGGAAACGGCCCGCGCCGCCTTCAACCGGTCCTGAAATCGCCCCAGAGCGTCTGCACGGCCGCAAGTCCGACCAGGACTGCGGTTTCGGCGCGCAGCACGCGACCGCCGAGGTTCCACGTTTGGGCGCGCTCCTTCAGCGCCAGGCGCTCGGCGTCCGAGAATCCCCCCTCGGGGCCGACGATGAGCGCGACGCGTCGCATCCCTGCCGGCACCGACGGCGCGCTTGCCGCCGCATCGTCAAGAACCAGGCGAGCGTCGGCGGCCGTGAAGTCCGCGCCGGCCAGGAAGTCCGCCAGGCGCGCGGGCGGCCGAATTTCGGGCAGCGACGAGCGGCGGCACTGCTTGGCCGCGCGCCGAACCTGGCCGGGCCACGCGTGAGCCTTCTCGTGCGCGAGGCCGGAGAGAGGAACCGAGCGTTCCGTGAGCAGCGGCACCAAGCGCGCGACGCCAAGCTCCACGGCCTTTTGCGCGACGAGCAACATCCTCTGGCGCGCAAGCACCGCGCAGGCCAAAGTGATCTCGAGTTCCGACTCGGGCGGGCGCGCGCAGCGCTCGTAGGGCACGGCCACGCCTCCGCCGGGACCGAGTTCGCGCACGCTGGCGCGGTAGTAGACGCCCGCCGCGTCGCGCACCGTACAGGCCTCCTTCGCGTTGACCTCGCGCAGGATCAAGCGGCGGGCGAAGTCCGCGTCGAAGCGGAATTCCACGCCCAGGGCAAGCGACCCGAATTCAAGCGGCGGATCTCCGGCGCAGTCCGGCCGGCCGTCCACGCGCTCGGATGGGGGCCGCCTGGGGCCCGGGCGCGGCGGCCCGGGGCGATAAGGCTGGAACGAGAATTTGCGCGGCATCCGCTCAGGCCCGCGCCGCAGACGCCAGCGCGGCGTCCAGCGCGGCCGCGAACTCGCGCGGCGAGCGGCAGCGCTTGAGAGGATCGGGTTCGAAAGCGCGCGCGAAGGCCTGGTCGACCGCCGCGGGCAGGCCGGGCACGCGTCGGGAGGCGGGCTCGTAGGCCTTATTGAGCTTGTTAAGCGACATGCCCATGCCCACGCCCGTAAACGGCAGTTCTCCGCACAGCATCTCATAGGCGCAGACGGCCAGCGCATACACGTCGGACTCGCGCCGGACCTGGCCCTGCTCCTGCTCCGGCGCCATGTAGGGCGGCGTGCCCACGACGGTGTTGGTCATCGACGCGCGCGTCAGCGCGTCCTTGGCCGCGCGCGCGATTCCGAAATCCATGACCTTGACGACTCCGGAGGCGTCGAGCATCACGTTGGAGGGCTTCATGTCGCGGTGGATGACGCCGCGGCCGTGCGCGAACTCCAGGGCCTCGGCGCACGCGCGCGTCACCGCGGCGGCGTCGCGCGGCTCCAGGCGTCCGCGCTCGTAGACGAGTTCGTGGACGGTCTTGCCGTCGACATACTCGAAGACCAAGTAGACGTCGGGCCCCTCCTCGGCGATCGCGTATATGTCGACGATGTTGGGATGGTGTAGAGCGGCCACGGTCTTGGCCTCGGCGATGAAGCGCTCGCGTTCGCGCGGGTCGGCGCGAAGTTCATCGCGCATTTTCTTGACGGCCACGCGCCGTCCCAGGGAGCGGTCGGTGCCTTCGAAAACCCGCCCCATCCCGCCCGAGCCGATCTCGCGCGAAAGTTCGTACTGGCCGCGGATGAGCCCAGCGGCCGGACCATCCTCGGGCTGCACCGGCATCGAACCGACGCGCGGCCCCGTGCGGGTCAGGCGCGAGAGCGCCTCCACGGCCCGTCGTCGAGCCGGCGCCAGAACCGTGGTCAGAAGAACGACGGCCAGCAGCGCCCCACCCGCGGCGGCGGCGCCGGCCACGCCGACGAAGCGCCGGGCGCGCGAGGGCGCGCCCGCCGTGGCCGCCGCGCCCGCCTCGCCGCGAATGAGAAACATCACGTCGGAATCGGCGGGCTTGACCAAGGTCCCGGCGCGGGCGCGGGCCGCGACGTCCGCGTAGTACGGATCGAAGGCGGCCGCCTGCTCCAAGTCCGACGCCATTTGTTCGGAATTGCCGAGCAGCCCGTAGGCCTGGCCGCGGATGGCGAACGCGTCCGCGTTCCTTCCGTCGAGTTCGAGCATCTCGTTGGCGGTGGCGATGGCGCCGTTGTAGTCCTTCAAACGCAGTTGCGCCAGCGCCTTGGCCTTGAGCAACGCGAGATTTTTCGGGTCGCGCGCCAGCCCCGCCTGCGCGTCGGCCAGCGCCTCCTTCCACTGCCCGCGGCGCGCCTCGATTTGCGCCCGCAGTCCCAGCAAGGCCGAGTTGCCGGGGTCGGCGCGCAATCCCTTGGCGATCTCAAGCAACGCCGCCGACGCATCGCCCAGCCCCAGCGCCGCGCGCGCTCGGCTTGCGGCCTCGTCCGCGGCGAGCTTCGCCGCGCCGGAATTGGCCAGCGCGTTCATCGAGGCGATCTCGGACGCACCGCCGTTGGCCGAGCCGTGGAAGCCCGCGCCCGCGGCCGGGCCGGACGCGTCGCCTCCCGCCGCGCCGTCGACGCGGTCGGCGGCGAAATGCAGCAGCGCCTGCGCGTCGGCGTCCTGAGCGTTGAGCTTGAGCGCCGCCTGGGCGTCGGCGGTCGCCGCCGAGAAATTGTTCATCTTGTATTCCACGTCCCCGCGCAAGTCCAGCGCGCTGACGCCGCCGCCCTGCTGGACGGCCAGGTTCGCCTCCGCCAGGGCTGCGGATAAATCGCCGTTTTGCAGATCGATCGATCCCGCGTCCTCGTGGGACGACGGATCGGAGTTGGTCGCCGCGCCGTTGTAGCCCGGGGGCACGCTCCAGCCGTCGCCGCCGCCGTGGTCGGGAGGCGCTGGCAACGCGCCGAGCACGGATTTCAACGCGATCCAGTCGATGGCTTTGGGCGGCGGGTTCTGCAGTTGTGGAATTTCTTCTCGACGCAAGTCCCAGAACGTCACATTCTTCGGGAAATGGTCCTCCGTCGCGCCCAAATCGGACCTAACGCCGGCGACGTAGGCCTGCAAATAGTTTTTGATCTCCTGTCTTTTTTCCTCTCGCCCTCCGTTGCCGTCGAGAACCATCTGGATGTTTGAAAACGCGCCGAACGACGTTTGCAAGACCTTGTTCATCTGAGCCACATCATCGCTCGAATACCAGCCGTTTTCCGGTGGATGCTCCCGAATGAACTCCAGCATGCCTCTCTCGGTATCGGGAACCAATCCCGCGAACCGGCCCTGGAAATGGTAGTGATTGTTCGCGTTCGAAAAGATGACGTTCAACTGCCTGGTCAGATCGTCCACTTGGACCGGGCCGTTGCGGACCTGATAATTTTGGATGCCCCCCCAAGCGACATCCGCCGCCCCGAACAAGACGCAAAAAACGACAGGCGCCATCTTCCGCGAAAGCCGCATATGCCGTAGTGTAAGCGCGTCCTTCATCCTTGTCAACGCCGAGTCCGGAGATTTACCGCTCTTTATTCCGGCGTCACGCCGCGCGCGCGGACGCCAGCGCCGACACCGCGTCTGAGAGCTCCGCGGCGCTGTGGTAGCGGCGATCGGGATCGGGCGAAAGGGCGCGCGCGAACACCTCGTCAAGGCCCGCGGGCAAGGACGGCACGCGGTCGCGGATGGGGGCGTGGCGGCCGTTGAGCTTTTCCAGGAGCATCGCTCCGCCCATGCCCGAAAAGGGCAGGCGGCCGCAAAGCATCTCGTAGAGGCACACGCCCAGCGC
>JAJZQS010000093.1 GCA_021806745.1 bacterium
TCGGACTGCGTTTCCAGCACCGGGACGGGGCACGCGCCGAACGACCCGTGGTTCAAGAAAGTCACCGACTCGTCCAGCGCCCAGAAACGCTCGCTCATCGCCTCAGCGTAGCAGGCGCCAGGCCGGACGCACAAGCCGGCATGGCAGACGCGGCGAAAGCCTCAGGCGCGGGGCAGGTACATTTTTTCAAGCCGAGCGACGACGGCGGCAAGCGAGTAGCGCCGAAGCACCTCTCGGCGGGCCTCGGCGCCCAGTCTCTCGGCCAGACCCGGTTCGGACCGCAGGCGCCGGATCGCCGACGCCAAGGCCGCCTCGTCGTCGCGGTCGAACAGCAGGCCGCTGCGGCCGTCGACGACGGCCTCCGCGCTACCGCCCACGCGCGAGGCGACGATCGCCAGGCCCGAGGACATCGCCTCAAGCAACGAGTTCGACAGCCCCTCCGACAGCGACGGCAGGAAAAAAGCGTCCGCGGCGGCGTAGAGATCGGCCAACTCCTCGCGCGCGTCGAGCACGAGAACGCGTGCGTCGCCATCGGCCGCCTTTAAAACGGCGTCGCGCTGAGCACCCGCGCCGACGAGCACCGCCCGCTCGCGCTCTCCCGCCTGCGCCCGCCACGCCCGCAAAAACCAAGGCAGGCGCTTTTCCGGCGAGAAGCGGCCGGTGTAGAGGAAATGGAACGCGTTCGCGTCCCAGCCGAGCGCCCGCCGCAGCGCATTTTTGCGCTCCGCGCCCGCCGGAGCGAATTTGACCTCGTCGACGCCGTTGGGCAGGACTTCGATCTCGGCGCCGGGAAGAAACTCCCGCGCTTCATCGGCCAAGTCCTCCGCGACCGCGATCAGGCGCGGACGCAGCGCCGCCAGCGCGGCGAGCTTCGCGCGTCCAAGCCGCGTGCGCGCGGAAGCCGCCAACTCGCCGATGCCGCGTCCCCCTCCGAGCTTCACGACGGCCGGGCGGCCGAGCAGACGCCCCGCCGCCGCCGCAGCCAGCGCCGGCGAGCCCGCCAGGTGCGCGTGGACCGCGTCCCACTCGCGGCGCAGCAGCAGCCGGGCGAACGCGCACGACAGGAAAACCGGAGCGTCCAGGGGCCCACAGCCCGGGCCCGGCAGACGCTCGACCGCGACGCCTCTCACGGTTTCGCGGCGCGGCAGTCCGCTCAATCGGCGCGTCAAAACGGTCACGCGATGTCCGCGCGCGACCAGCGCCGCCGACAACTCCAGCGCCTGGCGCTCCGCGCCGCCCACCGTCGGATGGAAGCCCGCGCTCACCATCACGACCGAAAGCGCCTTCATTTCTCTCGGCGGCCCAAGATCCCGGGCTTGGGCACGAGCCCGTGCGCCAGCACCCGCAGCGGCGTGAATCCCGCCTCGCGAAACCACTCGGCGAGTTCTTCCTTCGTGTGATGCCACTGGAACGGAGGGGAAATCCAATCGAAATTCTCGATGAGACGGGCTTGGAAATCCGGATCGACGGAAAAGGTCAGATACTTCAAGCCCGGAACCGCGCCGAGAAGCGTCAGCGGATAGCACAACGCGTAGACAAGCGGCACCGGAAGGCGGGTCGTGAAGAAACGCAAGAAGTCGCTGAAGGCGTGCCGCGCGCCCACGACGGCCCAAGCCAAGCGCCGACGCGAGGCGATCCACTCTTTGCCCGGGCGCAGCGGATTGGTCGCGAAATCCGCGAATTTCCCGGCCTTGCCGTAGAGCCACACGGTCAGAAGACCCCCGCGCTTGACCAGCGGCGCGACGGCGAAAAAAGCGGCACGGGTGTCGGCGGTGTGGTGGAGCACCCCTTGGCTGTAGACGATGTCGAAGACGCCGGGCTTGAACGGCGGATGAAGAAGATCGGCCTCGACGGCGTGAAGCCGCGGATCTTCGCGCGCGGCCTCGGCCACGCGCCGCAGGCCCTCGGCCATGTCGACGGCGACCACCTCGGCGCCCAGCGCGCGCGCCACCGCGCTGTAGCGACCCATGCCGCAGCCCGCGTCCAGGACGAGTTTGCCGGCCGGCGCGTCGCGCGGCAACATCGTCTCCTCCAGGAAGACCGCTTCGTCCGCGGGCCGCGAGCCCGGGTAGCGCAGCCACTCCCAACCGAAGCCGCGGCGGGTTTTTTCCACGCGCGCGGCGGCGGGCGCGCGGGGGCGCAGGCGCGGCACGCCGTCTTCGATCGGGTAGCGCGCGCGGCAGGCGCGGCAGGCCAAGAGCCCCTCGCGCACGTCGTCGCGCGGCGCGGGAAGCTGTGGAAGACTCTCGAACGCCAAATCGCCTCCGCACTCGGGGCAGGCGAGAAGACCCAACAGCGACAGCCTCACGGACGCGAGGCCTCGCCGCGCAATTCGCCCAAAGTCAGCCCCATGCGCCACAGCGCCGCCAGGCCCGCCACGGTCACGATCAAGAACATCGTCATGTGGCAGACCAGCGCGTAGGCGAAGGCCTGCTCGGCGCTCGCGCCGAAACGCCCGGCGATGTCGGCGACCACCGCCTCGAAGGCGCCGATGGCGCCGGGCGCGGCGGGAATGGCGGAGCTCGTGGCGGCCCAGGACAGCGCCAGCACCGCGCGGGGGTAGCCGACAAGCCCGCCAAAGCCCAAGGCCCGCGCGCCCGCCCAATACACGCCCGCATCCACGGTCCACAGAAACAGGCTCCATGCGGCCACCTGGGCCGCCGCGGCCGGCCGGCGCAGTACGGCGGCGCCGAGCACCAACTGTTCGGCCAACGCCGCGAGCCTCGGCCACGGACGCAAGCGGCGCCCCAGCCAGCCGTCCGCGCCGACCCAGCCTTCGGCAACCGACAACAAAGCCAGCGCCGCGACGGCCGCGACCAGAAGCCCGGCCGCGGCCGCACGAACCGTCGCCGGAACGAAGCCGGGCGCCAGCACCGTCGCGATGAGAAAGATCGACAGCAGCGCCGCCACGTCGAAGGCGCGCTCCACCGCCACGCTGGCCAGCGCCGCCGCGGCGGGAAACTCCAGCCTCCGCGCGGCCAGCGCCGCTCGCGCGAGCTCGCCCAAGCGCATGAACAAGATGTTGTTGACCGCGATGCCCACGGCCTCCAAGCGCGTGAGCACGCCCACCGGCGCTTTCGGCCGCGCGCGCTCAAGCAAAACGCGCCAGCGCGCCCCGCGCACGAACAAGTCGAGCACGACGATGGCCGACATCGGCGCCAACCACCGCCAGCGCGCCTGCGCCAACGCCGCGGACAGCCGGGCGAAATCAACCTTGCGCAGGGCCAGCCAAAGGCAGGCGGCGGTTCCCGCCAGCGCCGCCGCGGCGGAGAGCGCGCGCTTCACGCCGTCTCCACCCGGCGCAGCGCCCACGCCAGCCACATCGACCACGCCGCGGCCGCGGCGGCGCACAACAAAGGCCACGCCGTGGGACGAAAATCGAAAGTCACGAAGATCTCTTCGCCCGCCGCGCCGGGCGGAAGTCGGATTTTTTGAAAAATCCCGTCCCAGGCGGAAATCCGCGCGGGACGACCGTCGAGCCAGGCCCGCCAGCCGGGATAGCCCGATTCCGCCAGGGTCAGCCACGCCGCGCCTTGCGGCGGGCGGCCGCGCAGACGCCAACGCTGGGGGCCGTCGCAGTAAATGCGCAGCGGAGCTTCCAGCCTCGCGCCCGAGGAATCGAGAAAATCGGCCATCGGCCAGGGTTTGCGCCACTCGATGCCGAACGAAGACAGGCGCGCGACCACCCCGGCCCGGTCAAGCTCCTCCGACGGCCAGCGCGAGACGAACACGCGGCTGGCGTCGGCGGCGGGCGCGCCCTGCACCGCCGCGGCCCACGCGGGCACGCCGCGAAGATAGAACGCCTCGTAGCCGTTGACGTCGCGCACGCGGTAGAGAATCGACTTGTTCGGGTTGGCCAGGGCGGGATCGGTGAGCACGCGCTCGGATTTCCCCGCCAGTTCCTCGACGACGCGTTGATTGGCGGCCAGGAACGGACCGGGGTCCTGCGGACGCAGAAACGGCGCGTCGGCGGCGGCCAAAAGAAGGAAGGACGCGGCCGCGGCCAGCGAGCGCGCGCCCCGCGGCAAGGTCCGCCACGACATGGCCCCCGCTCCCGCGAAAAGAAGCGCCGCCCAATTGGCAAGCAGCCCCCAGCGCGCCGGAGTGCGCAGATACGAAAACGGCGGCAGCGCCTCCAGCGCGCGCGCCGGCGGCAAGCGCGGCCCCATCGCGAGCAAAATCCCCGCCGCGCCCAACAGCGCGGCGGGCGCGCGCCGCCGGGAACGCACCAGACCGAAGGCGGCCAGCGCCAGCGCCACGAACCCCACTCCGCCCGCGCAACGCTCGTAAAACTCGGAAGGAACCGAGGCCCAGCGCCCATTCAAGGGCGTACCGAGAATCCCGGGAACGACCCACGCCGCCAAATCGGAGAGCTTCAGCGCGTAGAGGGAATTCGCCCCTGACCAGCCCGTACGCACCGACAGGCGCAGAAACTGCGCCGTCAAAATCCACTGGATCGCGGTCAGCGCCGCCGCGCCGAGATACCCCGCGACCAACGCCCTCAAAAGCGCGACGCGCCGCGGATGCGCCGCCGCCCACAGAGCCATGCCCGCCGCGTTGACGGCCAAGAACTGCGCGTGACCCGACAGCAGTTGGAGCGCGGCCGCCGCGGCAAAAAATCCCGTTTCGCCTCCCAGCCAGAACAGCCACAGCCACGGCGTCCAGGCCAGCGCCGCCAGCAGCGTCGGGATTCCGGCCGTCACCCGGTAGACGAGCAGCGGCGACAGCGCGAACGCGCAGGCCAGCGTCGCGGCGGCGGCGCGGTCGAGGCCTTGCGCGCGGCACAGCGCGAACAAACCGATGCCGCCCCACAACAGGTGGAACACCTGGTCCCACATCAGCGCGCGCGCCACGGGCAGAAACGAACTCAAGAGCGTCGGCGGATAGAACAGCGCCGCCTGCGGGTTGGCGGCATGAGGAACTCCGAGCAGGATGTACGGATCCCAGAACGGAAGTCGGCCAGACTGGAGCATCGACGCCGTCAAAGAACGCAGCGGCGCATGGTAAGTGTAGAGATCGCCATGATTGAAGAACACGGCGCCCGGCCGGGCCCAAACGGGGCAGAGCAGGGCCAGTAGCGCCGCGCACCAGACCGATAGAACCAGGAGGTCTCTACGCGACATGGCTGAGGCGGGACGCGCGATGATACCAATACGCGCCGAGGACGAGCAAAGCCAGAAGGCTCGAAACGACGCCAAATCGCCACGACGCGGGATCGTAGATCAGCCGCAAGGTCCAACGCCCCGAGGGCACCCTGAATTTCTGGAACGCTCCCAGCGCCGGCACGGGTTCGACCGCAACTCGTCCCGATTGCGTTTCCAACTGCGCACGCCAACCCGGATAGCGCGGCTCACTGAGGAAAACCCAGCCTTCGCCCTCCCCGCCCACCGAGAGTCGGTCCTCGCGCTCGCGCCAGACCGGCAGCGGCCGTCCCGGACGCGGCGCCGCGGCGGGGATGTCCACGGGTAGAGCCGCGCCCGCCTCGGGGGTCAGCCAGTACGCGTCCGCGACGGGCGCCACGGCCCGCGAGACGAACCACAGGCGCCGCCCTTGCGGCGTCAACGCGGGCGAAGGCGGCACGGGTTCGGGCGTCAACAAAACGGAAGCGCCCGCCCAAGGCATCCACGCCGCCGCCGCCGCCGCGCCGGGAAGGCCGTAGAGACGGTCCATGAACGCGTAGCTGCCCGAGATGGTCAGCGGCTCTCCAAAGTTGGCGACGGCGCGCAGGCGGTAGGGGGCGTTCGTCAAGCCGTAAAGACGCTCTTTCCAATCCGCGACCCCGCGCCCGGAATCGGCCTCCAGCGCCCGGGGCGAGATGAGATAGCGCGAGGAGCCCAGTTCTGACTGAAGAAACTCGACGAGCGGCCCCGCGTCGCGAAAGATCGAACGCGGCGCGACCGGCGTGAGAGTCCAGCCGCGCCAAACGAGCTCGCCGACCAACGCCAGGACCCACAGCGGCGCGGCCCGCGCGCGCGTCAGGCCCGCCGCGACGAGCGCCAGCAGGGGAAGGATGGACAAATAGGCGAGATTGCCGGGGTAGCGCACGTAACGCAAAACGAACAGATGCGTCCAAATCCAGCGGGTGGGAGCGCTCGAACCTCCGAGCACGAGCGCGGCGACGCCGATCAGGGCCGCGCCAAGGCCGAGAGCGCGTCGGCGCGGCAAGACCGCCAGGCCGCGCACCGCCGCCGCCGCCGCGAAAAAACCCAGGTAGACGCATTTCCACCAATCGTTGGCGGTTTGAAGCGCGCCGACCCGCGCCGGGAAAACCCATCGCGCCAAATCCGGGATGGAAAAGCTCCAGGTCAGCGCCTCGGCCAGCGGCACGCCGGCCGCGCGCCGCGAGTGCGCGGCCAGTTCCAAAGCCGGAAGAAGCTGCACCCCGGCCAAGAGCGCCGCCGCCGCCGCCGCCGCCATCCACAGCGCCGCGTCGCGGCCCACGCCCGCCGTCCGCCGACTCACAACCGCCGCCGCGAGCCACGCCGACAGCGCGAGACCGGGAAGAAACGGCGGATAGCCGGCCAGGAACGCCAGCGCCATCGTCAGCGCCAGCCAGTGCGGACGGCGAAAGAAAATCACGAACGCCGGCGCCCAAGACAACACGGCCAGATGATTGAGCAGCGCAAGGCGCGCGATCAGCAGACCTCCCAAGGCGAACGCGGCGCCGCCGCCCGCGGCCGCGCCCCACGGCGCGCGCAGGCGGCGCAGGCACAGCGTCCCGAGCCAACCGGCCCAGAACATGTGCAACGCCTGAAACAGCGCGGTGGCCGTCGCGAAGCCGAACAGGTCGTAGACGAGCCCCGGCGGGTAGAAAAGCCCTCCCTGCATGGAGGCCGCCATGGGCATGCCGAGATACAGCGACGGCTCCCACAACGGCGCGCGGCCGGCCTGGATCAATTGAGCCGGAGCGGCGCGCCAGGCGAAGTGGAGATAGGTCAAGTCCCCCCAGAAAGGCGACAAGCCCCGAGACCACCAGGGCAAGAACAGCGCGAGCACGGCCGCGGCCAGAAATGCCGCGGCGAGGACGGAGGGCTCGCTTCGATGCGTGCTCATCTCGCGGTCCGCAAAGACGGGCATGAGGCCGCGCCCCGATTCAGAGCCGATTCGGCCTCGCGCTTGCGGCCCAGTTTCGCGTACACCGCCGACAAAAGAGTCCAATTGGAGGCGCGGTAGGGGTCCAGCGACGCGGCCGTTTCAAACTGCGCGGCCGCCAGCGGCAGTTCGACGGCGGGCTGCTCGCCGCGCGCCGCGCGCGAAAGCGCCAACTCGGCGGCCAGCCGGGCCGTCTCCGGGTCCGGGCGCAGGCGCTCGGAAGCCTCCAGTTCGGAGGCGGGAACCGCCGCTGAAATTCCGGACTCGATGGCCGCGACGGCTTGCTCGCGCAGACGCGCCGCACGCCAGCCTCGCACGGACATCCACGCCGCCGCCGTCGAAAGCGCCGCGACCGCCGCGGCGGCTTTCCAGCGGGCGCCGCCTCGCAGCGCGAGCGTTTCCCCCGACTCGGGAAGAGCCAGCCCCGCCGACAGGCAGAACAGCCAGAACACGCCGGGCAGGTTCAACGGGTAATCGACGAGTCCGTGCACGAGGGCCGCGATCAGGCCGAAGCGGTGCGGCGAACGCGATCTCCACAAAATGACGGCCAATCCCGCGGTCCAGACGGCAAGATACGCAATCCCGCACTCCGCGAAAGTCTGAAGAAAATATTGATGGGCGAATCGCGTCCACAACGGCACGCCCGCGGGAGCGTAGGCCGGCAAGGCGTAGGCGAACGCGCCCGGTCCCAAGCCAAGCCACGCAGACGCCGCACCCATGCGCCACGCCGCCGCCCACCACGCGAGGCGGTGAAAGGCGCGCGCCGATTCCAGCTTCGCGTACGCGGCGATCAGGCCGGCGGCCCCGATCGCGGCTCCCGCGCGCGCCGCGACGGCGCCCACGGAGCGCCTTCCCAAGACCAGGGCCGCGGCCAGTCCCAACCATGCGCCGACCGAACGCGTCCACCACAGCTCGATGATCAGCGCCGCCGCCAAGAGGAAGTCGCCGCGACGCGCGGCGAACGGCAAGATCAGGAGGATCGCCCCGGCGAAAACGTTCTCGTTGGGAAACGCGGACGCCGGACGCGGCGAGCCATGGATGCGCTGATAGACCGCCAGGAAAACCAGCGCCCACGCCGCCGCGCGCACGCCTTGTTCCAGGCTCTCGCGCGCGTCGGCGTCGATCATCGTCACCGCCGCGATCAGCCACAACCCGGCCGCGAGGCCCGCCCACGCGGGCCAGGCGTAGGCGCTCACGGGACTGGTCGCCGCCGAGACCGCGGCGGCCGACGCGAGCGCCGCGACCCACGCCGCGACGCCGCGCGAGGGCAAGGGCATGAACCCGCCCGCGGCGCGCAACGCCGCCGCCGCGCCGCCGATCAGGCACAACGCCGCCGCCGCCGGCGCCAGCGCCCACGCGTCCCACGCTCCGCCCGTCAGCACTCCCGCCGCGACTTGGACGCCGACGAGCGCCGCGAGCACGGCGGGATCAGTCGGGCATCAGCCGCGCGGTCACGAAGATCAGCAGTTCCACGCGGTTGCGCGACTGCGACTTCTTCTTGAAGAGCCAGCCGAGCACGGGGATGTCTCCAAGAAACGGAACCTTAGAGATCGTGTCGGAGACCGAGTCGCTGATCAATCCGCCGATGACGACGGTCTCGCCGTCGCGCACCAGCACGGTCGTGTTGGCGTTGCGCGTGTCGATGGCCGGGGCGCCGGTCTGCGTGTTGGCCGCCGCCGTCGCCGACGGCTGGCTGACGTTGGGCTGGATGACGAGCAGGATTCGGCCGTCGGCGTTGATCGTCGGCGTGACGGTCATCGTGATTCCGGTGGTGACGTAGTTGACGGTCTCGGTGACCGTCGCGGCCGTCGGGCTCACGTTCGAGGTCACGTAGGGAATCTGAGAAGTCACGTTGATGGTCGCGGCCTGGTTGTTGAGCGTGGCCACCTTCGGGTCCGAGAGGATCTTGGCCTTGCCCTCGGCCGCCGCGGCGGTCAGCGTGGCGTTGATGATGTAGCTGTTGGTGATGCGCCCCAAGGTCAGCGCGCCGAAGATGTTGTCGGCGGGAAGCTGAACGCCGGTACCCTGGCCGGTGGCGCCGAGCGGGAAAATGCCGCCGTTGGGGCCGGGCGACATCGAGCCGGTCGGGGCGTTGCTGGTCGTGCTGAAGTAGCCGACGGGCGAGCCAAAGTAGTTGACTCCCTGCTGGCCGGCGATCTGGCCCGGCTGGGCGCCGGCCTGCGACCACTGCACGCCGTAGTCGAAGAGCGTGTTGGCGCTGACTTCCACGATCTTGGCGTCGATGAGCACCTGCGGGGGGCGCTGGTCCAACTGGCCGACGAGGTTCTCGGTGGCGGTCATTCCCTCCAGGGTCTCGGTGACGATGACGGAGTTGGTCTTGTCGTCGACGCTGGTGTTGCCCAGGCGCCCTTCCGCCGTGCGCACCGCGTCGACCGTCTTTTTGACGTCCTCGGGCTTGGCGTAGTTGAGCTGGATGACCTTGGTGATCGTGGTACCCGAACTGCGCTGCTTGGTCAACTCCGCCGGGGTGATCACGCGCAGAACGTTGGAGCCCGTCTGCGAGGTGGTCAGTTGCATCATCGACAAGATCGTGCGGAACGCGTCGTTGAACGGGACATTGGACAGGTGCAGGGTCAAGGTGCCGGTCACATCGGGGCCGTAAATGATGTTGACGCGGGATTTGGCGGCCAGGAGCTTGATCACGTCGCGGATGTCGGTGCCGTCGAAGTCGAGCGTCACCGGATCGTGCGGCAGGCGGCTGATGAGATCCTGATAGATGGAACCGCCGATGCGCCCCGAGCCCACCACGCCGACATGGACGGACGAGGGAAGCTCGATTTTGCTCTTGTCGGCGTCGTCGTATTCGGCGATCGCCGCCAATTCCGAGTGCATGCGGCCCTGCAGGCCCGCGCGCTTGAAGGCCGCGGCCGGGCTGAGCTTCTCGGACAGCGTCGGCGGAGGGGCTTCGACGGCCATGCGGGAATCCGTCGCGGGCGAGAG
>JAJZQS010000094.1 GCA_021806745.1 bacterium
GGCCGCGGCCTGCGCGATGCTGGCGCTGGTGCTGGTCGTCTACGCGGCACGGCTCGCCGGCTTTGCCCTCGTCTGAAAATCTGTTAATATATCTCTAAGATTGCGGGATGGTGAAATGGTATCACGGCAGACTCTGAATCTGCTTTTCTAGGTTCGAATCCTAGTCCCGCAGCCATTTTTCAGAAGAAAGCCCTTCGGCCCAAAAGTCGAAGGGCTTTTTGTATGTGAACGGAAGCTTTTTCCCATGCAGGAGAAGGTTCGAGCGGGCACATTCGTGGAGTTCTCGCTTCTCCGCCGGTGAAGCCGAGAATGCGGTAGAGATTCTAGAGCCGAGTCGAGAGTTCGACCCGTTGGCCACGGTCAACGAGGAACATGTGGATGCCGGCTCGTCGCGCACCAGCCCGACGGCCAGCCGCGGGAAAAAAAGACCGTCGTGTAGATCCAGCCCGTCCAGGCCGGCTACGGCTTCATCGCGTCGACCGCCGTCATGGGCAGCGCGTGCGCGGTGGCCCGCGCCGCTTGGAAAATGCCATCCTAAGCCGATGAACGAAGAGCGCCTCGCGCCGGAAATCCTGAGCCGATGGGGCGCGCTTGCCACCGGCTACTGGCCCACGGACCTGGCCAACGCGTCGGCCCTGCTGAACGAGACACTGCCCGAGCTCAACTGGGCCGGCTTCTATCTTCTCGGCGCCGACGGTACCCTGTGCCTAGGCCCGTTCCAGGGCCGCGTGGCCTGCGTCGAGATCGCGCCCGGCCGCGGCGTGTGCGGCCGTGCCGTCCGGGAGCGCCGGACGCTGGTCGTCGCCGACGTCCATGAATTTCCCGGCCACATCGCTTGCGATGCGAACTCGCGCTCGGAGCTTGTGGTCCCGCTTCTGAAAGGCGGCGAGGTCTGGGGCGTGCTGGACCTGGACTCTCCGCGCGTCGGACGCTTCACCGAGGCGGACGGGCGGGCGCTGGAGAGCTTGCGCGACCGGCTGCTGTCGCCTTGGGCGCGTTGCCCTTGGCTGGAGGCGCGGTGACGGAACTCAACGGCCGGCGCGTGCTGATCTCGGCGGGGCCCATGCGCACGCCGTTGGACCCCGTGCGCTACATCCAGAACCGCTCCTCGGGCAAGATGGGGCTGGCGCTGGCGCGCGCGTGCCGCGAGAGGGGGGCCGAGGTGTCGGTCCTGCTCGGGCCGGTGCCGCAGGCCATGCTCGAGGCGTTCCGCGATTTTGAAATCGCCTCCTACGAGGGACCCGGTGATTATTTGGCCGCGATGGAGCGGCTGTTTCCGGTTTGCGAGGTCTTTTTTTCCGCGGCCGCGGTGCTGGACTTCGAGGTCCTGCCGCCCGACAAGAAGATCGAGCGCGCCGCTCTCAGCGCGATGACGACGCTGCCGCTGTCGGTTCGCCCCGTGCCCGACGTCGTCGCGGCGTTCGCCGCGCGCAGGAAGCCGGGACAGGCGGTGGTGGCTTTCGCGGCGGAGACGGGCGGCGAGGATGACATCGTCGCGCGGGCGCGCCTGAAGATGGAGAAGAAGCGCGTCGACGCGATGATCGCCAACCCGGTCTGGCCCGGCCTTGGGCCGGAGTCGGACCGCAACCGCGTCTGGCTGATCCGGCCGGAGATGCCGACGCTGGCGCTTGGCCCCGCGCCCAAAAACGAGCTGGCGCCGATGATTCTCGACGCCCTCTTCCCGCGGACCTGACCGCTACTTGTAGAGCCGCCGCGCCATCTGGCGCACGGCGTCGTCGTCTTCGTCGAGGACTTCCGAGCCGTAGCCTTCGGCCAGGCACTCGAAGACCGCGTCGCGAAACGCGAACGCGTAGTGGCGCCCGGCCGCCAGTCCCAGCGCGCGCGCCCAGGAGGGGTTCTTGATCTCGTAGGCCGTTTCGGGGCGGCGCCCCGCGGCGGCTGGGGGCGGCGGCGTCGCCGGGCCCGGCGGCTGGAGGCGATGGGCGAAGGCGCGGTGGAATGTGACCAGCACGTGCGTGCGACGCCGAGCCGAAAAAGCCAGATAGGACAAAACGACGACTCCGTCCTTGGCCAAGACGATGGGCAGGGGGTTGTCCGCGGCCGGCTCGGGCATGGGAAGGGCCACGGCGCGGTCGGGGGTGTCGGCGTCCACGCCGTGGAGTTTAGCAATCCGCGCGTGGGCGTAGACGGACTGAACGCGCGCGCGGCGGGATTTGATACGATGCCGCCGTGCCCGAGATCGACCGGTTGGCCGAGGCGTTCCGCGATCCTTCCGTCGTCGAACTGATGATCAACCACGACGGCGCGGTCTACGCCGAGCGCGAGGGCGCGCGGCTGGAGCGCCTGCCGCTGGCGCCGACGGCCGAGGACTCGCTGTCGTTCGTGCGCGTGATCGTGGGCTCGGCCGAGGAGTTCGGTCCCGCGCGGCCGTACGCGGATTTGAGCGCTCTGGACGGCTCGCGCGTGCATGTGATCGCCCCGCCGCTGGCGCGGGGGCTGACGGTCAGCGTGCGCCGGCGCCCCGCGCGGCGGCCGACGCTCGAGCAATTGGCCGACGGCACGACGCTGACCAAGGCCGCGGCGGGATTCTTGGACTATTGCGTGGCGCGGCGGCTGAACATCCTGGTCGTCGGCGGCACGAGCTCGGGCAAGACCACGCTGCTGTCGGCGCTGTGCGCGCGCGTGCCGGCCTCGGAGCGGGTGCTGGTGCTTGAAGACACCCCCGAGCTGTCCTTGCCGCAGCCGCACGTCTTGTACCTGCGCACGCGCCTGCGCGATTCGGCGGGGCTGGCCGACGTGACCCTGCGCGAACTCGTGGTCAACACCCTGCGCATGCGCCCGGACCGCGTGATCGTGGGCGAGACGCGCGGCCCCGAGGCGGCCGACATGCTCCAGGCCATGAACGTGGGCCAAGACGGCTTGATGTCGACGCTGCACGCCAACTCCCCGCGCGAGGCGCTGGCGCGCCTGGAGACTTTGGTCCTGCAGTCGGGCTTGGACATGCCGCTGAGGGCCATCCGCCAGAACATCGTCTCGGCGCTGGACTTCATCGTGCTGATGTCGCGGCTGTCCGACGGCACGCGGCGGGTGCTGAAGATATCGGAAGTCACGGGCCTGGAGCTCGACACCATCTCGATGTCCGACCTGTATGCGGCCGAGCTCAAGCGCGGCGCGTCGGGTCTGGAGGGGACGCTGCGCCCGCTGGGAGCGATGCCGCGCTTCTACGAGCGCCTGCGCGCGGCCGGCGAGGAGCCTCCCCTGGAATTTTTCCGCAAGGAGAACTGAGACGATGAAGAAAATACTCGTCGTCGACGACGAGCCGTCCGTTCTGGGCTTGGCCAAGCACGCGCTGGAAGAAGGCGGCTACGAGGTCCACGTCTGCGACACGGGCCGCCGCGCGCTGGAGGAATTGGCGCGCCTGCGTCCGGACCTGCTGATTCTCGACGTGATGCTGCCGGGCGTGGACGGCTTCACGCTGATGGGGAAAATCAGCGCCGACGAGGACTCCCGGGCTCTTGCCGTGATCGTCTTCACCGCGCTGGAGGCGGCGCGCGTGCTGTTCCAGAAATTCCCGCAGGTGAAGGCCTACGTGGCCAAGCCGTTCTCTCCGGCCGAACTGCTCAAGACCGCGCGCGCGATCCTTGAGCCCGACTCGGCTCAGGCCGAGCCGGCGTAGCGCCGCCAACTGCGCTCGTAGACGAACAAGTCCAGCCAGATCAGGAAGATCAGCGCGCACCACAGCGCTCGGCCGTTGTCGCGGCGGCCCGACAGATGCTGGCGCCAGAGAGCGTCCAGCGCCGCGTGGTCGAGCAGGCCGGTCTTTTCGACGCTTTTCCTGGCGAAATAGCGTTCCGCGGCCGGGCGCAGCGGGCCCAGGAACCAGCGCGAGTGCGGCATCTCCAGCCCCATGTTCTTGCGCCGCAAGACGGCGTCGGGAACGATCCCGCGCAGCGCGCGCTTCTGCACGCGCCGCCCGTCGAGCCCGCGCACGCGCAGCGCGCCCGGAACGCGGCGGCAGACCTCGAAGAGCTCCATGTCCAGCATCGGGTAGCGACCCTCGACCGAGTGCGCCATGAGCATGCGGTCGTTTTTGACCATCAAGTCGCCGATCAAATACAGGCGCAAGTCGATCCACGACAAGCGGTCGAGCGGATCGGGGAAATCGAGCGAGCGGTAGGCGTCCTCGAAGAGTTCGGCCGTGTCGGGCTGCGCGCCCAGCCCCGGCAGCAGCGCGCGCTTCTCGCTTTCATCCAGCACGCGGCGCCAATGGAAATGGGCGCGCGCGGCGTCGTGCTCGGCGCCGGAGGTGAAGCGTTTGAGCAGGAAATCCGGGCTGAGCTTGGCGTAGGACGAGGGGAGGGCCGCGGCGGCGCGCGTCAGCGCCCGTCGCAGGCCCGGCGTGGTCCAGCGGCGGTAGAATTCCCGCGCGCGGTGGGCGCGGTGCGTCTCGTAGGCGTTGAACACCTCGTCTCCGCCCTCGCCGGAGACCAGCGCCTTGACCAGCGGCCGGGCCCGGCGCGACATCAGGAAGGTCGGCAGCGCCGCGCCGTCTCCGCTGGGCTCGTCCATGAACGCGACGTGGCGCTCGAGGTTGTCGAGCACCTCGCGCGGCGTGACGACGACCTCGTGATGGGTCGTGCGCGCGAACTCGACCATCCGGCGCTGGTGGGCGGTCTCGTCGAAGCTCGGCTCGTCCATGCGGATCGAGAAGGTGTGCAAGTCGGCGCGCGGCTCGCGCTCGCGCGCCAGGGCGACGAGCGCGCTCGTGTCCACGCCGCCAGACAGCGTGTAACCGACCGGGGCGTCCGCCCGCGCGTGGCGCGCCGCCGCGGCGCTCAGCGCTTGGCGCGTGAGCGCGGCGGCGTCTTCTTCGGTCATCGCGGGGTCTGGCTCGTAGCGGATGCGGTGATAGCGCCGCGTCTCGACGCGGCCCGACCTCAGGTCCGCCTCCAGCAGGCAGCCGCCGTCGAGTTCGCGTATCTCGGAAAACGGAGTGGACTGTCCGGGCACGTAGGCCAGCGAGAAGAAATCGTGCAGCGCGCGCAAGTCGAGCGCGCCGCCGAAGCTCGGCAAGGACAAGAAGGCCTTGATCTCCGAGGCGAAATACAACCGCCCCGGCTTGAGCATGTAGAACAACGGGCGTTGGCCGAACGGGTCGCGCGCCAGCAGCGCGGTCGAGGCGGCCGCGTCGTAGACGCCGATGGCGAACATCCCGTTGAGCTCGCGCACGAAGTCCGCGCCGAGGCGGTCGTAGAGGCGCGCGAGCACCTCGGTGTCCGTGCGCGTGCGCAGTCCCTCCAGGCGGTGGCGCGCGGCGAGTTCCCGGTGATTGGTCGTCTCGCCGTTGTAGACGATCGCGCTCGCGCGGCCGCAGGCGAGCATCGGCTGGGCGCCCCGCGGCGAGAGGTCGAGCAGGCTCAGGCGCCGGTGCGCCAGCGCGACGCGCGCGTCGAAAAAAAATCCGTCGCCGTCGGGGCCGCGGTGGGACATGGCCGCGGCCATCGCGCGCGCCAGATGCGCCTCGCCCTCGTCGAGGGGCGCGCCCAGGCCCAGGATGCCGGCGATCGCGCACATGTCAGCGGCGCTCCCGGCCCAGCAGAAGTATTCCCTCGCGCGAGAACACGGGGAAGAACCCTTTTTCGCGCAGCGCCGCGGCGTCCGCGCGGCCCGGATCGGCGAGCGCGTCGATGAGCACGAAATCGGCCTCGTCTTTTTTCCAGGGGTAGCGGTAGAGCCGCTTGCGCGCGTAGAGGATCGTCAGCGCGCGGTCGAAGGCGCTCACCGAGGCGTCCGGGGGGATGAGCGCCGCGGCCGCGCGAATGGGCGCGGCGCGGGAGTGTCGCCCCGGCGCCAGCGCCGCGGCGAGGTAGCCGCCCAGCAGCCTCGGTGAGAACAGCAGGTAGGACCACAGCGAGCAGGCGAAGACGACGCGGGGGCCGAGGGTTCTCCAGCGCGGGCGGGCGGCGATCGCCGCCGCGGCGGCCACGAAGAAAAAACCATAGGCGGGGAAAAGATACCAGGTCGCCGCGACGCCCAGCAGCCCCCGGGAGGACGAGGCCAGCAGCATCGCCGCCGGCGGGGCGGCCGGGATCAGCCAGACCGGCTCGGCCAGCGGCAGGAACGCCGCCGGCGCCAGCCAGCGCGCGAAATGAAGCCATTTGCCCGCGTCAAGACAGCGCCGCGCCAGTTCGAGGGCGGTCGCGGCCGCATGCGCGCGGGCGAAGGCGAGCGTCGTCGTCGCCGCGGCGCGCGGCAGTCCCAGCGGGCCGAAGGGATCGCCAAAGCCCAGGCGCGGCTCGATCCAGAACACGCAGACCGCGAACCAGGCCGCGCCGAAGGCGGCGAGGGCGGCGTGGAGCCGGGGCGTTCGCGCGCGGCGCCATAGGACCAAAGCCAGCGCCGCGGCGACAAGCCCGTTGGTCTCCCGGCACGAGATCGCGGCCAGCGCCAACGCCGCGTAGGCGGCGTCCTTGCCGCGCGACTGCGCCCAGACCGCGGCCAAAAACAAAGCCGCGGAAAAAGACTCGGGCGCGAAGACGTTGGCCGCGGAGATCGTCGTCGGCGGGCTGGCGAGGTAGGCGAGCGCGATCCACGCGCCGCCCTCCGGGCCCAGCGCCTCGGCGGCCAGCGCGTAGAGCGGGAGCGCGCCCAGCGCCAGGCCCGCGACATGCAGCGCCGCCAGCGCGGCCGGCCCGGGAAAGAGGCGGAAAATCGGCGCGAACGCGTAGAGGACCGGCATGAAGTGCTCGCCCAGCACGGAGACCGCCGCCGGCGTGTCGTGAAGCGTGGTCAGCATTCCGTCGCCCCGGTTGAAGCGCCACAGCGCCTGGCAGAAGGTCGCGGCGTCGAAGCCGTTTTCCGGAAGCCGCCGGAGGCTGGCCCAGGTCAGGGCGAGGCACGCCGCGGCGTAGGCCGCCGCGCCCATCCAGACGGCGGCGACGGCGCGGCGCGAAGGGGGCGCGGCATCGGCGGGGGGCGGCACGCGGCCAGTGTAGCCTCCGGCCCGGCCTCCGTCAATCGATCGCGTTTCGTGCTATACTAGCCGCAGGCCCAACGGCCCGCCCGCGGCGACGCGGGCACGACGTACGCAAAAGAGGATAAACAGACACATGCCGACCGGAAAAGTGAAGTGGTTCAACGACCAGAAGGGGTTCGGGTTCATCACCCCTGACGACGGTTCCAAGGATTTGTTCGCGCATCACACGGCGATCCTGGGCGAGGGCTTCAAGTCCCTGGCCGAGAACCAGGCGGTGGAGTTCGACGTGCAGGAGTCCCCGAAGGGACCCCGCGCCGGGAACATCCGCAAGCTCTAAGCCTTAGGCCGAGAGCCGCCGTAACGGGAGGCCCGCCGCAAGGCGGGCCTCCTTACTTATTACGGAAGGTAGGTGATCTCGCCGATCCGGTAGCGCGCGCCGAGATTGGCCAGACGCTCGGCGCGGCGCAGGGATTCGAGCAGAGCCGACAGGCGCAGGGTCCGCCCCAGGCGGACGACGATCACGGCCCGGCCGGACTGGTAGTCGACCGAGGCCGACTCGACTTCGGGCAGCTTCGCCCATTGCGCGGCGATCGCGCGCGCGCACACCGCGCAAAGCATTCCTTCGACGGTCGTCGTGTAGCGTCCGGCCGGAAGATTCGCGCGGGCGAGCACCGACGGAGCCGCCGTCGCCGCCGTAGCCGCGGCCGGCGCGACCAACGCCGACGCCAGAGCCAGAGCAAGCCTCATGGGAGCCAGGATAGCAGGCGAGATGGCGGGCGTCCAGGGGATTTGATAGACTGCGCGTCGTGGATCTCTTCGGCCGCGCCTCATGGCTGATGTTCGCCGTCGGCGCCCTGCCGACGGGCCTGGCGGGCTGGTGGCTGGGCGCGCGCGCGGGCGTCGGGTCGCCTTGGGCGCTGGCGCTGGTCGCGTTGGCCTCCGTCGCCGTGTCGGTGGGCGCGTCGGCCTTGGCCTGGCGCTGGTTCGTCGCGCCGCTGCGCGAGCTCGAGCGGGGACTGGAGCGCTGGACCGCGGGAGACTTGTCGACTCCGCTTGACGACGCGCGCATGGCCGGCTGGCGGCGGCTGTCCGAGCAGTTCTCGCGGGCGCAGGGCGACCTCCAGCGCAGCCTCGACGAGGCCAAAGCCGAGCTCTCGCGCGAGCGCGCGCGCCTGCAGACGATCATCGAGAAGATGCCCGACGCGCTGATCATGACCAACATGCGCGGCGACGTGCAGTTTCTCAACGCCGCGGCGATGCCGCTGCTCGGAGCCAAGCCCGAGGACGTGCGCGCCGGAGGGCGCGCGCTGTTTACGCCGCTGCAGCCCGAGCGCTGGCGCCTGGAGGTCCAGGACATTTTGAAGAGGCATTCTCTCGGCCTTTTCTTTGAGCGCCACCAGGACGAGTCGACGCTCACCTACAAGAGCTTCGTGACGATGTTCAGCGACGCGGCCAGCGGGGACTTCGGCGTGCTGGTGGCGCTGCGCGACGTGACCGCGGAGCGGCGGCTCGACGCGCTCAAAGAGGAGTTTTTCCAGTCCGCGGCGCACGACCTGCGCGCGCCCCTGTTCGCGATCCAGGGCTATCTGCGCCTGTTGCGCAAGTCGATGACGCCCGACGAGCGGCAGGCGGGCTATTTCGAGGCCATCGAACAGTCCGGCGAGAAGCTGACGATGTTCGTCAAGGACGCCCTGGACGCCGCGCGCATCGAGAACGGCCATTTGAAGCTGTCGTCGACCGCCGTCGACGTGCCTTCGCTGCTGCGTCGAGTCGCGCGGCTGTTCCAGCCCTTGGCCGAGGAGCGCGGCATCGCTCTGTCCGTGGAGATCGCGCCCGACGCGCCGGCGTCTTTGCAGGCCGACGAGCGCCTCGTCGAACGCCTGCTCCACAACCTTGTGGGCAACGCGCTGAAATTCACGCCGCGCTCGGGCCGCGTGGTCTTGTCGGCCGCGCCGCGCGCCTCCCAGATCGAGCTCGCCGTCGAAGACGACGGCCCGGGCATCCCCGAGTCCCAGCGCGCCGCCGTCTTCGAGAAGTTCCGCCAACTCGACTCCGGCGCGCCCAAGTCCGGCTTCGGTCTGGGCCTGGCCATCTGCGCCAAGATCGTGCGCCTGCACCGGGGCATCATCTGGGTCGAGGCGGGCAAGGAGCGCGGCGCGCGCTTCGTCGCCCGTCTTCCCCTGCGTCAAGCCGAGGAGTCGCAAACCGCCGAAGGAGGCCGCCGCTCATGAACGCACACACCGTCCGTCCCGTCGTTCTCGCCGACGCGTTCGCCGTGGAAGGACCGTTGGCCGATGCCGCGTCCGTCGCCGTCGCCAGCGCGATCATCGCGCTGTGCGCGCGGGTGCAGATTCCGCTGCCGTTCACGCCGGTGCCCGTTTCAGGAGCGACGCTCGGCTTGTTGCTGGTCGCCGCGGCCCTGGGCGCGCGCCGGGGCGCGGCCGCGGCCGCGCTCTATCTGCTGGAGGGCGGAGCCGGGCTTCCGGTGTTTGCCGGCGGCGCGGCCGGCGCGGCGATCCTGCTGGGGCCCACCGGCGGTTATCTTCTCGGCTTTCCCGTCGCCGCGGCCGTCTGCGGCGCTTTGGCCGAGAGGGGCTGGGACCGCACGCCCGCGAGGGCGTTTGCGGCGATGCTGATTTCGGGCGCGCCGATTTTCGCGCTGGGCCTGCTCGGGCTGTCGCGCTTTGCGCCGGCGCGCACGCTGCTGCTGCAGGGACTGTGGCCGTTTTTGCCCGGGGAGATCGTCAAGTGCGCCGCGGCCGCGGGACTTCTGCCTCTGGGCTGGAGGCTGTTCGGCGCCCGGCCTTAAAGGCCGCCCGAGTTTCGGCCGGCGCCATTGACAGGGTGGGGGTGGTCCGCTACACTTAGCCCGCGCCGGACGACGGCCAATCGATGAAAAAGAAAAAGGGGCTCCTGATCGACGCCGCCTTGGGAGCGATCTTGACCG
>JAJZQS010000095.1 GCA_021806745.1 bacterium
GTCGTAGAAGACTTCGACGCTGCCCCCGTCGTCGAGGTCGTAGCGCAGCATCTGGACGCCGCCGAGGTCGACCGTCGCCGAGGGCGGGCCGACGAGGCTCTCGACCTGCGCCCGCGTCATCTCTCGCTTCAGCCGGCGGAACGCGGCCAGCGGAGCAGACGCGGCGCGCCTCGCGGCGGGGGGCACGAGGTCGCGCACGCCTTTTTTCGGATGCCGCGCGAACTCGGCCTGCGTCTGGGCGACACACCACGCCGCGCCCCTGAAGCCCGGCCCGGTCGTGACATACACCACGGATTTCCCGGGCGCAAGGCCGTCCCAGTCCTTCGACGCGACCGCGACGGACTGAACCTCTCCCGGCGCGCTCCAATCCGGAACGCGGACGCGATCGACGGTCCAAGGCAGGCCTCGAGGCGTCTTGTCCAGGACGGGCAGCCGGTAGGTCTCGGGCGGCGCCCAGTCGAGCCCGCGGCTGAGCGGGGCGATGAGCGCCGCGCAGACGGGCAGGTGGAACAGCAGGAAAAGCCCGAGGGGGCCGGCCTGCCGGTCGATGCTTCCGCCGTTTTTCTTGAGCCGCGCGCCGTAGAGCCAGACGAAGGCCAGCAGGCCGCCTGCGGACATTCCGGCCAAGAGGATTCGCTCTCCGAGCCCCACGCCCGCCGCGGCGGCGGTCGAGACGACGAGCTGAACGCCGGGATGGCTCGGTCGAATCAGCACAGACCAGCCCAGCCAGGCCAGCCCGTAGCCGAAGACGAGAGCGTATGTCTTCGCGAGAAAGGGCCGCAGCCGGGCTTCGTCGCGGGCCTCCGCGATTGAGGGTTCGTTCATCGCGCGTCAAGCTAGCAAAATGCGGCCGTGGCGCGTGGTGGCCGGGGCTTCCGGACGCCGCGTTCTTCGTCGGGTTATGACGGCGGCGTTCGTCGCGCCCCCCGATGCGCGCGCAATTTCGGCGCAAATTGATGTAAGATTGATCGGCGGCAGGCGCACGGGGGGAACGGCGGCCGGCCGCCGGGAGCGCGCGTATGCCCGAAGACAAGTCGCCCGACGGCGTTGAGGATGTCCTTTCGGCTTTAGCGGGGGTGTTTTCGTCCGTGGCGGGCGGCGCCCCGCCGCCGCCTCCTCCTCCACCGCCCGCCACGGCCGCCGTTGCGGCCGCGCGGGAGAGGGGGCCTGCTCCGATGAAGGTCGTCATGGTCATCGACGACGATCCCGACGTGCGCGTCCTGCTGGACCACAACGTCCGGAAAGCGGGCTTGCGCGCCGTGACGGCCGCCGACTGGCGCGATGCGGACGCGAAGATGGCGCAGACGCCTCCGGACTTGATTTTGCTCGACTTGATGCTGCCGGGACGCAGCGGCTACGACATCCTGCACGACCTGCGGGCGGCCGGGCGCGGGCACGTCCCCGTCGCCATCGTGACCGCGCGCGCGTTGGACTCCACGACCATCGAGTTTCTCCTCCGGGAGCCGAATGTGGTCGACTTCTTCGCCAAGCCTCTGGACTTGCCGCGCCTGACCGGCTTCCTGCGCCGGCGTCTGGACGGCTCGCCGCGTTCCCCCCGGCAGGATGGGCGCGGCGGCGGGGCGGCTTCTCACAACTAGCTCGCCCCGCGCTTCAGCGCCGACGAGCCGCGGCGGCTTGGAGGAGCTTCGCCAGCGCTGCCGGGCCGGATTTCCGGGCCAGGGAGAGCGCGCTGTCGCCGTCCTTGTTCTTCGCGGACGGATCGGCGCCGGCCTTCAGCAGGGCGCGCGCGACTGCGACGTAGCTTTTGTCCAGGGCCGCCTTGGACACGGCCCAGATCAGCGGCGTCCAGCCGTTGGCGTCCACGGCGCCGACGGCAGCCCCGGCCTTGAGCAGGGCGCGCGCGATGTCGGGCTTGGCGGCCAGCATCAGCGGGGTCTCGCCCGCGGCGTCGTGGACGTCGGGTTTGGCGCCGCGCTTGAGGAGGAAGGCGACGACGCGGGCGTTGGAGTTGTCGGCGCAGGCCGCGAAAAGCGCCGTGTCCCCCGTGGCGGGGTCCCGGGCGTCCACCGGAGCTCCGTCGGCCAAGGCCGCCTTCACCGCCGCCAGGTCGCCCTTGTCGGCGGCGTCGCGCAGTTTTTGCCCGAGGGGCGAGGCCGCGGCCGTGGTCAAGACCGCCGCCAGCGCCAGCGTGGCCGCGCGCACGATCGTCGAGTCGATTCGAGTCATGGTGGTCTCCTCGCGGCGAAGCGCCGCGTCAGTCGCCCAGCAGGGCCGTGAGGCTTGTCTCCCGGGTGTAGTGCGCCGCGGTCTTGCCGTCGGCGTCGCGCAGGCGTTTGTCCGCTCCGGCCTTGAGAAGAAGCCTCACGCAGCCGAGAGAGCCGTAGGCCGCCGCGCGCATCAGCGCCGTCTGGCCGTTTTTCGTCCGGTCGTTCGCCCGTGCTCCGGCCTTCAGCAGGAGAGCGGCGCACTCCGTCTCCCCGCTGTTGGCGGCATACATCAAGGGCGTCCAGCCGTCGTTTGCGCGCGCGTTCGCGTCGGCTCCCGCCCGCAGCAGCGCGCGCACGATCGCCGGGAGGTTTTTAGGTCCCGGAGGCAGCCCGGCGGGGTGGTTGAGGGCCGACGCCAGGATGCCGGAGCCGTCCGCGTTGCGGTCGTCGGCGCGGGCGCCGGCCTTGAGCGCGGCGCGCACGCCCGCCAGGTCTCCCCGGGCGACCGCGTCGAACAGGCGGTCGTCGGCGGGGATGCGGGCCAGGCTCCGCAGAAACGCCGGCGACGGGGCCGCAGCCGCAGACGCGGGCGCCGTCGCGCCGGCATTTTCCAGCAGCGCCGCGACGGGCTTGCTTCCGGTTTGCCGCGCCAGAGCCAACGCGGTTTTCCCGTCCTTGCTCGCGGCTTTCGGATCGGCGCCGGCTTTCAGCAAGACGGCGACGAGGCGGGCGTCGCCGCGGACCGAGGCGAACAGCAGCGGGGTCCAGCCGTCTGGATTGGAGGTGTTGGGGGAGGCCCCCGCGCGCAGCAGGACGCGCGCGACGTCCGCGTTGAGGCACTGCATCAGCGCGGTGTCGCCGTCGGAGTCCCGGCCGTCGACCGGAGCGCCCTCGCGCAGCGCGGCTTCCACCACGGCGACGCTGCCGCTGGCCGCGCCGATGGAGAGCTTCTCGGCGGCGGACTGGGCCCGCGCGGCCCCGGCCGACGCCAGGATCAGGACCGTCAACGCGCCCGCGGCGCGGCGATGAGTGGCGATCACGTTCCTAGCGCCCGCCCGCGTCTTTGTTCGCGGCGACCGTCCACTCCCGCCAGTCTCCGTCGCCCGCCAGATGCTCGTCCGTGAGCCCCGCCTGAGCTCGGGCGCGGTAGCGGCCCGGCGCAAGGTCTTTCCAGTTTACGATGAATTTCGCCTCGGCGCCCGACGCTTCGTCGCGTATCGACCGGCAGCCCGCCGCTTGCCAGCGGTCGCGTTTGGCGTCTTTCTCGGCGGCCGCGCGTTCGAGGCAGACGCGAAGAATCTCGGACGAGCGCGCCGGCGCGATCGTTCCGCTGAAGCTCGCCCGGCCGGCGTCGACGCGGGACGCGATGCGCGCAAAAGGCTCTTCCTTGGACCACAGCACGCTTTGCCCGTCCCGCTCGAAGAACAGGTAGCCCGCGCCTCGCGAGGACGCCATGGACGGCGCGGCGTCGGAGAAGCGGCTGCGGGTGAAGTTCCAGGGCTTGCCGGCCGCGCCTTCGGCCGATGTCTTGGCCAGGAACACGGCCTGGCTGGCGCTGCCGCCCAGAGGATACTCGGCGTAGCCGACGTAGGCGAGTTCATCGCCCGCCTCGGCCGAGATCATCGCCGGCGGCATGCCGCCCAAGACCTCGCCCGTCTTGCGCGCTCCCGCGCCGGAGGCAACCGCCGTCTCGCGCCAGCCGTCGGCCGTCTTGATCGAGCGCGTCAGGCGCGTCGCCTGGCCGCCGTCCTTGAACACGCACGCGAGACGCGGCTCGCCCGCGACGACGGTCAGCGCGTAGACTCCGGGCACATACATGGCCCAATCGGCGGTGTTTTTCTCCACGACCTTCTCGCTGGCGGCGCCGAGGTCGCCGGAGCGCAGGCACAGGGCGCCGGGCGAGCCCTGCGGGTCGCCCGCGCATTGGTAGGCGAGAAAGGTCTTGCCGTCGGCGATCTTGAGCAGGGGCGCTTTGGCCATTCCGCCCGCGGACGAACAGTAGTCGGCCGTGACGTTCTTGGCGGGCGACCAGGCGCGCGCGCCGGCGGCGAGTCTTGAGACGAACACGTAGCCGCCGTTGGCCGGGCAGTCCGGGTCGGGGCTGGAGGCGTTGAAGGCCATCACGACGTCCGAGCCGTCCACGGCGAGGCTGGGCGAACTCGGGTTGAGGTAGGCGTCGCGTCCGGCGCCGGCAGGGGGAGCGTCCACGCGCGTCCACGCGCCGGAGGCGCGGGCGTAGGTCAGCAGTTGCGCTCCGCCGCCCGCTTTCGGGTGGCTGACGACGATGACCGCCCCGGCGCCGGAGGGCAGGACCGCCAACTGCGGCAGGGTCGCGCCGCCGGTGCCGGGATCGTCGGCCACCTTGGCCACGACTTGGCGCGTCCATTTTCCGTCGTTTTCCGCGGAGAAGCCGATCACCGACGCCGTCTGTCCGGAGCCGACCGTGCGCACATCGGCGACGAAGGCGCGCCCGTCGACCGCGGTCGCGGCGTAGCCGTCGCCCGAGGAGCCGGGCCACCGGAGCGCGGTCTGGGCGGGACGCCAGCCCAGCGCGAAGCCCTCGGCGCGAACGAAGTTCGACGCCACGGTCGTCAGCAGGAGCGCGGCGAATCCGCGCAGGATAATTTTCATTATTTTCGTGACCCCACGCTGGATGATAACTTTCATGGCGCGGGGTGTCCAGTCGGCTTGGAGGCGCGCGGCGCAGGCGAGTCCGAACCGCGTTGCGGTCGACGGCCTAGGCGGCAAGTCCCAGGGCCGCGGCGGCCGCGCGCGCGGCCTCGCCGACGGGTTTTTCGCGCAGCAGGCGGAACAGGCGCGTCTGCGCCGGCCCGCGCCAGTCCGCCAGTCCCGCGGCCTCGCCCAGGGACGCGGCCTCGCGCAGCAAGGCCAGGCCCGCGTCCGAGAAGTCGCGCTCCAGCCCGTCGAGCAGGCGCGACACGCCGCGCTCCCAGGGCTCCTCCACCAGAGCGCGCAGCACGGGCAGCCCCGCCGCGCGCCCGCGCGCGGCCGCCGAGCGGAAGGAACCCAGCGCCTCGGTCTTGCCGGCGGCGAAGTCCTGCGCCGCGCGACCCATCTCGTGCGCGAAGGCCAGGCGCGCTTCCTCTTCCAGCCCGGGCGGCGCGGGCACGCCCAGGCCGCGGAACTGCTCGACCAGCGGCAGGGTCTCTTCGAAGACGTCGCGCGCCACCGCCGCCCAGCGCGACAGGCGCCGCTCCAGCACCCGACGCAGCGCGCGCTCGCGCTCGTCGGGGCGCAGGTCGCGCAGGCGAAAGAGCCTGCCGTGCGGGAGCGGGCAGGAGCCTTCCGAGGCCGTCGCGTCGGCCAGCAGGGCCGAGAAGCGCTGGTCGTCGAGCGGTTCGCAGACGAAGGCCTGCACGCGCGCGCGCGGCAGGATCGCGGCGAAAAAATCCCGGGTCCAGCCTCGGCCGGTGGCGATTTCCGAAAACTCCGCGCGGCCGGCGGCGGCGGTCACCTCGCCCTCGGCGCGGCGCTCCAGGCGCTCCAGGCGCACGCGGCGGCCCTGAAAGGTCTGCGGCCCGGCGTCTTCGAAGAGCAGGTTCACCGCGTAGTGCGCGGCGGCGTGGTCGGGCGTGAGCACCTGGGGCAAAACGAGCTCGCGCCAGACGCGCGCGCCGTCGCCCCAGCTCTCGTTGCTGGGCGCTTGAGCCAGGCCCTCCACGAGTTCCGGCTCGAAGTCCGCGCCGAATTCCCGCGCCAGCTCCAGAGCGCGCGCGGCGTAGAGAAGCACCTGCACGGGCTCAAGGCGCGAGATCTCGTCGAAAAACCAGCCGCAGCTGGTGAACATCATCAGCGCGTGCCGCTGCATCTCGAGCAGGCGCAGGGCCTTCTCGCGCCGCGCGGCGTCCGCGGCGGCCGAGGGCGCGTGTTCGAGGAGAAACTCCGACACGCACGCCTGCGAGCGGTCCAGAACCACGCGGATGTAGGCGTCGCGCGCGGCCCAGGGGTCGTGCAGGAGTCCGCGGGACTCGCGCTCGTAGAGCTCGGCCAGACGCGCGCGCAGCCGCTCCAGCGACTCCCGCAGCGGGCGGCGCCAGCGCTGGTGGCGCCCCGGCGAGCCGCCGCAGCCGCAGTCGTCGCGCCAGCGCTCCACGCCGTGCACGCAGCTCCAGGAGGTGCCGCCGGGCTTCAGGCGGACCTCGGCCGCGGGCGGGTGGCGCGAGAGCAGCCAGGCGGGGTTGACCGGCTCCACGCCCTTTTCGGGCAGCGCGTAGCGCAGAAGGTGCGCCAGGCCCATCTCGGCGAAGGCCTCGTGGTGGCCGTAGCTCTCGCCGTCGGTGGCGACCAGGGCCATCGCGCCCTCGGCGGCGGCGGCGGCCAGCCTCGCGGCGTAGGCGCGGCTGTCGGTCATCGCGCGCTCGAAGGCCACCGCGCGCGAGAGGCCGCCGTCGTAAAAGAAGACCGCCAGGCTCGCGCCCGCCGCGCCCCGCCACAGGTAGGGACGGCCGCGCTCGACGGCACCGTCGGCCGCGACCCACGCGCCGCCGGACAGCGCCCGCGTGGCGTCGGCCTGATGGGGTTCCAGGATGATGAAGCGCACGCCCGCGTCGGCGAGGTCGGCCAGAGTGGCCTCGTCGGCCGCGCACTCCGGCAGCCACATCCCCTCGGCCGGGCGGCCGAAGCGGTGCCGGAAGTCGGCCAGGCCCCAGAGAATTTCCGTGCGGCGGTCGCGGGGGTGCGACAGAGGCAAGATCGCGTGGTGGAAGGCCTGGGCCATCGCGTTGCCGTGGCCGTCCAGGCGCGCGGCGCTGGCGCGGTCGGCGAGCTGCAGGCGCGCGTAGGCGTGCGGGTGCGCGCCCTCAAGCCACGCCAGCAGAGTGGGGCCGAAGTTGAACGACATCCACTCGTAGTTGTCGACCAGGTCCACGATGCGCCCGGCGCCGTCGAGCACGCGCGCCTCGCCGTTGGGCACATAGCACTCGCGCGCGACGCGCGCGTTCCAATCGTGGTCGCGGCCCGCGGAGGGCTGGCGCTCGACTTCCCCGGTCCAGGGATTGTCGCGCGGGGGCTGATAGAAATGCCCGTGCACGCACGCGTAGCGCTTCACGCGGCTATGAAAGCACATCGCGCGCGCCTCGTCCAAGAGAAGACGCGCGCGCGCGCGCGCCGGTAGGGCGCGCGCAGCCAGCGCCGCTCCCAGCGGTAGAGCGCGTAGGTGATGAAGAAGGCGGCGAAGACGTCGATCGAGTAGTGCTGGCGGGTCAGGAGCACCGTCGCCGCCATCGCGAGCGTGAAGGCGAGGAATATCCGCCGCGCCCAGCCGTCCCTGTAGGTCAGATAGGCGAGGAAGGGCAAAGCCGTGTGCGAGGAGAAGAAGAGGTCGTTGCGGAAGGTCAGGTAGCGGCCGACGGCGTCGAAGAGAGGGTCTCCGGCGACGGGCAACGCGCCGACCGGCTCGCGCATCGGCGTGAGGATGATGAAGACCGAGCGCAGCGAGATCAGCATCGCGTAGAGCCAGGCGATGTGCGCGAGGTGATGGCGCTCGCGCCAGAGGCCGATGGCCAAGAGCGCGACGAGGAAACCCGCGAAGCCGTAGACGAACAGAAAGCGCAAGTCGACGACCGGCAGCAGCGACAGCAGGAGGTCCGGGGACGGGTGCGCGCGCGCGCCGTTGCGCTCGGCCACGCGGCCAAGCCAGTTGTTCAGGAGCAAGGCCCCGCCCAGGGCGGACAGGGCGATCGCCAGTTCGACCAGGCGCGGCAGGTCCCAACGCTTGTTGTTCCACCTCACGCGGGGGCCCCCGGCGCGCCCTTGGCGGGCACGCGCTCCATCGCCGACTCGGCCAGCGCCGCGATGGTCAGCGAGGGATTGACCCCGGGGTTGGCGGGGACCGCGGAGCCGTCGACGACCCAGAGATCGGAGCGCCCGAAGAGCCTGCCGTCCGGCCCGACGCAGCCGCCCTCGGGGCCGGCCGCGCGACAGGCGCCGCCCAGGATGTGCGCGGTCGCCGAGCGGCCGAGCCAGGCCTCGGCGACGTTGGTCATGGGCACCGCGTCGGCGTTGCGGCAGAAGACGTCCTGCAGCCGTTCCGCGGCGGGCAGGCGCGCGGAGGGCGGGGGGTGTCCCGGCTCAAGCCGCGACGCGAGGCGTCCGGACGCGAGGCGCACCAGGCTCAGGCGCGAGTCGCGCGTCTGCATCGCCAGCAGCACCGTCGCGCGTCGCGCCCAGCCGAACGGCCAGGCCGCGCGCAGGCGGTCGCGCAGGGAGTTCGTGCGCGCGACGCCGAGCAGGCCCATCGCGTCTGAGCCCGCGGGATAGCGCACGGGTTCGACGTGGGTCTCGTCGTCGACCCAGGCGCCCGAGGCGATCGCGATGCCCTCGGACCAGTCGCGCGCGTCCGTGCGCGCGTATGCGCCAAGCAGCGCCTCGCCGTTGGTGCGCACGTCGCGGCCCAGGCGCGGCGGCATGGGCCCGAGGGCGTTGGCCGGGTTTTGCAGCAGGCGCATCGTGCCCAGCACTCCGGCCGCGACCACGACGCCGCGCGCGCGCAGGGTCTTGACGCCGAAGCCCCAGCCCGAGCGCTTCGTTTCGATCAGGAGTCCGCCGCCGGCGCGTTGCGCGAGCCGGACCGCGCTCGTGCGCGCGAAGATTCTCGCGCCCAGTCCGGCGGCCAGCGGCAGGTAGTTCTTGACGAGGGTGTTTTTCGCGTTGTGACGGCAGCCGACCATGCAGCCGCCGCAGAAGATGCAGCCCGCGCGCGGGGGGCCCTTCCCGGCGAAGAACGGATCGGGGCGGGTCACGCCCTTTTCGCCGAAATAAATCCCGACGGTCGCGCGCGAGAAGGTCTGTCCGCGGCCGAGTTCGCGGGCGGCGCGCTCCAGTTCCAAGTCGGCCGCGAAAAGGCGCGGGGTCGTCGTCGCGCCGAGCATGCGCCGGGCGGTCGAGAAATGCGGCTTGAGGCGCTCGGCGAAGCCGGGCTCGACGGCCGCCGCCTCGCGGTAGAACGCGGGGCCGGGCTCGAGAAGCGTGTTGGCGTAGACGAGAGACCCTCCACCCACGCCCGCGCCCGACAAGACGAGCGCGTGTTCCAGGAAGTCGATGCGCTGCAGTCCCCAGCAGCCCAGGCGCGGCGCCCATAGGTAGCGCCGCGCGTTCCAGTTCGTGCGCGGGAAATCCTCGTCTTCGAAGTGGCGTCCGGCCTCGAGCACCGCCACCGAGTAGCCTTTCTCGGCCAGGCGCAACGCGGCCACCGAGCCACCGAAGCCCGAGCCGACGATCACGAAGTCGAACTCGGCGCCGTCTTCGAGCGCGCTCCAGTCCGAGACTCTCACGCGCCCTCCGCCAGCAGCCGCCGCGCCAGGCCCAGCGCGAAGGCGTAGATCGTGATCTGCGGATTGACGCCGAGGCTTTCGGGCACGACCGAACCGTCGGCGACGTAGACGCCCGAGGCGGCGCGCAGTCCGCCGTCCGTCGCCCGGCCCAGGCCCGCGGTTCCCAGCGGGTGGAAGCCCATCGTCTGCAGTTCGTCGGCGCGCACGCCGCTCCAATCGAAGTTATCGAGCTGAGCGGCGTTTTCGATCTCGTTGTCGGGGCGGTTGAGCGGCAGCAGCACCCGGTCGGCGCCCGCCGCCAGGTACGCGCGGGCGACCAACTCCATGCCCCGGGCCATCAGGCGGACGTCTTGCGGCGGCATCGTGTAGCGGATCAGCGGCATCTCGGGGCCCAGAGGATAGCGCACCCGCCCCG
>JAJZQS010000005.1:0-15000 GCA_021806745.1 bacterium
ATCGCCTTGAGCACGTTGCCGGGCACTTCCTCGTAATGGCTGGGCTCCATCGTGAACGACGCGCGGCCCTGGGAAATGGACCGCACGACGGTCGCGTAGCCGAACATCTCCGACAGCGGGACCGTGCAGCGCACGAACTTCAGGTGGCCGCGGTCGCCCATGTCCTGGATCTTGGCGCGGCGGCTGTTGAGGTCGCCGATCACGTCGCCCATGTACTGCTCGGGCGTGATCGCCTCGCACTTCATGATCGGCTCGAGGATGGTCGGGTTGGCCTTCTTGCAGCCGGCGCGCAACGCCATGCCGCCGGCGATCTTGAAGGCCATCTCGTTGGAGTCGACCTCGTGGAACGAGCCGTCGACCAGCGTCACCTTGATGTCGACGATCGGGTAGCCCGCCAGCGCGCCGCCGTCGAGCGCCTCGCGCACGCCCTTTTCGATGGCCGGGATGAACTCGCGCGGGATGCGGCCTTGGGAAATGTCGTTGACGAATTCGAAGCCTTTGCCCATCGGCTGGGGCTCGATCTCCAGCACCGCATGGCCGTATTGGCCGCGGCCGCCGGACTGGCGGATAAACTTGCCCTCCTCGCGGACCTTTTTGCGGATCGTCTCGCGGTAGGCCACCTGCGGCGCGCCGACATTGGCCTCGACCTTGAATTCGCGCTTCATCCGGTCGACGATGATGTCGAGATGGAGTTCGCCCATGCCCGAGATGATGGTCTGGCCGGTCTCCTGGTCGGTCTTGATGCGGAAAGTCTGATCTTCCTCGCCCAGGCGCTGCATCGCGTTGGCCATCTTCTCCTCATCGGCCTTCGTCTTGGGCTCGATGGCGACGGAGATGACGGGCTCGGGGAAGGTGATCTGCTCTAGGATGACCGGCTTGTCTTGATCGCACATCGTGTAGCCGACGCGGCCGTTCTTGAGGGCCACGGTCGCGGCGATGTCGCCGGCGAAGACTTCCTTGACCTCGTTTCGCTCGGTGGCCTGCATGCGCAGGATGCGGCCGATGCGCTCGGTGTTTCGGTTGTTGCCGAACATCACCGTATCGCCGGCCTTCAGCGAGCCCGAGTAGACGCGAAAGAAGATCAGCTTGCCGACGAACGGGTCGGTCTGGATCTTGAACATCAGCGCGGAGAAAGGCTCCTTGTCGTCGGCGTGGCGCTCGACGATCTTTTCCGTGTCGAAGATGTCGTGGCCCTTGATGGCCGGGATGTCCAGCGGGGAAGGCAGCAGGTCGCAGACGGCGTCGAGCATCGGCTGGACGCCCTTATTTTTGTAGGACGAGCCGCACAACACCGGGAAAATCTTGCACTGCAGCACGCCCTTGCGCAGGGTCGAGCGCAGTTCTTCCGGGGTGAAATTAGTCTCGCCGTTGAGATAGCGCTCCATGAGCTTGTCGTCGAACTCGACGATTTTCTCGACCATGTTGGCGTGGTACTTCTCCGCCTGCTCTTTCATGTCGGCGGGGATATCGACTTCGTCCCACTTGGCGCCGAGCTCCTCGCCGCGCCAGATCAGCGCCTTCATCTTGATCAAATCGACGAGGCCCGCGTAGGCGGCCTCGGAGCCGATCGGCAGCTGGATGGGCACCGCGTTGGCGCCGAGCAGCTTGATGATGGACTGATAGGACATGTAGAAATCCGCGCCCATGCGGTCCATCTTGTTGATGTAGGCGAGGCGGGGCACCTTGTATTTGTCGGCTTGGCGCCACACGGTCTCGGACTGGGGCTCGACGCCCTGCACGCCGTCGAAGCAGGTGACGGCCCCGTCGAGCACGCGCAGGGAGCGCTCGACTTCGGCCGTGAAGTCCACGTGGCCGGGGGTGTCGATGATGTTGATCTGGCAGTCGCGCCACTTGCAGTAGACGGCGGCCGCGGTGATCGTGATGCCGCGCTCGCGCTCCTGGGGCATCCAGTCGGTGGTCGTCGCGCCGTCGTGCACCTCGCCGATCTTGTGGATGCGGCCGGTGTAGTAGAGGATGCGCTCGGTCGTGGTGGTCTTGCCGGCGTCGATGTGCGCGATGATGCCGATGTTGCGGATTTTCTCGAGCGGGAATTCGCGGGGCATGTTGGTCTCTGGTTAGTTCGGGGCTGTCATCAAAAGCGCATTACCACCGGTAATGCGCGAACGCTCGGTTGGCTTCGGCCATCTTGTGTGTGTCCTCGCGCTTCTTGAAGGCGATGCCTTCCTTCTTGTTCGCGGCGAGGATCTCCTCGGCCAGTCGCTCGGCCATCGGCTTGCCGGACTTCGCGCGCGCGGCGTCGAGCATCCAGCGCATCGCCAGCGTCGTCGAGCGGTTCGGAGCGACCTCGATGGGGACCTGATAGGTCGCGCCGCCCACGCGGCGGGCCTTGACCTCGAGCAGCGGGCGGACGTTTTCGATGGCCTGGGTGAACACATCCAGCGCGTTCTGCTTGGTGCGCTCGCCGACGATGTCGAGCGCGTCGTACATCACGCGTTCGGCCGTCGATTTCTTGCCGGCGTGGTCGAGCTTGTTGACCAGCCGGGCGATGAGGACCGAGTTGAACTTGAAGTCGGCCGGCGGAGCGGGGCGGCGGTCGCGGGGGCGGAGTCCTTTGCGGGGCATCTTCTATTCCTCTCTAATGGCGCTTAAGATTTGGCGGCTTCTTTCGGGCGCTTGGCGCCGTAGAGCGAGCGTCCCTGCTTGCGGCCGTCCACGCCGGCGGCGTCGAGCACGCCGCGGATGATGTGGTAGCGCACGCCCGGCAGGTCCTTGACGCGACCGCCGCGGATCATCACGATCGAGTGCTCCTGCAGGTTGTGGCCGACGCCGGGGATGTAGCCGGTGACTTCCACGCCGTTGGTCAGCTTGATGCGCGCGATCTTGCGCAAGGCGGAGTTCGGCTTCTTGGGCGTCGTCGTCTTGACGAGGGTGCAGACGCCGCGCTTCTGCGGGCAGGACTGCAGGGCCGGAGCCTTGGCGCGCACGCGTTTCTTGCTGCGGCCGAGGCGGATGAGCTGGCTGATCGTGGGCATGTCGTCTTGTCTCCTTAAGGCTGTTGCGGCGCCGGCGCGGCTTGGGCGGCCAGCTCCATGAGCTTCTCGCGGGCCTGCAGGCCCGTTCCGGCCGGAATCATGTGGCCGATGATGACGTTCTCCTTGAGACCCTTGAGGAAGTCGATCTTCGAGGTCGTCGCGGCCTCGGTGAGCACGCGCGTGGTCTCCTGGAAGCTCGCCGCCGAGACGAACGAGCTCGACGCGAGGCTGGCCTTGGTGATGCCGAGAAGGACCGGCTCGGCCTGCGCCTCCTTGCCGCCCTTCTCCTTGGTCCGCCGGTTCTCCTGGGCGAACTGGAACCGATTGACGATCTCGCCCTTGAGATAGGGGGTGTCTCCGGAGTTCTCGACTTTCACGTTTTGGAGCATCTGGCGCACGATGCACTCGATGTGGCGGTCGGAAATCGTCACGCCCTGCAGGCGGTAGACTTCCTGGATCGCGTTGACCAGGAACTCCTGGACTTCCTTGATGCCCTTGACGTGCAGGACGTCGTGCGGGTTGATCGCGCCGTCGGTAAGCGCCTCGCCCACGCCCACGCGGTCGCCTTGGTAGACGACAAGGTGCTTGCCCTGCGGGATCAGGTACTCGCGGACCATGTCGGTCTCCTCGTTGCGCACGGAGACTTGGACCAGGCCCTTGGCGCCGATGCCGAGGCTGACGATGCCCTCGATCTCGGAGATGATCGCGGAGCTCTTCGGGCGGCGCGCCTCGAAGAGTTCGGACACGCGCGGCAGACCGCCGGTGATGTCCTTGGACTTGGTGACTTCCTGCGGGATCTTGGCCAGGATGTCGCCGACGTGAACTTCCTGCCCTTCGGCCACGATCAGGATCGTGTCGGTGGGCAGCGGGAAGGCGGCCGCTTCCTTGCCGCCCTTCTCGATGGCCACGCGCGGGTTGAGGCGCTTGGCTCCGCCCTCTCCGCGCTCGCCGCGACGCGTCTCCTGCTCGATGATGCGGCGCTCGACGATGCCGGTGATCTTGTTGAGGTCGGTGCGCAGGGACACGCCTTCCTTGACGTCCTTGAGCACGACGGCTCCTTCGTGCTCGGACACGATCGGCATCGTGTAGGGGTCCCATTCCGCGATGACCGCGCCCGGCTCCGCCTTGCTGCCGGACTCGGTCTTCAGGCGGGCGCCGTAGGGGATTTTGTATTCCTCGACGGCTCCGGAAACCTTGTCTTGCACCAACGCCAGACCGGCGCGGGAAACCACGACGACTTGGCCTTCGCGGTTCTTGATCGTGCGCACGTTCTTGAGCTCGACCGAGCCGCCCTTGATGGTGACGGCCTGGGCGCGCTTGGTCACGCGAGAGGCGGCGCCGCCGATGTGGAAGGTGCGCAGGGTCAACTGGGTTCCGGGTTCGCCGATCGACTGGGCCGCGATGATGCCCACGGCCTCGCCGATCTCGACCATGCGGCCCGTGGCGTTGTTCATCCCGTAGCACTTCGCGCAGACGCCTTGCCGCGCCTCGCAGGTCAAAACCGAACGCGCGCGGACCATGTCGAGCCCCGCGGCCTTGATCTCGGCCTGGGCCTCGGCGGTCACGAACTCGCCGGCCTTGACGATCGTGCGCTCCTCTGCCTTCTTGCCCTCGCCGACGGACACGACCACGTCCTCGAGCACGACGCGTCCGAGCAGGCGCTCATCAAGCGACTCGATGACCTCGTCGCCGGCCGACAAATGGCCCAAGCGCACGCCGTTGATGGTGCCGCAATCGTCTTCGGTGATCACGAGGTCGTGCGCGGCGTCGACCAGGCGGCGCGTCAGATAGCCGGCGTCGGCGGTCTTGAGCGCGGTGTCGGCCAGACCCTTGCGTCCGCCGTGCGTGGAGATGAAGTACTCCAGAACGGTCAGGCCCTCGCGGAAGTTCGACACGATCGGCTGCTCGATGATCTCGCCGACGCCGCCGGTGAGTTTTTTCTGCGGCTTGGCCATCAAGCCGCGCATGCCGGCCAACTGCCGGACCTGCTGGCGGCTGCCGCGCGCGCCGGAATCCGCCATCAAGTAGACGGAGTTGAAGCGGGATTCGCCGGTCTTGAAGTTCTTGCGCTCGTCTTCCTTCATCGCGTCGAACATCACGTCGGAGATGCGCTCCGTGACGTGGGTCCAGATGTCGATGATCTTGTTGTAGCGCTCGGACTCGGTGATGACGCCGTTCTTGGCTTGGGATTCGATGGTCTTGACCTTGCGGCGCGCCTCGACGATCTCGTCCTTCTTGATCTTGGGAATGTGCATGTCCGACACCGAGATGGACAGCCCGGCGGCGGTCGCGTAGTGGAACCCCGAGCGCTTGAGGTCGTCAAGCAGCTGAACGGTGCGGAAGTGGCCGAGGGTCTTGTAGCAGCGCTCGACGAGCTGCGAGAGCTCCTTCTTGCCCTGCGGCTTGTTGATGTAGCGCAGTTCCTCGGGAACGATCTCGTTGAAGAGAACTCGGCCGACGGTCGTGAAGTCCTTCCACGCGCGCGCATCGCGGCTCTGCTCCTTGGAAAGACCTTCCTCGACGATCGCGTTGATGCCGCGCACCTTGATGCGCGCGTGCAGGTCCACCTTGCGGTTCTGGTAGGCGGTCACGACTTCGGCGACCTCGCCGAAAACCATGCCCTCGCCCTTCTCGCCGACCTTCTCCTTGGTCAAGTAGGCCAGGCCGAGCACCATGTCGTGAGACGGCACCGCGATCGGCTTGCCCGACGCCGGCGAGATGATGTTGTTGGAGGCCATCATCAGCAGCTTGGCCTCGAGCTGGGCTTCCTGCGACAGCGGCACGTGGACGGCCATCTGGTCGCCGTCGAAGTCGGCGTTGAACGCCGCACAGGTCAAGGGATGGAGCTGGATCGCCTTGCCTTCGATGAGCTTGGGCTCGAAGGCCTGGATGCCGAGGCGGTGCAGGGTCGGAGCGCGGTTGAGCAGGACCGGGTGGTTCTTGGTGACGAACTCGAGGATGTCCCAGATCTCGGGGCGCACCTTCTCGAACATGCGCTTGGCGGCCTTGAGCGTGAGGCTCTCGGTCTTCATCAGCTCGCGGATGATGAACGGCCGGAAGAGCTCCAGCGCCATCTCCTTGGGCAGTCCGCACTGATTGAGCTTCAGGTTCGGGCCGACGACGATGACCGAGCGGCCCGAGTAGTCGACGCGCTTGCCGAGGAGATTTTGCCGGAAACGGCCCTGCTTGCCCTTGAGGATGTCCGACAGGGATTTCAGCGGGCGGTTGCCGGCGCCGACGACGACGCGTCCGCGGGCGCCGTTTTCAAAGAGAGCGTCGACGGCCTCTTGGAGCAGGCGCTTCTCGTTGAAGATCATGACTTCCGGCGCGCGCAACGCCTCGATGTGCTTGAGGCGGTTGTTGCGGTTGATGATGCGGCGATAGAGATCGTTGAGATCCGAGGTCGCGAAGCGGCCGCCCTCAAGAGGCACGAGAGGCCGCAACTCGGGAGGGATCACCGGCAACTGGGTGAGGATCATCCACTCCGGCGAGTTACCGGACTCCAGGAATCCCTGGAGAATGCGCAGGCGGCGGATGAGCTTGGCGCGCTCGGCCTCGGAGGCGACGGTGGCCAGCGTCGCGACGATTTTCTCGGCCTCTTCCTTGGGCTTGATCTTGGACAGCAGCGTGTGGATGGCGCCGGCGCCGATGTCGACTTTAAGCTTGGCGCGGAATTCGTTGCGGCCCTTGCGGACCTCGTCTTCGCTGAGCAGGTCGCCGGCCTTGTAGACGATGCGGCCGGAGGCGTCTTGAAGATCCTCAAGCACGATGTACTGCGCGTAATAGACGACGCGCTCCAGGTCCGAGGTCTTCATGTCCAACACGATGCCCACGCGCGAGGGCGTCTTTTTCAAGAACCAGACATGCGCGACGGGTACGGCCAGCTCGATGTGGCCCATGCGCTCGCGGCGAACCTTGGCCTCGGTGACCTCGACGCCGCAACGGTCGCAGACGATGCCCTTGAACTTGACCCAGCGATACTTGCCGCAGGCGCACTCGAAATCCTTCGCGGGTCCGAAGATGCGTTCGCAAAACAACCCGTCGCGCTCGGGTTTGAGCGTGCGGTAGTTGATGGTCTCGGGCTTCTTGACTTCGCCGTAGGACCAAGTGGCGATCTGTTCCGGAGAGGCGATCGACAGACGGATCGCGTTGAAATCAAGGAAGTCCAGGGAGTCGGACTTCTTCTTTTTCTTGCCGCCGAGCGAGAGCTTCTTGTCCTGGGTCGCGATGAAGGTCATCGATTAGTTCCTCGCCGTTTCCTTCTCGTCTTCGGCCGCCGACGCCTGCGGCTCGGACTCGCCGTTCTGGCCGAGCTTGAGCAGCTCGACGTTCAGACCGAGAGCCTGCAATTCCTTGACGAGCACCTTGAACGACTCCGGCACGCCCGGCTGGGCCGGCGCGTCGCCCTTGATGATCGCCTCATACATCTTCGTGCGGCCCTGCACGTCGTCGGACTTGACGGTGAGCAGTTCCTGGAGCATGTAGGCCGCGCCGTAGCCCTCGATGGCCCAGACTTCCATTTCGCCGAAGCGCTGGCCGCCGAACTGTGCCTTGCCGCCCAGCGGCTGGCGCGTGATCAGGCTGTATGGGCCCGTGGAGCGCGCGTGGATCTTGTCTTCGACCAGATGGTTGAGCTTGAGGATGTACATGTAGCCGATGGAGATCTTCTCGTGGAACGGCTCCCCGGTGCGGCCGTCGTAGAGCGTGATGCGGCAGTCGTCGGAAGGAAGGTACTTTTCCGGAACGCCCTGGTCGCGCAGGTGCTTCTTGGCCGCTCGAACCTGGTCGTGGACTTCCTCCTCGGTGGCCGAGTCGAAGACCGGATTGATCGTCTGCACTCCGAGCGTGTGCGCGGCCCAGCCCAGCATCGTCTCGAGCAGCTGGCCGATGTTCATGCGCGAGGGCACGCCCAGCGGCGAGAGCACGACGTCCAGAGGCGTGCCGTCCGGAAGGAAAGGCATGTCCTCTTCGGGCAGGATCTTGGCGACGATGCCCTTGTTTCCGTGGCGGCCGGCGAGCTTGTCGCCGACTTGGATCTTGCGGCGCGAGGCGATGTAGACCTTGACGACCTTGTTGATGGTCACGCCCAACTCGTCTCCCTGCTTGACGTTGTCGCGCTCGCGCCCCGCGTCGGCGCGCAACTTGTCTTCCATCGCCTCGTAGAACAGTTCCAGTCGCTCTTTTTCCGTCGTGCGCTTGGCCGCGGAAACCGACTCCAGCGCCTCGAAGGATTCCTTGCGATGCTGCTTGAGCGCGGCCAAGTCGGCGTCGAGCTTCTCCTGGATCGCGTCCAGGCGCTTGCGCTCCTCGCCCTTGGCCAGCTTCTCGCGGCGCACGAACACGCGCGTGCCGATGACCTTGCCCGACACGCCCGGAGGCACGCGCAGCGACGCGTCCTGGACATCCTCGGCCTTCTTGCCGAAGATGACCTTCAACAGGCGCTCCTCCGGGGTCAACTGCTGCTCGCCCTTCGGAGTGACCTTGCCCACGAGCACGTCGCCCTGGCGCACCACGGTGGACGGCACGACCACGCCGGCTTCATCGAGGGACTCCAGAGACTCGGTGCCGACGTTCGGAATGTCGCGCGTGATCTCTTCAGGCCCAAGCTTCGTGTCGCGGGCCTCGACTTCGAACTCCGAAATGTGGATCGAGGTGAACACGTCTTCCTTGACCAATCGTTCGGACAGGAGGATCGCGTCTTCGAAGTTGTATCCCTCCCAAGGCATGAAGCCCACCAGGAGGTTTCGCCCCAGGGCGAGCTGGCCCTCGGCGCAGGCGGAGCCGTCGGCCAGCACGTCGCCGGCCTTGACCTGGGTCCCGGTGACGGCGGTCGCGGTCTGATTCAGGCAGGTGTCTTGGTTGGAGCGGGTGTACTTGCGCAGGCGGTAGAGGTCGATCGACTCCTTCTTGCTCTTGGCGTTGTCGGCCGCCACGGCGATCAGGTCGCCGGAGGAGTAGATGATCTTGCCCGGGCGGCGGGCGACGACGCAGGCGCCGGAATCGCGCGCGACGGGCTCTTCCATGCCCGTGCCCACCAGCGGCGGCTCGGGCAGCAGCAGGGGAACGGCCTGGCGCTGCATGTTGGCGCCCATCAGAGCGCGGTTGGCGTCGTCGTGCTCAAGGAAAGGGACCAGCGCCGCGGACACGGAGACCACCTGCATCGGCGAGACGTCCATGTAGTCGACGCGCATCGGGTCGACGACCGGGAAATCGCCGCGGGAGCGCGACGACACGGCGTCGGAGGCGATCTTATCGCTGTCGAGCGGCGTGTTGGCCTGCGCGACGATCATCCCGCTCTCGGCGTCGGCGTTCAGGTACTCGACGTCTCCGAGCTTGCCCTTGACGACCTTGCGATAGGGGGACTCGATGAGGCCGAACTCGTTGATCTTCGCGTAGGCGGCCAAAGACACGATCAGGCCGATGTTCGGACCCTCGGGCGTCTCGATGGGACAGACGCGTCCGTAGTGCGTGTAGTGGACGTCGCGAACCTCGAAGCCCGCGCGCTTGCGATTGAGGCCGCCCGGACCCAGCGCCGAGAGGCGCCGCTTGTGCGTGATCTCGGACAGCGGATTGATCTGGTCCATGAACTGCGACAACTGGGAGGTGCCGAAAAACTTTCGGATGATGCCCACCAACGGCGCGGTGTTGAGCAGGTTGCGCGGAGTGATCAGCGACTTGTCCTGAACGGACATGCGGTCGCGAATCACGCGCGACATCTGCGACAGGCCCACGCGGATCTGGTTTTCGAGCAGTTCGCCCACACCTCGCACGCGTCGGTTGCCGAGATGGTCGATGTCGTCGAGTTTGACCGGGAAGTTGCGGTCGAGCAGGCCGGGCACGGCGGCCTTCCATTCGTTGAAGGCCTCGGAGAAGTCCGCCATAGAGAAGCGGTCCTTCTTGAGACCCTGCTTGGTGATGTCGACGTCGTCGTCGCCGTCCTTCTCGTGCAGATCGATGATGGCGAGCTGACCCAACGCCTCGCCGTTGACCGCTTTCGCGTAGTCGGCGAAAAACGCCTTGTATTCGGCCAGGCCCTCGTACTGAGCGCCGCGCTGCGGCATCGGCGTGGTCTTGGCGACGCCTTCGTTGAGGTGGGTGACGCCGCAGTTGAGCGCGATCAGGTGCTGCATCGCGGCGATGACGTCTTCCAGGCACAGCGTGCGGCGCGAAAACGACGGCAGCGCGAAATGCTTGTGCTTGCGGCTGTCGGGCCGAGGCATCACGTCGCGGCGCGAGGCCAGCTTCCAGAGGTAGTGGTGGAGCTTGACGGCGATTTTATGGCGGCCGACCTTGGAAATGTCGTATTTGCGCAGGTTCTTGAAGATCAGGTTATCGAGGTAAGCCTCGGCCTGTCCAGGCACGATGAATTCCTGGCCGCGCAGCTTCTTGTAAATGTCCTGCTGGGCTTCCTTGACGGACTTGATCTTGTCCTTGCGCAGGGTCTCGAGGATCGTCGGATCGTCTTTTTCCGGATCGCCGGTCAAGACCTTGACGCTCGCCACCTTCTTGTCGAGCATCCGCTTGATCGCTTCGTGGGTGATCTTCTTGCCCGCTTCGAGCAAGACCTCGCCGGTGGACTGGTCGACGACGTCTTCGCAGGAGATGCGGTGCAGCAGGCCCTCCATCGTGGACGGGCCGATTTCGACGCTCTCGTACGGATAGAAAACCTTGAGGATGTCCGCGTCGGATTCCAGGCCGCAGGCGCGCAGGAACGCGGTCGCTTCGAATTTCTTCTTGCGGTCGATGCGGACGTAGAGAATGTTGTTGAGATCGAACTCGAACTCGATCCAGGCGCCGCGATACGGGATGACCTTGGCCAGGAACAGCTTCTTGCCCAGCGCGGAGATCTTCTTCTCCTCGTCTTCCTCGAAAATGATGCCCGGGGAGCGGTGCAGCTGGCTGACGACCACGCGTTCGGCCCCGTTGATGATGAACGAGGCGGTCTCGGTCATGATCGGAATCTCGCACAGCGAGACGTCCTGCTCGACGATCTGCTTGAGCTTTCCAGACGGCTGGCGGGAGGACAAACGCAGGATCGCCTTCAGCGGGCGGCTCCAGGAGGAGTCGTGGGCCTGGGCTTCCTCGGGAGTCGCGTAGCGCGGCTCGCCGAACTCGTAGCGGACGAAATCAAGGACCATCGAGCCGTCGGCGGACTCGATCGGGAACACGTCGAGAAACGCGGCCTGCAGCCCGAACAGCTCGCGCTGTTCGGGCTCCGCGCCCAACTGCATGAAGTCGCGGAACGAATTCGTCTGCATTTCCAGCAGGTCCGGAAGCGGCATCGCCTGCGGGATCTTGCCGAACTTGATCTGTTTCACGCGTTCTCTCCCCGTGCTCTATCTGCTTGCGGAAAAACGACGCGACCGCCCCCTCTCGCGAGGGGGCGGTCGCCGCCTATCGGATTACCTCGTCGAACGCATCCTTACTTCAGCTCGACGGTGGCGCCGGCCTCGGCGAGCTTCTTCTTCATCTCCTCGGCCTGAGCCTTGGCGACGCCTTCCTTCACGGCCTTGGGGGCCGCTTCGACGAGGTCCTTGGCTTCCTTCAATCCGAGGCCGGTCAACTCGCGCACGACCTTGATGACATTGATCTTGTTCGCGCCGGCGTTGGCGAGGAACACCGTGAAATCGGTCTTCTCCTCGGCGGCGGCTGCGCCCGCGGCGGGCGCGGCATGACCGGCGGCCGCGGCGGGCGCGGCGGCGGCGGCCTTGACGCCGAACTTCTCCTCGGCGAGCTTGACGAACTCCGCGGCCTCCAGAACGGTCAACTGGCCGACGGCCTCGACGAGCTGCGCGGGCGACAACTTGGTGGTGCTCATTGTTTTCTCCTTTTTTGGCAGCTCCGGGAAGACCCGGATTTATCCCCGCAGGGACTGCCGACCGCTTAGGCGGCGGCCGCGCCGGACTCCTTCAATTTTCCTTCCAACGCCTTGACGACGAGAACCGCGTCGCGGGTGGGGGCCTGGGCGATGGCCACGGCCTGGCTGACCATCGTGTAGACAAGGCCGACGACCTTGCCCATGAGCTCCTGTTTGCCGGGAAGCTTCGAGAGCTTATCGCAGTCGGCCGGAGACATCCACTTCTGCGAAACATAGCCGGCGCGGACCTTCAGCTGTGGAAACTTCTTGGACAGCGTCGCGATCACCTTGGCGGGCGCGACGGGATCATCGGTGTCGGCGACGATCAGGCCGACGGGGCCCTTGAGCATCTTGGGATCGACCCCATCGATTCCCGCGCCTTTAAGCGCATAGCGCACCAAAGAGCTCTTGACGACCGCGTGACGGCACTTGAGCGGGCGCAACTGCGCGCGCAATTCGTCGAGCTCCACGAACTTCATGCCCTGGAACTCGGTGAAAAACAGGTGCGGCGCGGTCTTCAGCTTCTCGGCCAAAGCCTTGGAAGTGTCGATCTTCTGCTGCTTCGTCAATTTCATCCGCATTAACCTCTGAATGATGGAACTATAAATCCGATCGCGAATCGCCGGGAACCCGGAGACGACAAAGGGGCGGCCGCCCGAAACCACCGGGAGCCGCCGCACGGCGCTCGCGAACTAACATCTCAAAGAGGTTCGAAAGGTTGATGAGACCGGCGACGACCTACTCTCCCAACGCCGAGTTGGGCGTTAGTACCATCGGCCCTAGCAGGCTTAACGGCCGTGTTCGGAATGGGAACGGGTGTTTCCCTGCCGGGAATATCACCGATCTCATGAACCTTTCGAACCGGATCAGGCCCATGCGGGCCAGGAGGGAGTCTGGTTGACTGCGTCACCGCACGCCATCGCCTCGTTTCCTACGCGAAGCGAACTCCACCATCACGATTCTAGCAATAACGCTGAGAACAAACAAGCGTCTTCCACGCGTCCCCCTGGGGACGGATCGAAGAATACGGCCAAGCCTCACGGACGATTAGTACTGCTTCGCTCAACGCCTCGCGGCGCTTACACTCGCAGCCTATCAAGCAGGTAGTCTTCCTGCGTCCTTCAGGGGCCTTGCGGCCCAGGGAAGCCTTATCTTGAGGAGGGTTTCACGCTTAGATGCTTTCAGCGTTTATCCCGTCCGAACACCGCTACCCAGCGATGCCACTGGCGTGACAACTGGCATACAGGAGGTTCGTCCATCCCGGTCCTCTCGTACTAGGGACAGCTCCCCTCAAGCTTCCTAACGCGCATGGTAGATAGAGACCGTACTGTCTCACGACGTACTGAACCCAGCTCACGTACCGCTTTAATGGGCGAACAGCCCAACCCTTCCCACCTGCTCCAGCGGGAGGATGCGATGAGCCGACATCGAGGTGCCAAACCTGGTCGTCGATGTGAACTCTTGGACCAGATCAGCCTGTTATCCCCGGGGTAGCTTTTATCCGTTGAGCGATGGCCCTCCCACGAGGTACCACCGGATCACTTTGTCCGACTTTCGTCCCTGCCCGGCTTGTAGGCCTTGCAGTCAAGCTCGCTTCTGCCAATGCACTCGATGGGCGATTACTATGCGCCCTGAGCGAACCTTGGAACGCCTCCGTTACCGTTTAGGAGGCGACCGCCCCAGTCAAACTGCCCGCCTGACACGGTCCCGAGGCCGGATGACGGCCGTCGGTTAGTGCCACGGACCCGAAAGGCTGGTATTTCACATTGCGCCTCCGCAAGGGCCACAACCCCTGCCTCAAAGGCTCCCAGCTATTCTACGCATTCAAATCCATAACACAATGTCAAGTTACAGTAAAGCTCCACGGGGTCTTTTCGTCTAACCACGCGTAACGAGCGTCTTCACTCGTACCACAATTTCGCCGAGCACTTGGTTGAGACAGCGGCACCTTTGTTACTCCATTCGTGCAGGTCGGAACTTACCCGACAAGGAATTTCGCTACCTTAGGACGGTTATAGTTACCGCCGCCGTTTACTGGGGCTTGAGTTCGTAGCTTCGCCTTGCGGCTAACCACTCCCCTTGACCTTCCAGCACCGGGCAGGAGTCAGACCCTATACTTCATCTTGCGATTTCAGCAGAGTCCTGTGTTTTTGTTAAACAGTCACGGTGCCCAATTCACTGCGACTCTTCTTGCGAAGAGCATCCCTTCTTCCGAAGTTACGGGATTATTTTGCCTAGTTCCTTAACCAAGTCTCACTCGCGCGCCTTAGGATTTTCACCCCACCCACCTGTGTCGGTTTACGGTACGGGCAGATCATGGACAGTATGCGCGGGTTTTCTTGGCAGCGTGGTTGGTCGACTTCGCGCCGGTCGCCCGGCACTCGCATTCACGTTTCAGGTTAACGCCCCTCCGGATTTGCCTGGAGGAACACCCCTACGCGTTTAGCCCGCCATCCTTCAGACGGGATCGATTACCCTTCTGCGTCACCACTCATACTGAAGCCCATAACCTGGTTCCGGAATATTAACCGGATGTCCATCGCCTACGCCTTTCGGCCTCGGCTTAGGCCCGACTAACCCTGCACTGACGAACATTGTGCTAGGAACCCTTAGGTTTTCGGCGACGATGATTCTCACATCGTTTCTCGCTACTTATCCCGACATCCTCGCTTCTTGACGCTCCAGCACTCCTCTCGGTATGCCTTCGCCGCATCAAGAACGCTCTCCTACCCCGTTACGGATCCCGGAGGATCCGCAACAGACGTGATTCCGGTGGTATGCTTGAGCCCCGTGTCATTTTCCGCGCAGATTCGCTAGACCAGTGAGCTGTTACGCACTCTTTAAAGGGTGGCTGCTTCTAAGCCAACCTCCTGGCTGTTTATGCAAATCCACAGCGTTTTCCACTTAGCATACACTTTGGGACCTAGATCGACGTTCTGGGTTGTTCCCCTCTCGCACGTGGAGCTTATCCCCCACGAACTGACTGCCCACTAATACGCCGCGGTATTCGGAGTTTGACAAACTTCGGACAAGGGGTTGCCTCGCCTACATTTACCAGTGCTCTACCCCCGCGGTTTAACGGTGGACGCTAGCCCTAAAGCTATTTCGGAGAGAACCAGCTATCACCAAGTTCGATTAGCCTTTCACCCC
>JAJZQS010000005.1:20000-48241 GCA_021806745.1 bacterium
TCATAGGGCCCGAGATGCGGATTCCAGAACGGCCCTTGCGTGCGCCCCGGCGCCGCGACGTTGGGCGGCAGATAATCCATCACCGATGCGGCGACCGGTCCCGGCTCGGAAAGCCGCTCCTCGCTTTTCCAAGTCTTGGCCAGGAAATTGTGCCTCAGCCCCAGAGTGTGGCCGACTTCATGCAGAACCAAGTCCGTGATGTAGTCCTGCAAGAATTTCTCGGTCTGCCGCGCGCCCAAGCCGCCGCGCGCCTCGACCACATCGGCGCCCAGACGCGCGCGCTCCGCCCCGGCCGCCGCCCGGCCGCACGCCGCTCCGGCGCACGAATGCGCGGGCTTTGAAGATTCCTCGCCCAGGTCCTGGAAGGTCCCGCCCAGGGCGGCGCGCGCGTGCAGCGCCGAGATCGCGACGGTGGCGCCGAAGATTTCGCCCGTCAAAGGATCCACGCGCACCTGGCCGATCGCGTAGCCGGCGTCTTTGTCGACATACCAGCGAATCGTGTTGAAGCGCGCGTCGTCGGGATCGAAACTGCCGTCATCGGGCGCCTGGCGGACCTCGATGGCGTCCAGAAGCCCCGCTTTCGCAAACGCAGCGTTCCAACCCAAGACTCCGCGCGCGACCGCCTCGCGATACTCGGGCGGCACGCTTGGGTCGAGCCAGAACACGATCGGGTTCTTCACGCGCGAGGCCGCGGCGGTCGGATCGGATTTTTCCAGACGCCAGCGCTGGATGAGCGCGCGCTCCAGGCGATCGCTGCGGTCGTCGCTCCAGTCCTCGTAATTGACGGTGAAATAGCCGACGCGCGCATCCGCCCGGCGGGGGCGGTAGCCGGGGCCGGGCAGAGCGTCCAGGCTCACGCGCACGGACGCGGCCACCGACGACGCGTCGGGCAGGCGAGTCGCGGCGCCTTCTTCTTGATCCGGCTTGCGCCGGAAGGTCTGCCGGACCGAGAGCTCGAGATTGCGCGGGTAGGCGCGCGCGCGCGTCACCTCGGCGTCCGCCTCATCCAATTCGTATTCGGCCGAGTACGCCTGCGACACTTGAGCCTTCAGTCCGAAGGCGTCGCCGGCCAAGAGTTCCGCCAACGGCGCCGTGACCGCTCCCGTGGCCGGGTCCTCGTCGCGGATCAGCGCGCGCGCCAAAACCGAGTCGGCGTCCAGCCGCTCGATCGCCCGGCCCAGCGCGGAACCGGGCGCGGCTCGCGCCGCGGCGGAGCGCGCGACCAGTTCCACGGCGTCGCCGGAACGGCGGAAATACACCAACCTCTGGGTTTCCAGAGCCAGGCCCGCATGGAGCATCTTCTCACCCAACCCGCGCTCCAAGGACGCCGACAGCAAGAACAGTTTCCCGAACTGTCCGCGTCGGATCGTCAAGAGACGCGCGCCGTCGGAGCCGGAAATCGTGAACAGTTCCCGCGCGGCGGGCGCGCGTCCCCGCCTTCTCAACGCACGGAAAGCGCCCGCGTCGGCCAGCGCCGCCGCGCCCACCGCCGCGACCGCGAAAGCCGCGGCCGCGGGAGACCACGCCGCAAGAGCGGTCGCTCCCACGGCGAGCCCGACGCCGACCAAAGCCGCGCCGGGTCCCGCCAGCGCGCGAGAAAGAGCCGCCGGCACGGCCTCGGAGCCCTCGAGCGCGCGCGCCAGGCGGCGAAACGCCAGCGCGCCCGCCGCCAAAGCCGAGCCGGCAAGCCAAGCCGCCGATCCGACGCCGGCGTGAGCGATCAAGCCGCGATCGACGGCCGCCAGCGGCGCGGCGACGGCGATGGCCGCGACGGCCGCACCCGCCCGGGCGCGCCAAAGAGACGAGCGCGCGAGCGCGGGCAGCGCCGCCTCGGGCACGACCGCGTCGTCTCGCGATTGGTCGGCGGCGTCTCCGTCGAACATCGCGCCGGAGCGTGAGAAACCGACGGCCCGCGCGCGCTCGAAGATCGAAGCGCGCGGCTGCGCCCGGGCGGGCGCGGCGAGGCTCAAGCTCGGCGCGGACGCGGCGGAAGCCGGAGCCGGAGCCTGAGCGTCCTCGTCGGTGGATGCCGCGGCGGCGAGGTACGCGGCCGGGGACGCGACGGACTGGGAAACGGGGGCGGCCGCGGAAAGCGCCGATGCCGCCGCCCCGCCCACGGTCAACGACGGCGCGGCCAGTTGCGGGATGATCGGCCCGATCGGAGCCGGAACCTCCGGCGCCACGACCGTCGTCCCGATCGCCCGCGGCGCCGTCTGCGCCGCGACGAGTTCGGCGGCGCGCAGAGGCGCGCACACGCACGCGCACAGCCCCAACGCCAAGGCGCGCTTCATGGCCCGATTATAAAACCGAAGGGCGCGATCTCTTCTGGGACTTACGACCCAATCCCCGCCCCGGAAAAGACCCAGGCGCGCGGGACGCCTATTCGCAGATGTGGCAGACGCCCAGGCCGTCGACGGGAGACGGCCGGTCGCGTTCGGCGTTGACCATGCACAGGAAGCCGAACGGCTCGTCCGCGTCGGCCGGGCAGCGGAATTGGTGGGGATCGGAAGGCGACACGTAGACGATGTCGCCGACGCCGACGGTCCAGACGTAACAGCCCGCCTGAGCCTCGCCGCGGCCGCGCATCACGACGACGACGTGCTCGTGCTCGTGTTTCTCCAGCGTCGAGTGCCCGCCGGGACGAATTTCGAAATAGCGGACATGAAAGCGCGGCGTCTCGCCGCGCTTGCCCACGAGTTCGCGCCGGGAAATGCCCTTGTAGTCGGCCGTATCGGTCTTATAGGGCTCGATCGGCACGCCTGTCCATTCGAAAGCGCCCGGAAGGCGCCGGATCACTTTCGAATGATTGCCCTCGATCGACGGCGGGGCCGGGGTGCGCGAACCCGAGCGCGTACGATCGGCCGCGTCCATGCGTCAACCGCCGGTGCGCGGAGGAGCCCCGCCGCCGCGGCGGGAGACCCGCAAGCGCGTCTTGGCGCGCAACATCGCGGCCTCGATTTCCGCGGCGTCCAAAGCGCCCGGGGATTTCTGCAAGGCCGAGCGGCGGGCGCGCTCAAGCGCCTGGTGCGCGCGCTCGGCGTCGATGAGCTCGGCGGCCTCCGCGGTCTCGGCGAACAGCGCCACCTCGTCGTCCTTGATCTCCGCGAAGCCTCCGGAGACCGCGAAATGCTTGACCTCGCCGCGGTCGGTCACGCGCACCTCGCCCGCGGCGAGCTGGACCAAAAACGACTGGTGTCCGGGCATGACGCCCATCTCGCCTTCGAACGCCGGCAGCACCACCAGATCCGCCGGCGCGGACCAGGCCACTTTTTCCGGCGTCACCAATTCGACGGTCAACCGCTTGTCGCTCATCGCGCGCCTCGACTACTTCATCTTCTCCGCGTTGGCGACGGCGTCTTCGATGCCGCCGCACATGTAGAACGCCTGCTCCGGAAGGGCGTCGTACTTGCCCTCGATCAAGCCCTTGAAGCCTGCGATGGTGTCTTTGATCTTGACGTACTTGCCCTCGCGGCCGGTGAACTGCTGGGCCACGAAGAAGGGCTGCGACAGGAAGCGCTGGATCTTGCGCGCGCGGGAAACCACGAGCTTGTCGTCTTCGGAAAGCTCGTCGATGCCCAGGATCGCGATGATGTCTTGCAGGTCGCGGTAGCGCTGCAGCACCTTCTGAACGCCGCGCGCGACCTGGTAGTGCTCCTCGCCCACGATGTTGTGGTCGAGGATGCGCGAGGTCGACTCCAAGGGATCGACGGCGGGGAAAATCCCCAACTCCGCGATCTGGCGCGAGAGCACGGTCGTCGCGTCCAAGTGCGTGAAGGTGTTGGCCACTCCGGGATCGGTCAAGTCGTCGGCGGGCACGTAGACGGCTTGGATCGAGGTGATCGAGCCCTTCTTCGTGGAGGTGATGCGCTCCTGCAGCGCGCCGATTTCAGTGGTCAGCGTGGGCTGGTAGCCGACGGCCGAAGGCATGCGACCCAGCAGCGCCGAAACCTCCGCGCCCGCCAGAACGTAGCGGAACACGTTGTCGATGAAGAGCAAGACGTCCTGGCCCTCCTTGTCGCGGAAGTACTCGGCCTGCGTCAGCGCCGTCAAGCCCACGCGCGCGCGCGCGCCGGGCGGCTCGTTCATCTGCCCGAAAACAAGAACGGTCTTCGAGAGGACGGGCTGGCCGTCGGAGAGCTTGGACTCCTCCATCTCGCGGTAGAGATCGTTCCCCTCGCGGGAGCGCTCCCCGACGCCTCCGAACACCGACACGCCGCCGTGCTCCTTGGCCACGTTGTTGATGAGCTCAAGGATGGTCACGGTCTTGCCCACGCCCGCGCCGCCAAACAGTCCGACCTTGCCGCCCTTCATGTAGGGAGCGAGCAAGTCGATGACCTTGATGCCCGTCTCGAAAATCTGGGGCTTGGTGACCAGGTCCACGAGCTTCGGCGCCTCACGGTGGATGGGAAGGCGTTGATCGGACTTGATCTCGGCCGCGCCGTCCTTGGCCTCGCCGAGCACGTTCATCAACCGGCCCAGGCAAGCCTTGCCGACGGGAACGGTGATCGGCGCGCCGGTGTCTTCCACCGGAGTGCCGCGCGTCAGGCCCTCGGTCGCACCCATCGCGATCGTGCGCACGACGTTGTCGCCCAGGTGGCTGGCGACTTCCACGGTCAGGGCCGCGGGCCCGTCCCCGTTCTGACGCGGCAGGGCGATCTTGAGCGCGTTGTAGTTGGCCGGGAGCTTGCCCGACGGGAACTCCACGTCGACGACCGGCCCGATGACTTGGACGATTTTTCCGTTGTTCATGATTTCGTTGTCTCCGTCAGATGGCCGGGAAGTACCCGACTTTGTGGAATCGAAGCCCGTAGCGGCGCTGCCCGGCGATCAGCGCGCCCGCGTGGCGCACCTCGCCCCGGATGCGCAGGCTCGGCGAAAGCGACAAATGCAGGGTCATGCCTTTCTCCAACGCCGCGTCCGTCTTGATCGTCATGCCGCCTTCGGACACGTCGTCGATGGTCGCGCGGCAAGCCGAGCCGTCGCCGGTCAAGCGCAAGTCGAAAGTCACGCCCAACGGCGAGCGCGGATGGCGGCGCTGCTCGGCCGAAGTCTTTTCTTTTCTCATTTTTGTCTCCGCGGGCGTCAGCCCGCCAGCGCCTCGGCCCCGCCCACGAGCTCGGCGATCTCCTTGGTGATCATCGCTTGGCGCGTGCGGTTGGCGTCGAGCACATAGGCCTCGCGCAGTTCCTTGGCGTTCTTGGACGCGGCGTCCATCGCGTTCATGCGCGCGGCCAATTCCGCCGCCTGCGACTCCAAAAGCATCCGGTAAATCTGCGCTTTGATCACGCGGGGCAGAAGGGCGGACAGCAACTCACGGCGCCCCGGCTCGAAACCGTAGTCGGGCAGGGCCAGCGCGTCCGGGGCCGACGGCGGCGCCGGGATGGGCAGCAGTTCCGTGGAAATCAGCTTCTGCTGGGCCACGGACTTGAATTCGTTGTAGATCACGGTGATCGAGGACGCCCCTCGCTTTTCGTAGGCGTCGATGACGGCCCGCCCGAGAAGCTCCGCGTGGGTGAAGTTCACCTTCGGGAACACCCCGACGAGTTCGCAGACGACCTCGACGTCGTAGCCGCGCAGACGGTGGACCATGTCGCGTCCCTTGCGGCCGACCGCCGCGCAAAGCGTCTTGCGCCCCCGCCGCGCGCGCAGCCACTCCAGCGACGAACGCAAGACGTTGGCGTTGAAGGCTCCGCACAGGCCCTTGTCCCCGGAAAAAAGAACCAGCATCTCGGGACCGGCCGAGCGCCTCTCGAAGAACGGGTGGACCGCGCCGATCGCATCGCCCGCGGCGGCGTCCCGCTCCTGGAGCAACGCCAGTTCGCGCACCAGGCGCTCCATCTTGACGGCGAAAGGGCGCGCCGCCAGGATGGCCGTCTGGGATTTGCGCATGCGCGCCGCCGCGACCATCTTCATGGCGCGGGTGATCTGCTCGGTGGACTTGGTGGACTTGATCTTGCCGCGCAGTTCTCTTAAAGAAGCCATCTCACGCTCCGACGGCCGCGGCCGCGCGGCCGCCGCCGATGTAGTCCGCGACCCCGCGCTCGACGGTCCAGCGCGCGGAAAAGCCGAAAGCCTTGCGCGCTTTCGCCGGATCGCCCAGGGTCTCGTTCTGGTAGAAGGAATAGGGATTCTTAAAATACTCGGGAGACAGGCTCGTGCCCAGCGCCGCGTTCAACGCCGCGACGATCGCGTTGAAGTCGGTCTTGCGCCCGGTGCAGCAGTTGTAGACCCCGCTCGGCGCCTTGGCGAAGGCGAGCATGTTGGCCTCCACCACATCCTTGACGTAGATGTGGTCGCGCGACTGCTCGCCGAATTCGAAGATGCGCGGGCGGCGGCCGGCGCGCATCTGCAACGACAACTGCCAGATCATGCTTGCGTATTTTCCCTTGTGCGCCTCGCGCGGACCGAACACATTGAAGTAGCGCAGGCCCACCGTCTTGACGCCCTTCGCTCGCGCGGCGACGGTCTCCATGACCGCTTTCGAAAATCCGTAGACGTTGAGGGGCTTGGGCGTCGCGTCTTCGCGGTGAGGCGTCGGAAGGTCGCCGTAAGTCGCCGCCGAGGACGCGTAGACCACCTTCCTGACCTTGACAGCCTTCGCCCAGGACAACAGATCGCGAAACGCCTCCACATTGGCCCGCATCATCCGGTTTTGATCCGACACGGTGGTGTCGGTGATCGCCGCCTGATGGAACACCGCGTCCACTCGGCCCACTCGCGGCGCCCAGTATGCGACATCGGCGGCGTCCGCGGCGACCACGTCGCCGGGAAAACCCGCGAGGTTCTGGAACGCGCCCGCGGACATATCGTCGAGCGCGACCACGTCCCAGCCGCGCGCGGCCAACTCCCAGCACAGGTTCGAACCGACAAAACCCGCCGCGCCGGTGACCAAGGCTTTCATGAGCCCCTCTTCAAAAAAAGCTCGTTGTAGGGCACCACCCGCGAAAGCAGGCATTGGTTGATGATCGACATGCGCTTCTTGTCCGGCAGGCCGCTGCGATCGGACACGGTCTCGTAGCGGTTGATCAGCACCACGCACACCTCGTGGTCCCAATCGGTGAGCCCGCCCGCCGCCTTCATGTCTCGCTGCAGCTTCTCGGTGTAGAGCTTGAGCCCGCGGCGATCGCGCGTCAACAGTTCGGCCAGCGCAGCCGGCTGCCGGTCCAGAGGAACATACGCGAAGACCGCCACCAGGTCGGGCTCTTCCATGAAGTTGACATCGTCTATCAGCGACCGATCCACCATTCCCGGACGGGGGATCGCGCGCGGGGGCGCTGCGGCCGCCGGAGCCGACGAGGCCGACGGCGCGGCCGACGCGGCCGCGGCCAGGCACAGCGCGAAGACGGCGAGGGCGCGCGGTCTCATTTGAACTGAGATTTGAATTCCTTGATCAGCGCCTCGAGCTTGGCCTTGAGCGCGTCGTCGACCGCCTTCTTCTCGGCCAGTTCCTTCATCGTCGCCGCGTGGCGCGCCTCGGCGTAGGCGAGCAGTTCGGCCTCGAAGCGGCGCACGTCCTTGACCGGGATGTCGTCGACGAAACCGTTGGTGCCGGCGAAAATCGCCAAAACCTGATTTTCGACGGGCAGGGGGACATACTGGCCCTGCTTCAAAACCTCCACCAGCCTCTCGCCGCGCGCGAGCTGCTTTTGCGACGCCTGATCGAGCTCGGAGCCGAATTGCGCGAACGCGGCCAGAGCGTTGTACTGGGCCATGTCCAGCCGCAGGCGCCCGGCCACCCCCTTCATCGCCTTGGTCTGCGCGGCGCCGCCGACGCGCGACACGGACAGGCCGACATTGACGGCCGGCCGTATGCCCGAGTAGAACAGGTTCGATTCAAGATAGATCTGCCCGTCCGTGATCGAGATCACATTGGTCGGAATGAACGCGGACACATCGTTGGCCTGCGTCTCGATGATAGGCAACGCGGTCAACGAGCCGCCGCCGTTTTCCTTGGAAAGCTTGCAGGCGCGCTCGAGCAATCGGCTGTGCAGATAGAACACGTCGCCGGGGTAGGCCTCGCGGCCCGGCGGGCGGCGCAGGAGCAGCGACAGCTGGCGGTAGGCCGCGGCGTGCTTGGAAAGGTCGTCGTAGATCACCAGCACGTGCTTGCCCTGCCAGAGGAATTCCTCGCCGATCGAGCAGCCGGAGTAGGGCGCGATGTAGAGCATCGGCGCGGGCTCGGAGGCCGACGCGGCGACGACGATCGTGTAGTCCATCGCTCCCGCATCCTGGAGCTTCTGCACGACGGCGGCCACGGTCGACTGCTTCTGGCCGACGGCCACGTAGATGCAGATCGGCCGGTTGGGCTGATTCTTCTGGTTGATGATCGCGTCGATGGCCACCGCGGTCTTCCCGGTCTGGCGGTCGCCGATGATGAGCTCGCGCTGGCCGCGGCCGATGGGAATCATCGCGTCGATGGCCTTGATGCCCGTCTGCAGGGGCTCATTGACGGGGCTTCTCTGCATGACGCCGGGAGCGACGATGTCGAGGGGGCGGGACTTCGTCGTCGCGATCGGCCCGCGGCCGTCGATGGGGCGCCCCAGCGCGTCCACGACGCGGCCGATCATCGCGTCTCCGACGGGGACCTGAGCGATGCGCCCGGTCCGGCGCACCGGATCGCCCTCCTTCACCAGCGAGTCCTCGCCGAAGAGCACGCAACCGACGTTCTCCTTCTCGAGGTTGAGCACCATCCCCATGACCCCGTTGGGCAACTCCAGCAACTCGCCCGACATCGCGTTTTCCAAGCCGTAGACGCGCGCGATGCCGTCTCCGATCTGCAAGACGGAGCCCTCTTCCTTCAGCTCGGTCGTGCCGGAAAAGCCCTCGATCTGCTTCTTGATGACGGCGGTGATCTCTTCGGGTCGGATGGCCATGTTATTGGATGCTCTCCCTCATGCGGCGCAATCGGCCGCGCAGGCTGGAATCGAGGATCCAATCGCCGATCTTGACGGTCGCGCCGCCGATCAGGGCCTGATCCTCCTTGACTTCGATCTCCACGTCTTTGCCGGCGAACGCCTTCAGGCGCCGGGCCAAATCCTCGCGCGCGGGCCCCGACAGCGGACGCGCGCTGCGCACGAGCGCGCGCACGACTCCGCGCTTGTCGGCCTCCAGGCGAGCGTAATCGGAGGCGATCATGGGCAGCAATTCGTAGCGTTTCTTTTCGAGCAGGACCTCGACGAAGCGCCGGGTCGTCTCGCAAACTTTTCCGGCCAGACGGGCGCGCGCATTTTCCTTCTTCACCGCGGCCGCGACCAGCGGGTGGCGCAATTGCGCGTCGAGCTCAAGCAGCAACTCGCGCGCCAAAATCAGATCGGACTGGACGCGGCGCCCCTCGCTCTTGTCCTCGGCCGCCTGGAACAGCGCCGCTGCGTAGCGCGCCGACAGAACGCGGTCGGAGGCCTTCACGCGCCGCGCCCTCCGCGCGCCGCGTCCAGGTCCTTGAAAAAACCGTCCAGGACGGATTTCTGCACGCCGTCGTCCACGGACTTTCCGATGAGCTTTTCGGCCACCGACACGGAGAGATCCGCGACATGCGCGCGCAACTCGGCGACGAGCTTGTTTTTCTCCGCCGCGAGCTCGGCGGCGGTCTTGTCCTTGATCGCGCGGGCATCGTCTTCGGCGGCGGCCCGCAGCTTCGCCCGCAGGGACTCCCCGTCCCGGGCGGCCGCGGCCAGCAATTCCCGGCTTTGCGCGTGGACGCTCGACAGCTTCTCCTCGAGTTCCCGCTGGATGCGCTCGGCCTGCGCGCGGGCCTTCTCGGCCGCGGCGCGCTCTTCGCCCAAACGCCTCTCGCGCGCCTCGATGGCGGCAAGCAGCGGCCCCCAGGCGGCTTTTTTCAGGATCGCCACCAGGACCAGAAAAGTGATGATCGTCCAAATCATCAGCCCGGGATCGGGTTGGAGAAGTTTATCCATGGATTGTCGCCCTCTTCGCGTCTTCGCGCGCGGTCTTCCGGGCGCCGCGCGGGCCGCCCGGAAGACCGGCGTCGGTTTACTTCGTCGCCTCCGCTGCGGCCGGAGCCGACGGCGCGCCGCCCATCGCCGAGACGCCCTTGTTGAGCGCCAGCGCCGCCAGAAGAACGGTCACCAGCGCCAGAAGCCCCAGGCCCTCGATCATGGCCGCGGGAATGATCATCATCGTCTGCAGGGCGTTGAGCGCCTCCGGCTGACGCGCCGCGCCCTCCAACGCCGAGCCGGCCAGCTTGCCGATGCCCAGTCCCGCGCCGATCACGATCAAGCCCGCACCAACAAACACGCCGACATACGCCAGATTCAACGAACCCATGTCTTTCTCCTTAGGAACTGCGTCCACGACTTCCCGCCTCGCGACGACGCGGCGGGGGTGCGACCTCCGACCGAGGGCCGTCCTCAGTGCGGGTGAACCGACATTCCGACGAACACGGCGGTGAGAATCGTGAAGATGTACGCCTGCAAAAAAGCGACGAGCACGTCGAGAAGGTACGCAAACAGCGCCAGGCCCACCGCGCCGGGCGCCGCCGCCGCGCCCACGGCGTGGCTCATGCCGGAAAACACGAAAATCAGGAATAGGAACGACAGGGAGACGACGTGTCCGGCGATCATGTTCGCGAAAAGGCGGATGCACAATGAAAAGCACTTGGCGAAGATTCCGATGAGTTCGATCGGAAAAAGAACGATCAGCACCGGCCACGGCACGCCGGAAGGCGCGAGGTGCGCGAAATAGTCGACCAGCCCCTGCTCGCGGATGCCGACGATAAAAATCATGCCGAGCGTGCAGACCGCCATCGCGGCCGGGACCGCGATGTTCGAGGTCGTCCCGGCGGTGAGCGGCACAAGACCGAAAAGATTGCAGGCCAACAGGAAGAAAAACAGCGTCAGAAAATAGGGCAGGAAATGGTCGGTGTGCTCGCCGAAAATCGGCCTGAGGCTCTCCTCGCGCAGGAACAAGACGGCCGGCTCCACGAAGCCCCGCGCCAGGCGCCCGACGGAAGACTGCGCGCGCGACGCCAGCGCCAGGAAGCCCGTCAGCAAGGCCGCCGCGCCCCACATCGACAGGATCACCGGAGACAACCCCATGTCGACGGGGCCGACCATGAAATGGAAAAACTTCTCGTCGATCAGATGGTGGGCGAGGACATGCTCGAAATTCATTTCTGTCTCACGAATTTAAAATCCAAAAACAACTGCAGTCCGGTCAACACGAACGCATACGAAAGCAACGCCGCGGCCAACGAGACCTCCGGACGCCGCCACGCCCACCCCGCCAGCGCCGCGGCCGCGCCCGCGCGCAGCGCCATCCCGCCCCCGAACGCGTGCCAAAACGCCCGAGGCGACATCTCGCGTGCCGACAACAGCCACGCCGTGCTCGCCGACGACGCCGCTCCCGCGGCCGCGATTCCCGCCTCGGCGCCGCGAACCGCGCCGCGGCCGAGACACGCGGCCGCGGCCAGCGCCGCGGCCAGCGCCATCAACACGCCCTCAACCGCGGCCCGAACGGCCGGACGGCGGAGCGCTGAAAGTTCGAATGAGTCGGTAGAGTCCGGCAAAAATCCCCCCCAGCGTCAAGACGATGAGTCCCCACGGAGACGAACCCACCCGCGCATCGATCGCCCAGCCCGCACCGAAGCCGACCAGAGACCATGCCACAAGCTCCCAGCCCACGCTGAGAGCGACCGCCCACGCGGCGCGGGGCCCGACTCCCGATTTATCGTCGATGGGCTTCTCCGCAGCGGGTTATTCTATAAATTGGTCCGCGCCCTGTCAATTTCACCGCAAATCGGCTATTCTCGACGCCGTGAACGACGCACAACCACCGACTCCTCGAATCCTGATCGCCGACGATTCCCCCGATTTGCTGGATGCCCTCCAAATGGCCCTGGAGCGCGCCGGCTTTCGCGTCACGGCGGTTGCCGACGGACAGGCGGCGCTCGACGCGATCCGCGCCGATCCGCCCGACATCGCGGTGCTGGATTTAAAGATGCCGCGCCTGGACGGCTTTGCGGTCTGCCGCGCGCTGCGCGAGGATCCGCTTCTGGAAAATCTGCCGGTGGTGATCCTGTCGGCGGCGGCCACGCACGAAAACAAGATCGAGGGCCTCGATCTCGGCGCCGATGACTTCATCGGCAAGCCCGTCGATTTGCGCGAGCTGCTGGCCCGCCTGCGCATGATCATCAAGCGCACGCGTCAGGGCCTCGACGCCAATCCGCTCACGCGCCTGCCCGGCAACCTCTCCATCGAGTCGCGCATCGAACGCGCCCTCGCGCAGGCTCGCCCGCTGGCCGTGCTCTACGTCGATCTCAACCAATTCAAGGCCTACAACGACGCCTACGGCTACGACGCCGGCGACAGGGTGCTCCGCGCGCTTTCGCGCGTGCTCGTCGATCAAATCCGCGGCGGTCCCGTCGATTTCGTCGGGCACATCGGCGGCGACGACTTCATCGCGCTGTCGACGCCCGAGCGCATGGAAGCGGCCGCCCAGCGAGTCTGCGCGGCCTTCGACGCGGCCGTGCCGGCGTTTTACAGCGCCGAGGATCGAGCGCGCGGCTCGATTCGCGCCAAGGACCGCCAGGGCGTCGCTCGGGACTTCCCGTTGTTGTCGGTGGCCGTGGGCATCTGCCACAACCGCGACCGCCCGCTGACGGGCTTCGCGCAGGTGGCCGCGCTGGGCGCCGAACTCAAGAAAGCGGCCAAGGCCAAGCCCGGCTCGGCTTACGTCATCGACCGGCGCCGCGACCTCGACAGCCGGTAGCGGCCGGCGCCCGCCGACTCCACCGCCGCGCCCAGCGGCGCCAGAACTTTGTTCAACGCAGCGATTCGGCGCACGACGGCTTGCGGCCCGGCTTCCCGCTCGAATTCGCGAGACAGCGTGTCGGCCAGATCCGCGCGGGACACGACCTCGCCGTCGCGCTCGGCCAACCGCCACAAGAGTTCGAATCCGCGCGCGTCGATGTCCAGAGCCCGCAGCACGCGCGCGCGCCGCGCGTAAACGCGCCGAGCGCGGCGGTCAAGCCGCAGAAGTCCGTCCGCGGCGACGCGTTCGGACGAGTGCGTCGCGCCCGCGTCGGAAAGCCGCGCGGCCAGGCGGGCGTCGTCCCATGTCTTGAACACCGTCTCGTCGGCTCCAGCCTCCAGAAGCCTGCCCAGCGCCTGCGGCGCCCCATCGCCGTCAGCGCACGCCAACGCCACGGCCGCGCCGGGAACGGCCGACCGCAGGCGAGCGAGCGCCCGCGCGAGGTCGCCGCCGGCCAGCGCTCGGTCGATGACGACCAGCGATTTCTCCCGCGCATCGCCCGGGCGCTCGGGCGCCCGCTCGCGGGCTTCGATGGGCCAGCCGGCCCGCGAGGCCAGGCGTCCAAGCCTGGCCACCCAGGCGGGGTCACGGGAGACGACGAGCACCTAGACCGCCTCCCACGCCGCGGCCAAGCCCTGGCCGACGCCCACGCACAGCGCCGCAAGCCCCCGCCGCGCGCCGCGGCGGCGCATCTCGTGCAGAAGAGTCACGACTATGCGCGCGCCCGAAGAGCCCAGCGGATGACCCAACGCGATCGCACCGCCGTTGACGTTGAGCCGCGCGCCGTCAAGCCTCAGCTCGCGCGCGCATGCCAGCGACTGCGCGGCGAAAGCCTCGTTGATTTCGACGAGATCGGCCTCCGACGCCTTCCAACCCAGCCGGGACGTCAGGCGCCCGATCGCGGGCACGGGCCCGATGCCCATGTAGGACGGATCCACGCCCGCCGCCGCCGAACCCGCCCAGCGCGCCAGCGGCGCAAGGCCCAGGGCGGCCGCGCGGCTCTTCTCCATCAGCACCAGAGCCGAGGCGCCGTCGTTGAGAGTCGAGGAATTTCCGGCGGTGACGCTGCCGCCCTTGCGGAAAGCCGGCTTGAGCGCGGCGAGCTTGTCGAGCGCGGTGTCCTCGCGGATCGTCTCGTCGCGCGAGACGACGACGGGCTCGCCCCTGCGCGAGGAGACCGTCACCGGCACGATCTCCTCGGAAAAAACCGAGTCGCGCGCGCGCGCCGCGCGGCGGTGGCTTTCCAGCGCGAACGCGTCCTGGTCCTCGCGCGAGATTTCATATTTCTCGGCCACGTTCTCGGCCGTCTCGCCCATCGTCAGCAGCGGGAACATGGCCTCGAGCTTCTTGTTCGGGTAGCGCCAGCCCAGCGCCGTGTCGTAGGCGACGAGGTTGCCGAAGGCGTAGCCGGCCTCGGCCTTGGGCAGGGAATACGGAGCGCGGCTCATGCTTTCGACGCCGCCGGCGACATAGGCGTCGCCCTCGCCCGCGAGGATCGCGCGCGCGGCGGCGTTCACCGCCTCGAGCCCGGACGCGCACAATCGGTTGACCGTGCAGCCCGGCACCGACTGCGGAAGGCCCGCCAGCAGCAGCGCCATGCGCGCGACGTTGCGGTTGTCCTCCCCGGCCTGGTTCGCGCAACCGAGATAGACGTCGGCGATCTCGGAGGCATCGAGCGCGGGGACCTTCCCCAAGGCCGCCGCGATGGCGGCCGCGGCCAGGTCGTCTGGCCGTATCGAGGCCAACGCGCCTCCCAAGCGTCCGACCGGCGTGCGCACCGCGGCGACGACGACGGCCTCACGAGATCCCATCGAACTCCTCCATTTTCCGCCGCCACTCCTCGGGCACGCGCCGGGGCCGGCCCAACGCGTAGTCGTAAGCGACCATCACCGTCTGCGCCAGCGCGACCAGGCGGCCGGTGGCTTTGTCTTCGACGCGATAGCCCATGCGCATGCTCGAACCGCCGACCTCGACGACGCGGCAGCCCACGATCATCGTCTCCTGGTGGTAGGCGGGGCTCTTGTAGTCGATCTCGACGCGCGCGATGATGACGCCGAAGTCCTCGACGCGCGATCGGCCCAGCACCTTTTTCAGGTAGTCGACGCGCGCGGATTCCAGGTAGCTGAGGTAAACGGCGTTATTGACGTGGCCGAGCGCGTCGGTGTCGGAAAAACGCACCGGCACCTCCGCGACGATCCGGTAGTCGTCCATCAGCGGGCCTCCTTTAAGAGCTTGGCGAAGCGGGCGCGAGTCATCACGACCTGGAGTACCGAGCCCTCGCCGATCTTGCGCCCGCGCGTGTGCACCTCGGCGCGCGCGTAGATTCGCGAGCCGCGCGCTCGCACGAAGCGCGCGACAACGTGCAGGGGCGCTCCGATGCGCGCGGGGCGCAGATGCTTGACGAGCACGCCGCCGCCGACGGCTTCCTCGTGCGGCTCCAGGTAGGGCGCCAGCAGCATGCGCGCGGCCGTCTCCATGTGGTAGACCATGGCCCAGGTCGCGTACAGCGGATGACTGACCAGGCCGGCGAGCTTGGCGCGCATGTGCCGCTCGACTTTGGCGGGCATGTCCACGGTCAACCCCGCGCGCAGTCCCGGCCTCACTCGAGCGCCCCCAGCGCGATCGCGCGCACGGCGTCGGCCGCGGCCGAAAACGGCATCGCCATCGCCGCGGCTCGCGCGCGCTCGCCCATCGCCTTGAGCGCGGCCCGGTCGGCGATCATCGCCGTCAAAGCCTCGGCCAGCCGGGCCGGGGCTTTGGCCGGGCTCGGGTAGTGGACGAGTCGGCCCGCGTCCGCGGGCAGGGCGTCGCGCACGCCGTAGTGGTCGCTGGCGAGAATCGGCAAGCCCGCGCGCATCGCCTCCACCACGTTGAGGCCGTAGCTCTCGTGCACCGAGGGCGACACGAAAAGATCGGCCAGCCCCAGATACACTCGCTTGGCCGAGGCGTCCAGGTAGCCGGGGAATACGACCTTCACGCGCTTGAGCCGCCGAGCGGCCTCGCGCACTTTTTTGTGGTACGCCTGTCCCATCATGAACGCTGGCTCGCCGCAGATGAACAGCCGCACGTCGCGCGTTTCCAGGCGGCCGTCCAACTCCATCAGGCGCAGCGCCTCCAAAAGAAGGTGGATGCCTTTCTCCGGCGACACGCGCGACAGCGTCATCAGCGCGATCGTGTCGGGACCGAACTCGTGGTAGTCGCGCAGTTCCTCGGTTCTGTTGATCTCGGCGGGCGCGGGGTCCTGGGACCATACGCCCCACGGCACCACGGCCACGCGCCGGCGCAGTTCATCGTCGGGCGCGAGGCCCGCGTAACAGCGGCGGATCGTCTCGGCCATCGCCGTCGAGGGCACGATCATGCGCCGGGAACGCGCGACCGTCTCGCGTTGTTTGTCGAAGACGAGCTTCAGCACGTCGGGCAGCACGAACGAGAGTCCGGAGGAGCGCAGCCGCTCGTGCAGGCGCGTGAGGTTTTCCGGCGCGGTGAAGCGGCGCAAGTAGAGCTTATTGAAGTAGTCGACCACGTCCACGTGCCAGATCGAGGTGATCGCGTATCCGGCCTCGGCCAACGGCGCCAGCGTCGGACCTTCCGAGATGTCGTTGACGACCACGGCGGTGTCGGCGGGAGGCAGTTCGGATTTACGCGCCAAAATCCAGTCCGTCGTCTCCCGCTCGAAATCCCGACAGAAGCGAGCGTACGCCAATTCCCCGAGATCGACGAGGCTTTCTTCGCGCGGCGCCAGCCGCGCGTAATCCGCGCCCTCCGCGGGGCTTTCGGGCCCGGAGCCGAGCACGCACAGCCGCCAATCCCTCCCCGGGCGCCAATGCCTCACCAGTTGGAGGCCGACCATCGCGCCGCCGCCCAGCGGCGTGCGGTCCATCGGGTAGCCGAGATGGCTGCCGACGAAAACCAGGTTCTTCACGCGCCCGAATTATATAATTACGCCGCTGGCCGCGGGGTCCGCGGCCCGGAGGCTCCATGAACGCCCAGTCAAAAACGATCGTCGTCGCCGGCGGCGCGCGCACGCCCATCGGCCATTTGTCGCGCTCCCTGGCCGGCCTGACGGCCGACGAAATCCTCGTGGACGCGCTGCAGGCGACGATGTCGCGCGCGAAGCTGCCCAAGGACGCCGTCGACGGCGTGATCGCGGGCTGGGTCGGCCAAGGCTTCCAAGCGCCCAACATCGCCCGCGTGGCCGCGCTGCGCGCGGGCCTGCCCGAGCGGGTGCAGTCGGTGACGGTGCAAAACAACTGCGTGTCCTCGATCGAGTCCGTCTCCGCGGCCTGCCGCTTCATTCTCGCGGGCGAAGGCGAACTGTATCTGGCCGCCGGCACCGAGGTGATGTCGCGCCTGCCCTACACGATCGACGGCTCGCGCGCGGCCAAGGCCCTGCGCAGCCTCGACACCGTCAAGGCCAAGTGGGGCGAACTGCTGACGACGGCGGAGGTGTCGGTCGTCGACGCGATGGAGGCCGGCCTCACCGACCCCGTCGAAAAGATCAACATGGCCGGCACCGCCGAGGTCTGCGCCCAGCTCTACGGAATCAGCCGCGCCGAACAAGACGACTACGCGCGCGAGAGCTTCCGCCGCTGTCTCGCGGGCTGGAAGTCGGGTTTCTACGATTCCCACGTCGTGCCGGTCGTTCGCGGCGGTCAGACCGTGCTCGACAAAGACGAGTATCCGTTCCTGCGCGAGGACCTCGCCGAAAAGCCCCAGATGTTCGCCAAGGCGCCGGCGCTGTTCGACAACTCCGCGTACCCGCTCAGGGATTTCTACCGCGATTTCGGCCGTCACATCACGGGCAAGTCCTACCAGGAGGGCATGAAGGGCTCGGTGACGCTGTTTAATTCCTGCGGCCGCTCCGACGGCGCGGCGGCGGTGATCGTGACGACCGCCGAGAAGGCCCGGGCGCTGGGCCTTGAGGTTCTCGCCGAGATCAAGGGCTGGGGGTATGTCGGCAACAACCCCGCTCACATGGGCGTGGCCCCCGCGTTGGCCGCGCCGATCGCGCTCCAGCGCGCCGGGGTGTCGTTCGACGCCCTCGACCAGATCGAATTGCACGAGCCTTTCGCCGCGACGGTGCTTTCGATCTTCAAGCTCGGCCGCGAGAAGTTCGGCCACGATTGGGCGGCCAAGAACGCCTCGGGCGCGCTGAACCCTCACGGCGGCTCGATCGCCGTCGGACATCCGCTCGGCGCCACCGGCGCGCGTCTGATGCTCAACCTCGTGCACGCGCTGCGCAAGAACCCGAAAGGACGCTACGGCTTGCTGGCGGCTTGCGCGGGCGGCGGCATGGGCGGAGCGCTCGTCGTCGAGCGGCGCTGAGGCGCCGTCTCGGGCGCGGCCCAGAGCCACGGCCCCAGCATGAAGCCGGCCGCGTAGGCCGCGTGCAGAAGCGCAATCAGCGCCGGCGTCAGCGCGCCCGCCAGCGGACCGTCTTGCTCAAACGCCCGCGCGGCCTCCGCGGCCAGCCACGCCGCGTAAAACGCCGCCGGGATGACCGCCGCGTCCGCGCGCCCGCGCCCGAGAAGCCAGGCCGCGTAGACCACGAGCGCCGCCGGCGCGAAATGGATCGGCCGGGCGATCGACGGCAGCCGCCAGATCGTCTGCAGGCGCCCCGCTCCGGACCGGAAGGCCTGCTGGGCGAACGCGCGCCAGGACGAGCGGCGGCGGTGGAACACGAACAGCGCGGGATCGTAGATCAGCCTCCCGCCGCGCCGACGCACGCGTTCGAGCAATAAATTCTCCTCGGCGGACGCCAGACTCTCGTCGAAGCGAAGACCCCCGGGCCCGTCGGCATCGGCGCGCAGGGCCAGGCTGCAGAGCATGAGGCTCTCCTCGCCGGCCTCGCGCGCGACGCCCACCGCCGCGTAGCGCGCGCGCATTCTCCACGCGCCAAGCCGCGAGGCCAGCGCTCGCCCCGCGGCGCGCTCGAATACGGCGCTTTTCGGCGGGGTTAAATTGGGGCCGCCGACGGCGGCGATGCGCGGGTCATCGGCGAAGCGGCGGGCGGTCGCGGTGAAAAGATCCCGAGGTACGGTCACGTCGTCGTCCAGGAAATGAAGGATGCCGCCTTTCGCCTCGCGCGCGCCGAGGTTGCGCGCGCGCCCGCGGGAACTCGCCGCGATCGTCAGCAGGCGCGCGATCGGCCGGCGGACGGCCGCGCGGGCGACCTCCGCCTCGGCCTCGGGATCGGGACCGTTGACGACGATCAGGACTTCCGCGACCCTGGAAAGATCGGCGTCCAGCACGCTGTCCAGGCACGCCCGGAGCATGGCCGCGCGGCCGCGGGTCAAGACGACGACGGAAATCTTTTCCTTCATGGCTTCGCCGCGCGCGGCCGCGCCAGAAAAGCGTCCAGTCCCGCTTTGACTCTCTCCGACTGAGGCCAGAGCCGCGCCGCCGCGCGCAGATTTTCCTCCGCGTCGACCTCGTCTCCGGCGGACCATTGCGCCAAGCCCAGGTTGTAGCGCGCCCGCGCGACGCCGGGGTCGACGGCGACCGTCGCGGCGTAAAAGCTCCGGTCGCTGGAAAATGCCGGGAGTCTCTCGACGACGAGAAAACCCCAGAACCCCGCGACCACCGCGCACGCGGCCAGGGCCGCCCGGCGGCGGGGCAAGCTTGCGCCGACCAGGCCCGCCGCCGCCAGGCAGACTCCGGCCGAGGCGAAATACAGGTAGCGGTCCGCGGTCAGGTTTCTCATCGTCACGATCCCGCTGACCGGCAGAAGCGCGGCGGCAATCCACCAGAGGCCGGCCGTAACCGTCGGCACGCGACGGCGCGACCAGATCGCGACGGTCAGCAGCAACGCCCAGCTGGCCAGCGCCGACAAAAACCCCGCGTCCGCCCAAGAGCGCGCCGGCGCTGGGCAATAATCTCCCTGAAGGCGCGTCGGCCACCAGAGGCGGCGCAACGACGAACCCTGCACCGCGACCAGCGTCCGCCAACGGGTGCCCGCGTTCTTGAAGTCGTCGTCCCAAGGCCGAGGATCCCGCGTGCGCCCGCCTCGGTCGTTTCGCGCGGCGACATACGCCTGATCCGAAGGATCGACCCGCGAGACCGGGGAGAAGGCCGCGGGAACGGATTCGAATGCGGCGGTAAACGCGTCGCGCCCGGCCGCCGATTCGTAGCCCGCGCGCGGCGCGCGGTAATACAAATAGGCGGACAAAACGACCGCGAACGCGCCGTAGACGGCCGCGCGCCGACGGATGGATTTTTCCGGCGCAATGACGAGATCGACGACCGCCAAAAGCGGGAAAACCGCGACCGCCGACTCCTTGGACAAGAGCGCCAGCGCGAACGCCGCGAGCGCCGCGGCGATCCAGGCGGCGGACCGCGCGCTCCGACGCGAACGGACATACAAAAGAAGCGCGAGGGTCCCGAAAAAGAACGCCAGCGCGTCCGAACGGAACGCGACGATCTCCGCGACCTCGGCGTGCGTCGGATGAACGGCGAACAAAAGCCCCGCGGCCCATGACGCCGCGGCGTCGGCCGTCAACTCCCAAGCCAGCGCCGACAAGACCACGGCCCCGGCCCCGCACCAGAACAAATTCGAGGCGCGCAGGATCGCGAAGCCTCCTCCCCCGGCGGCTCGATCCGCCAGCACGGACGCCAGCCAAACCGGGCGCGCCGCGTTGGCCACGGGAAGCACGCGCAGGAATCGGCGCGGGTCGAGCAAGACCTTCAGCGCGCGGGGGTCTTTTAGAAACGGCTGATCGACGACGAAAGCGTGGTCGTCCCAAATCGGGGGATACGACAACGAGCGCCCGTAGAGCGCGAAGCTGGCCGCGATCAGCGCGAGCGCGCCGGCCGCGCGAGCAAGACGCGCGCGCGCGCCCGTCATCGCCGCGCGGGCGCGGTCAGTGCGCGCACGTCAGGCCTACGCCGAAGAAGTTCGTCTGTCCGCCCGGATGGTGGGATTCGGCCGCCAGCGCGTCGAGCGGGTCGTTCATGTGGAGCATCAGGCGGCGCGGGCGGCCCTTGTCGTAGAAAATCGTCAGCGTGAATTGGCAGCCCATGTCGAGTTCGGTGCAATGGGTCTTGCCCATGATGTATTTTTCCTCGTCCTCGGTGATGGGCACGTAGCCGGCCATTTGGTAGGCGGGCATGTCGTGAAAATGCTTAATGAACGAGTGCATGTCGCAATCCGACGCCGGTTGGAGCCAGTTGCCTTTCTTCTTTGTGTCGTGCAGCCGCAACAGACTGCGAAGTTCGAGCTGTCGGGCCAAGGCTTTCTCGCGCAGTCGCGCCGGCAGAGTGTCCGCGTTCACCGCCAAAAACGGCTCCACGAGGTGGGGATTCTCATCCGGGACGGGCGTGCGGACGAAGTATTCGGCCAATTTAACGGTCGCCGAATCAGCCGACACGGAAGCCGGCGCTGCGGCTCGCGCGGACATCGCCAGCAGAAATATCCAGGCCGTGGTCATGCGCGCATTATTGTAGTTCATCCGCGCGGATGATGCTTTGCGTGCAGAGATTTCAACGCCGCCGCGTCGAGATGGGTGTAGATTTGCGTGGTCGACAAGTCCGCGTGCCCCAGCAGTTCCTGCACCGCGCGCAAATCGGCGCCGCCGGCCAGCAAGTGCGTGGCGAAGGTGTGGCGCAAAAGGTGCGGATGTAGCGGCTGGGCGATGCCCGCGCGAGCGCCTAGAGCGCGCAGGCGCCGCCAAAACTGCGCGCGCGACAGACCGCGCCCGCGGCGACCGAGCAGAAGCTCCGGGCCGGGACTCTTGAAGCGCCTCTCCCGCTCGCGCGCGTATGCCCGCACGGCCGCGACCGCGCGCGCGTGCAGCGGCACCATTCTCTCCTTGCCGCCCTTGCCGCGCGTCTTGAGCCAGCCCTCCTGGAGGTTGATGTCCTCCGGCGTCAGCGCCAAAAGCTCCCCGACGCGCAGACCCGCCGCATACAGCAACTCCAGCGCCGCGCGGTCGCGCGCGTCGTCGTAAGAGTCCGAATCCGGAGCGGCCAGCAGGCGCGCCGCCTCGTTCGTGGTGAGAAACCGCGGCAGGCGCCTGTCTCGACGAGGGCCGCGAAGACTTTCCGCGGGATTTTCGGCCAGGCGTCCTTCGATCGCCTGATAGGCGAAAAACGCCCGCAACGAACCCACGAGGCGGCGCAGAGACGCCGGCCGCAGCCCTCGGCGCCTCTCGCTCCACAAGAATTCGTCGAGTTCGGAGCGCGGGGGCGTGCGCTCGCTGACGCCGCGTCCGCGCGCCCACTTCAAAAATCTCTCGGCGTCGCCGAGATACGCCTCGGCGGTGCGCGGCGACAGGCCGCGCTCCAAGCTCAAGTAGCGCCCGAATTCCGCCAGCGCCGCCTCGCCTTCGCCGTCGCTCACGGTCCTATTCTACATTCCAAGCCGCGCCGAAAACGACGCCGCCGAGCCCGAAGGCTCGGCGGCGCGTTCCGGCGCGGACGGACTCAGGCTTTGCCGCGTCCCGCCTTGACCTTCTCCGCCGACGGCTCCGCCTCGGCCGTCTCGGTCGCCTCGTCCGCCGCGGGCTCGCCCACGGGAACGACCAGATACTTGTCTCGCAGGACCTTCTCCAGCTTCTCGGCCGTGGCCGCGTTGTGCTTGAGGTAGGCCTTCGCGTTCTCGCGGCCCTGGCCCAGGCGCTCGCCGTCGTAGAGGAACCACGAGCCCGACTTCTCCACGACCTGCGCCTCGACGCCGAGGTCGATCAGGCAGCCCTCGCGCGAGACGCCAAAGCCGTGGATCATCTCGAACTCGGCGGTGCGATACGGCGGCGCGACCTTGTTCTTGACGATCTTCACGCGCGCGCGCGCGCCCACGACCACATCGCCTTCCTTGATGTTCTCGATGCGGCGGATTTCCAGGCGCATGGTCGCGTAGAACTTGAGCGCGAGGCCGCCGGTGGTCGTCTCCGGGTTGCCGAACATCACGCCGATCTTGTTGCGGATCTGGTTGATGAAGATCAGCGTGCACTTACTCTGCGCAACGGCGGCGGTCAGCTTGCGCAAGGCCTGGCTCATCAGGCGCGCCTGCAGGCCCATGTGGGAGTCGCCCATCTCGCCTTCGATCTCGGCTTTGGGAACGAGCGCGGCCACGGAGTCCACGACGATGACGTCGAGCGCCGAAGAGCGCACGAGCTTCTCTGTGATCTCCAGCGCCTCCTCGCCGCAGTCGGGCTGGGCGATGAGCATCGAGTCGATGTCGACGCCCAGCGCGCGCGCGTAGCCGGGGTCCATCGCGTGCTCGGCATCGATGTAAGCGGCCGCGCCGCCGGCTTTCTGCGCCTGCGCCACGGCCTGCAGCGCGAGCGTGGTCTTGCCCGAGGATTCGGGGCCGTAGATCTCGATGATGCGCCCGCGCGGGAATCCGCCCACGCCCAGCGCCAGGTCCAGCGAGAGCACGCCGGTGGGGATCGCGTCGATCTTGATCTTGGCCGCGCGGTCTCCCAGCTTCATCACGGCCTCCTTGCCGTAAGCCTTTTCGATCTGCGCCAGCGCCAACTCCAGGGCCTTCGATTTTCCGGCATCCATGTTCGCCATTGAGTGGTGTCTCCCTCCCCGGCGCGCCTTATGCCCCGGCGCCCAAGGGCGGTAGTATAACAGAAGGTGTCATCGAACACAAGTTCGATTTTCTCTAAAACTCCCTCCAGGGGGCGTAGAGCATACGATCGTCCCCCCGAAAAAGTTCCCTTGTCACGGCCCGCGCGCGAACACCGAGCGGCGAAAAATCTGCACGCCCGTGCGCCAGGCCAGCACGGAAGGCCCCGGGGACGACACGGACGCCGAGGAGACGACGGCGCCGTCGGCGGCGGCGGGAAGCTCCGCGGGGAATACGCGTAAAACGGTGCGCCCGTCGTCCCACCAGAAGCGCCCCTGCGACTGATGCGGCACGCCGTAGAGGAGCTCGTAGTCGCGGGCCAATTGATCGTAGGTCTCGCGCCGCGAGTAATCATCGTCGTAGACGCCCTCGATTTCGACGAGTTCTCCGTCGCGAAAGCCCAAATACAGCGCGTGCAGATGAGGCGGGAAGCCTTTCGTGTCGGCGGCTTCAAGCCGATAGCGCCTCACCCCCAGCCGCCGGTCATCCGTATACGGCCAGGCGCGTCTAGGCGGCAGGCGGCGGCGCGCGTCACGCAGCCCGTCGCCCAGGTATAGGCCGAACAGGTGCGGCTGGACCAGCAGCGGCGCGTCGTCTTGCGCGCGCGCGGCCCCCGCCGCCAAAGTCAGGATCAACAGCAACGCTCTCATTGCCAGCGTCGTCGTCCGCGGCGGGCGCGCGCCTGCGCGAGATAGCGCGGACCCGCGTAGTTGTCGAAGGTCACGTGCGCGAGTTCGGTGATGAAATCCTTGGCCTGGGAATATGTGCGGTTGTCGCCGGTCAGCACGGTCATCTGGTAGTCGCCCGCGGGCGTAAAAAAGATCGCGGAGTCGTGGCAGGCCTGGCGCAGCAGTCCCGTCTTGTGGCCGATCTCCCAGTTCGAGGGCATCCCTTTCTGCAGGCGCGAGGCCACGGCCTTGGGCTTTTTGAGGATCGCCAGCATCAGCGCGCTCGACTCGGGGTCGACGGCCTCGCCGCGGTAGATCTTCTCCATCAGCATCGACATCTCGCGGGCGGTCGTGTAGTTCTCGTTCTTGACCCGGCCTCCGCGGATGCTCATGCCGTCCTCGTAGATGCCCGTATAAAGGAGGCCCATGCGCGGAAACTGCCGCTGTACATAGCCCATACCCATGCGGTCGATGAGCATGCGCGTGGCCACGTTGTCGGATTCGTTGATCATGTGCACCAGCAGTTCGCGCACCGTCAGGCGCGAGCCGTCCGGCCACCACTTCAGCGAACCGGAACCGCCCACGCGCTCCTGCCGGGTCAGGCGCAGGGTCTCATCCAGCGACAGACGCCCCTCCTTGATCTGGTAGAACGCCGAGATCATCACCGGGACCTTGATCAGGCTGGCCGCAGGAAACAAGTCGTCGGGATGATACATCCACACGCGTCCGCTGCGCAGATCCTTCAAGTAGATCGCGACCCGTCCCGGATAATGCTCCGCCAGCGACTGCAGGCGGGCGGTCATCTTGTTCCAGGCGGCCTCGCGCGGGTCCGGCGCCAAGGCGGCAGCCTTGATCGTCGCCGCCTCGGGAGGGATTCCCGGGGCGGGCGCGGCCGGAGGCGCAGGCGCCGCCGGCTCGGCCGAGACCGGCGCGGAAACGGCCCGAGACGCCGCCGGCGCCGGAATCGCGGCGGACTCCGCCTCGTCTTCGACGACGCCCGATTCCTCGGACCAGTCCAGCCGGTAGCCCAGCCCATAGGACAGCGCCACGACCACCAGCGCCGAAATCAACAGGGGCGTGGTCCCCTGCGCACGCAGGAAACCGGGCCGAAGATTGCGGTCGACGGAAATTCGACTCATCGGGGGTCCGTCGTCAGGATAGCACGGCGAGCGCCCCGCCGCCAGAGGGCGGAGCGCTCGCTCGTCAGGCCGACTTGACGGCCGGACTCTTGGAGAAGGCCAGCTTCTCCTGCGACGCGTCGACGTCCACGTAGATCGTCGCGCCGGGGTCGAATTTTTTCATCAGGATCTCCTCGGACAGGGGATCCTCGACCGAGCGCTGGATCGTGCGCGCCAGCGGACGCGCGCCGTAGTTGACGTCGAAGCCGGTCTTGATCAGGAACTTCGAGGTCTCCTCGGAGAACTCGATCTTGTAGCCCTGCGCCTCGATCTTGGCGCGCACGCGGCCCAGCATCAGCGTCAGGATCTGCGTCATCTCCGCCTCGCTGAGCGGGTGGAAGACGATGATGTCGTTGATGCGGTTGATGAACTCGGGGCTGAAGACGCGCTTGACCTCGTCCATCACCGTCTCCTTCATTTTCTTATAGTCGCGCTCGTTCTGCTCCGAGGCGTCGGCGGCGGTAAATCCCAGCGACTTGCCCTTGGAAATCAGCCGCGCGCCCACGTTGGAGGTCATCAGCACGATCGTGTTCTTGAACGAAACCTTATGGCCGAGGTTGTCGTTGAGCACGCCGTCGTCCATGACCTGCAGCAGGATGTTGAAGACGTCGGGATGGGCCTTTTCGATCTCATCGAGCAGAACCACCGAGTAGGGCTTGCGGCGCACGGCCTCGGTGAGCTGGCCTCCCTCCTCGTAGCCGACGTAGCCGGGAGGCGCGCCGATCAACCGGCTGACCGCGAATTTCTCCATGTACTCGGACATGTCCACGCGGATCATCGCGTCCTCGTTGCCGAACATGAACTCGGCGAGAGCCCGCGCGAGCTCGGTCTTTCCCACTCCGGTCGGGCCCAGGAACATGAACGAGCCGATGGGCTTTTTGGCGTCCTTGAGGCCCGCGCGCGAACGACGGATGGCCTGCGAGATCGTCTTGATCGCCTCCTCCTGGCCGATCACGCGCTTGTGGAGATTTTCCTCCATGTGCACGAGCTTCTCGGTTTCGGTCTCGGTAAGCGCAGTCACCGGCACGCCGGTCCACTTGGACACGACCGCCGCGATGTCTTCGTAGGCGATCGTCGGGGTGGACTGGTCGCGCTTCTCGCGCCACTTCTTCTTGGCCTCCTCCAGAGCCTTGCGCAGTTCCTTCTCCTTATCGCGCAGGCGGGCGGCCTTCTCGTACTCTTGCCCCGAGATCGCGGCGGACTTCTCCTTGACCACTTTCTCGATCTCGGCCTCGTCCTCTTTGAATTGCGGGGGGGTCTGCGAGCTCTGCAGGCGCGCGCGAGAGCCCGCCTCGTCGATGAGGTCGATGGCCTTGTCCGGCAGGAAGCGCTCGGAGATGTAGCGGTCTGAGAGCTCGGCGGCGGCCTTGAGAGCGCCGTCGTCGTACTTGACCTTGTGGTGCGCCTCGTACTTGTCCTTAAGGCCCTGCAGGATCTCGACGGTCTCGTCGACCGACGGCGGGTCGACGACGATCGGCTGGAAGCGGCGCTCGAGCGCGGCATCGTGCTCGATGTATTTGCGGTACTCGTCGAGCGTGGTCGCGCCGATGGTCTGCAACTCGCCGCGCGACAGCGCGGGCTTGATCATGTTCGAGGCGTCGATGGCGCCCTCGGCCGCACCCGCGCCGATGACCGTATGGAGCTCGTCGATGAACAGGACGACGGTGCCCTTTGAGCGGCGGATCTCCTCGATGATGTTTTTGAGCCGCTGCTCGAACTCGCCGCGATACTTCGTGCCGGCCACGACCAGCGCCAGGTCCAGCGTGAGCACGCGCTTGTTGAGCAGGATCTCGGGCACGTCGGCCGACGAGATTTTCTGCGCCAGGCCCTCCACGATCGCGGTCTTGCCCACGCCGGGGTCCCCGATCAAGACGGGATTGTTCTTGGTGCGGCGCGCGAGAATCTGGATCATGCGCTCGATCTCGTCGGCGCGACCGATCACGGGATCGAGCTTGCCCTCGCGCGCCATCGCGGTCAGGTCGCGCCCGAACTCGTCGAGCGTCGGCGTCTTGGACTTGGCGCGCGACGGCGAGCCGGAGCCCGAGCCCGCCGCGGCCTCCTTGCCGCCGCCCTGCTGCTGGCCTTCGCCCAGCAAATTGAGCACCTCCTCGCGCACCACGTCCAGGCGAAGCCCGAGGTTTTCCAGCACGCGCGCGGCCACGCCCTCCTCCTCGCGGATGAGGCCGAGCAGGAGGTGCTCGGTGCCGACATACGAATGGCCCATGTGCTGGGCCTCCTCGACGGCGTACTCGAGGACCTTCTTGGCGCGCGGCGTGAACGGGATCTCGCCGAGCAACATCACGTTGTCGCCGGTGCCGACGATCTTCTCGATCTCGGTGCGCACTCGGCGCAAGTCGACGCCGAGGTTGGCCAGCACCTGCGCGGCCACTCCCTCGCCGAGCGCGATGAGGCCGAGCAGAATGTGCTCGGTGCCCACGTAGTCATGGTTGAGGCGCTTGGCTTCCTCCTGAGCGATCAAGATGACCCGCTGCGCCCGTTCCGTAAATCGATTCGACATGGAAACTCTCCCGCGTCCTTTCGCCCATCGTAGCGCGCGCGCGTTACGGTTTCAAGTCGGACGATAGGGCCTCGCGCGCCATTCTACATATTTAGGCGCCGGCGCGCCCCTTGACAACGGCCGCGGCCCGGCTTACATTGCTCGCATGCGCGAGCCGAGGGCCGCCTGGCTGGCGTTCGTTCTTCTCGGCGCCGCGCCGGCCTTCCCCCAGGCTCCTTCCGACTCGCTTTACGATCTCTACTTTTCGAGCGCCACGCCTCTCTACTACCGGAAGGCGCTCTACCGAGTGCTGCGCGACAACCCGGCAAGAAAGATTCCGCCGCCGGATTCATCCTACGCGGCGGGTCTTTTCAGTCCGCCGCCCGCCGTCTCGTCCGCCGCCGTCGCCGCGCGAGCCTCCACAACCCCGAGCAACTCCACCGCCTTCTTCCTGCGCGCCGCCTACGCCTTCCCCAACCCCAGCCGACACGGGGCCCCCGTCGATTTCCGGCTTCAGGCGGGGCTCGCCGACTCCGTCGACCTGCAAGTGACCGACGCCG